>QHBY01000571.1 GCA_003244245.1 Pseudonocardiales bacterium
CCCAGCCTGCGGCTGTAGTACTAACCGCGGATTGTGCGCGAGGGCGATGATCGCGGTCAGCGCTGCTGTCAAGACTGTGCGAGCCAGCTGCTGGAGCTGTTATAGACGTCGGGATGGAACGCGACGTTCACACTGCCAGCTCTGTGAGGTCATCGAGAGACACGCCAAGCTCGGTGAGCATGTCGTCCAGAGACATCGTGGCGTAACCGCCGGCCGCGCGTATGTCTCGTAAGCGCAGTGCGTCGGCGACGTCGGCGTGCTCGTGCAGGCGCTCGTAGTCGTCCAAGCTGATGATGACGGCAGCTTCTCGGCCGTTGTCGGTGATGACCGCCTCATGGCCGGTGTGGCGACTTCGCCCACCACCGCGCCGAGATTGTTGCGCAGCTCGCGAAGACTGAGGGTACCCACGGCACACAATGGCACACCCCTGGCCGGGGGTCAGCGGCGAAGCAGGCTGGCGGCACGAGTCAAGATCACCTGGAGTTCGGCGACTCGCAGGGCGCGTAGCGCGACGAACAGGACGGCGCCGCCGAGCAGGGAGGCGGCGGCGAGTTCGGCGGCGGCGCGCAGCGGGGGCAGCGCGTGCGCCAGAGCGACGCGACCCAGGCTCAGCACGACCAACCCGGCGAGGGCGGCGACGACCGCGGCCACCACGATACGGATCACCGTGCCCGCCACCCGGCGGGTGTGCAGGCTGCCGAGTCGGTGCCACAGCCACACTTGGCCGGCTGCGGCGCCGATGACGAAGGACGCTGAGTTGGCCGCGGCGAGCCCGATGACAACCTGCTGGGGACCCAACACGACGGGCGCAAGCAGCGACAGGCCGATCTTCCCGGCGACCATCAACACCATGATCACCGTCGGAGTGCGGGCGTCACCCAGCGCGTAGAACACCCGTAGCTGCAGCAGCACCACGGCGTAAGGCAGCAGCCCGAACGCCGACGCGGCCAGGGTGTGGCCCAGCCGGTCGGCCTGGGCGAGGTCGGAGTGGCCGTAGGAGAACAACACGATGGTGATCTGGGCACCGGCCACGGTGAGCAGGGCTGAGACCGGCAGCAGCAGCAGTGCCGACATCCGGGTACCCAGGGACAGGTCGGCGACCACCGCGTCGATCTTCCCGTCGGCGGCGCCCCGGCTGATCCGGGGCATCAGCGCGGTCAGCACGGAGTTGCCCAGGACCCCGTAGGGCACGATCAGCAACGTCCAGGCGTAGGCGTAGGTCGACACGCCTCCGCTGGCGGTGGCACTGGCGATCCGGTAAGTGATGACCAGCCCGAGCTGCCCGGCCAGCACGTACAACGCCACCCAACCGGCCAGCCCACCGAACGACGACAACCGCGGATCCCAGCCCCACCGCCAGCGCCACCGGAATCCCGACCGGCGCAACGCCGGCAGCAGCACCGCCGCCTGCACGACGATCCCCAGCGTGGTACCCACCCCGAGTACCCAGAGTTTGGCGTCGCCCATCAGGCTGGGATGCAGGCTGATCCGGCCCGGGGTGATCGCGTAAGCCCCGATCACCCCGATCACGACCAGGTTGTTGGCCACCGGGGCCCACGCCGGCGGCCCGAACACGCCGCGGCTGTTGAGCACCGCGCCCACCAGCGCGGCCAGCCCGTAGAACAGGATCTCCGGCAGCAACAGGTAGGCGAACGCGGTGGCCAGCGCGGGGCTGGCATGCGGACCGCTGGTCACCGACAGCCGGATCAGCAGCGGCGCCGCGGCCACCGCGCCGATCGTGCCCACCACCAGGGCGACCGCGCTCATCGTGAGCAGCCGCTGCGCGTAGGCATGGCCGCCGTCGGCGTCGGTTCGCTGGGCGCGGACCAGCACCGGGATCGCCACGCTGGACAGCACTCCGCCCAGCAGCAGCTCGTAGACCATGTTCGGCAACTCATTGGCGATGTTGTAGGAGTCGTTGATCACTCCAAATCCCAGCGTCGCGGCCAGCAGCAGCCTGGCCACCAACCCCGTTACCCGGCTGACCACCGTGGCCACCGCCATCGACCCTGACGCGCGCGCCAATGACGGCTCCGACGGCGACGCCGTTGCTGCCGGGGCGACCAACGGTGAGGACGCCAGCCCCGGCGCTCGTGGCAGTTGGCTCATCGGTGGCACGCCGACCAGCACACCACCCCGCCTCCCGATCGCCCAAGGCGGGGCCACGACCGCCTTCGATGGGGCCGCCATCGACGATCAAGTGGCCGGAGCGCTTCACACCATGGTTTAGGAATCGGTGCTTGCATGATCCGATGACCTACTCGGCGAACCAACCGATCAGCGGGACCGCCGCAGGCGTTCCGTTCACCGCCCTCCCACCGCGTGACGATGCGGCGCACGCGCCGCTGGTGGTGATCTGGCACCTCATGGATCCGCCGTGCACCGACTCCGCGATGGCCGCCGCGCTGCCGATGGCGGCACTGCCCGCGTGGCGGCTGTACCTCGGTCTGCCGCTGACCGGGCGCCGGCTGCCGGCTGGTGGGTTCGAGGAGCTGATGCGGCTCGGTGAGGCCGATGGGGTGGTGAACCTGTTCGGCCCGATCCTGTCGCAGGCCGCCGACGAGGCACCGGCGGCGGTCGCTGCAGTGCGCACGCAGTTCGGCATCGCGCCCGGACCGATCGGGGTGGCCGGCGGCTCGCTGGGTGGTGGGGTCGCGATGGAGGTGATCGCCGCACGAGTCCTGCCCGTGTCGGCCGCCGCGCTGGTCAACTCGTTGGTGCGGGTGCCTGGAGCCGTCGCGGTCAATGAGCGCGTCTTCGACTTCCGGTACGAGTGGACCGACGCCTCCCGTGCTGTCGCCGACCGATTCGACTTTCTCCGTAAGGTCACCGAGATCGCCACTGCTGAGACGGCGTTGCTGCTGGTCAGCGGTGAGGAGGACCACCCGGAGTTCCGCGCCGACGCCGAGGCGCTGGAGCGTGAGCTCACCTCCCGCTATCGGGACCGCTCGCGGGTGCGGTTGCATCGCGTGCCCGGCTTGGCGCACCCACTGGCGGAGCCGCCCGGTATCGAGGCGGCGCCCCAGAACGTCCACGCGGCCGCCGTCGACGCAGCGTTCACCGCATGGTTCACCGAACACCTGACCAGCGTGGTCCACTGATCAGCCGACGGCGGGCTCGACCACCGTGAGGCCGGGGAAGTAACTGCGATAGAAGCCGCGATCGCGGGTCAGCAGGCGATCGGCTTGCAGGCTCGCGTGCGCACCGATCAGAAAGTCCGCTATCACGTGCTCTGGTGAGCCACCGCGTTTGCGGTAGCTGCGCCACGCCTGACCGGCGAGGTCAGCGCTTCGAAGATCCAGCGGGTTGAACGCCGCACCGAGGGCGGTCATGGCAGCCTCAGCGCTATCCGGTTCCGGAAAGAACGCGCTGGTCTCGGCCCACACGACGGAGCACACGCGCACCGTGCCGACGGCGAGACACGCCCCGAGGGTGTCGCGAGACGCCGGCCCGAAGGTGGCGTCCGCGGTGAACACATCGAGGAGCACGCTGGTGTCAACGGCGGTGATCACGGCAGGTCGGCGGGACCGCGAAGCTCTGTGATGAGCTCGTCCGTGGTGCTGACGTCCCGCAAAATCCCGTAGACGCTGTCCAGCGGTGCCCGTCGCTGCTGCTTGACCGCGACGAGGCGGCCCCCGTCTTCCTCGAACTCGAGCACTTCCCCGGGTCGAATACCCAGCCGATCCCGCAACTGCTTCGGGATCGTGACCTGACCCTTTTCGGATACCACCGCTTTCATACTATGAAGGTAGGAATTCCTACTCCGGATGTCAACCTGACGCCAGTGGTCGGCTCAGCGCACTCCGGCCATCAGCCTGCGGATCATCGGACTGAGCGCGATGACGATCAGCCCGACGACGATCGCGACCGCGCCGAGGATGCCGAAGTACGGCGCCTCGTGTTGGGGGCTGTAATACCCGGCGAGCGATCCGGACATCGCCGTGCCCAGGGCGACGGACAGGAAGTACAGCGCCACCGTCTGGCTGCGGAACACCTTCGGGGAGATCTTGGTGGCCAGCGACAGTCCGACCGGGGAGATCAGCAGCTCGCCGATCGCGAAGACGAGCAGGATGGCGGCGACCGCGAGCAGCGGAGTGGACGCTCGGGAGCCGCCGGCCCATGGCAGGAACATCAGGAAAGCCAGGCCCATGATGATGGTCCCGAGCGCGAACTTGATCGGCGTCGGGGGCTGGCGGGGGCCGAGTTTGATCCACAGCAGCGCGAACACCGGTGCCAGCGAGATGATGAACACCGGGTTGAACGACGTCACCCACTCCGTTGGCATCTGCCAGCCGAACAGGTTGCGGTCCATCCGCCCGTCGGCGTATATCTCGACCACCGTGAACTGCTGCTGGTACAGCGACCAGAACACCGCGTTGACGACGAACAGGGGGATGAACGACAGCATCCGGCTGCGCTCCACAACCGTGATCTTCGAGCTGGTCAGGATCACCGAGAAGTAGATCACCGCTGCCACCGCACACACCACGACGACAACGGTGGACAGGTTGGCGGCGGTGATCACTCCAGTCAGTACCAGGATGGCCACCGCGGCCATGGTCAGCACGGCGATACCGGCGACCACGGTCCACCGGGATCGGGGTAGCGGGTTGGGCACAATGGTCGCGTCGGTGCCCAGGTTGCCGCGCCCGATCGTGTACTGGATCAGGCCGGCGGCCATGCCGATGGCGGCCACCCCGAAGGCGTAGTGAAAGCCCAGCGTGCTCCGGGTGAGTCCGGTGAGCAGTGGCCCGATCAGCGCCCCGATGTTGATCCCCATGTAGAAAATCGAGAAACCGGCGTCGCGGCGGTCGTCGTTTTCCGCGTACAGGGTTCCGACGACGGCGGTGGCGTTGCCCTTGCCCCCGCCACTGCCGAGGGCGACACACGCTAACCCCACACCGACGCCCACGAATCCCGGCAGGACCGCCAGCCCGATGTGCCCGATCATCACCAGAACCGCGCTGTAGAACAACGTCCGTTCGGCGCCCAGCACCCGGTCGGCTACCCAGCACCCGGCGATGGTCGAGACGTAGACCAACCCGCCGTAGGCGCCGACCAGGCTGGTGGCGGTGGACTTCGGCAGCCCGAGCCCGGGGTTGGCGCCTGCCACCTCGTAATACAGGTACAGCGTCAGCGAGGCGAGCATCCCGTAGTAGGAGAAGCGCTCCCACATCTCGACGCCGAACAGGTTGGCCAGCCCGCGCGGATGTCCGAAGAACGCCCGGTCGGTGTGAGGATCGGCGACGGTGCTGCTCATCCGCGCAACTCTGCACCAGAGCACCGTCGGAGTGCCAGCACCTGGCGGCTCAGACGGTGACGAGCGTCAGGGTGGGGTCCAGCGCCGTCAGGTCGTCGGGATCGGAGGTCAGCACGGTCGCTTGCAGGCGGCGCGCGAGTAACGCCACGTGCGCATCGATGACGTCCGACGTATCGGATCTCGCGAGCAACAGTCCCAAGCGGTACGCCACATCCTCCGAGAGCGGATCTACCCGGACCGCCCCGGCGCGGAGCAGCCGCACCGTCGCGTGCTGACGGGCCGACCCGCGCCAGGTCTGCGCCACCACCCCGGCGGGAACGTAGCCGATTCGTCGGGCCTGATGGAGTTCGTCGGCCAGAGCCAGCATCCGGGTGTCGCGACGCTCAAGCGCGATCATCGCGCCGGCGTCCAGCACGACCGTCGTCACTTCGGGTCACCATCGCCGAGACCGAGCACCGAGCGCGCCCAGCGCCGGTCCTCGTCCGGTATCCCGCCGGCTTCGGCGATCATCTCGTCCAGCGCTTCGCGTGCCTCCACCCAGTCAGGCTCCCGCTCCGCTAGCCCGGTGAAGTATCCCGACACACTCTCGGCTTGGCCCGATTCGACAGCTCGTTGAGCCTTCGCGGCGATCTGCTCGGGAACACTGATCGTAATGCGGGAGATGCTCATACCTGAATCATAACGCATGCATACTGAATTCTTCAGGCGGCGACGTCGGTGTCCAGGACGATGTGGGTCACCTGATCTTCACCCGGAGCGGCCTCCGGGTGTCAGGCGGCGTTGTGGGTGGCGTCGGCGGCGACGGAGAGTGCCGCCTGAGCCTGGCTGAGAATGCGGGCCAGCGCGGTCCTGACGTCGTCAGACTGTTGCTCGATCTTCCCGGCGTTCAGTCGCAGCGTCCCCGCGATTTTCTTGATCTCATCGATCTTGCCGAGCATCCCGAGCGCCTCGGTGATCTTCTCGTCGGCCGTATGGATCCCATCCCGGTCCTCGCGGTTGCTGGTGGTGAGGGCGCTGATGCGCAGCAGCTGGATGACCGTGCGCAGGAGCTCCGGGTCGTCCGTCGCCGGATCCCGCCATGCAACAAATACGACGTTGGTAAGGGGAATTATAGACGATGGCTGCAAGACCATGATCAACAAAAGGGAGGCGTCCGGCCCCGGATGGAAAGGATCGCGTGAAACGTCCGCTAGATCTTGTGGTAAAGGTCCGCTAGTATGCGTGTGAAACATCCTCTACCTCCAGGGGAGAGATCATCACACCTTTGCGGAGCGGCATGGCATATCTGCCTCGGCTGGTTGACGCTCGGCTGGCCGCAGTTCTCGCTGCCTTCCCGGCGGCGCTGATCCTCGGCCCGCGGGCCAGCGGTAAGACGACGACCGCTCGACAGATCGCCGGCGACGTTGTCGAGCTGGACGACCCGGCGCAAGCGGCACCATTTCGAGCGGATCCGACCGCGGCTCTCAGAATGCGGCTGCAGCGTCGCGCTGGCCCTGGCCCGTTGCTGCTGGATGAGTGGCAGGCCGTGCCCGAAGTGCTAGGAGCCGTCAAGCGGGCGGTAGACCAAGGGTTGGCGGCCGGGAGTCTTGTGCTGACCGGCAGCGTCCGCGCCGGGTTCACCTCGGTGTCCTGGCCGGGCACCGGCAGAGTGCTTCAAATCGTTATGTACCCGATGACCGTATTGGAGCAGCGCGCTACCGCTCAGCCGCGCAACGAATTCGTCGACCAACTCTTTGCCGGTGGCGCTTCTGAGCTTGCCCTGCCAGCCGAGTTGCCCGATCTGGTGGGTTACGTGGACCTGGCCGTCGCCAGCGGGTTCCCGCCCGTGCTTCGGCTTGGTGAAGCGGAAAGCCGTGCGTGGCTCCGGAGCTACCTGCAGCAACTCGTTCTACGGGACGTTGCCGAGCTGGGTGAGATCCGCGATCCCGCCGGGCTTAATCGGCTACTGCGGGCGATCGCCGAGCACAGCGCGGGTGTGGTCGCAGACACGGAGCTAGCGGCCGCAGCCGACATCAACGTCAAGACGGTACGCCGCCAGGAACGCTTACTGGAAGACTTGCGCATCGTTGAAGCTCTGCCGGCCTGGCATAGCAACCGGATCAGCAGGCTGGTCAAGAACCGCAAGCGCTACCTGGCCGACCCCGCTCTTGCCGCGGTGCTGCTCGGCGTCGACTCGCTGGCCGTGATGTCCGATGGTGGGCTGCTCGGGCGGATCTTGGAGACGTTCGCCCTGGCACAGCTACGCCCGCTACTCGGCGTAGACAACCTGGACGTGCACGCCTTTCACCTGCGCCAACAGGATTATCGTCGGGAGATCGACGTGATTCTGGAGTCCGCTGACGGGCGCGTCGTGGGCATCGAGATCAAGGCCACGGCCTCGGCGGGAAGCAACGACGCCCGGCACCTGGCGTGGCTGCGTGATCAGCTCGGCCCATGTTTCGTCGCAGGTGTAGTGCTCACCAGCGGTCGCGCGGTTTACCCGTTGGGGGAGCGGATCACCGCGGTCCCCATCGCCGCGCTGTGGGCACCGGAAACGTGAGCGTTGTGGTTAGGATCAGTTGCTCAGTGGATGCCGCCAACGGAGCCCGGGAAACCGGGCGAAGCCCCGATCGGCGGTCACCCATTCGCAGCCCGACTCGATCGCCAGGGCCGCGAAGAAGGCCTCCGGTACCCGGTTGCCCTTCGCGCCGGCTTGCCGGCACAGCCGGGTGAAGATCGACCAGTGCTGCGCGCCGGGGAACACCGGCCGGCAGATCGGTTGTTCTCGCAGCGCGCAGGCGAAGTCCAACGCCTCGGTCAACGGGCTGGGTTCCCGAAAGATCCGCGGATGGGTGACGATCCGCACGAAGCCGCTGAGTACCAGGTCGGAGCAGGCGAAGCTGGAGTCACCGTTGACTGTGCTGTCCAGCCAGGCCCGGTAATCCTGGTGGTCGGCAGCATCTTTCCGGAACGCGTACACGAGCACGTTGACGTCAGGAAGAAGCACGATCCTCCATCACGTCGCGCAGTGCCGCGCTGTCATCGAGATCCACGCCGGGCAGCACGCCTCCGCTCGCGGCGGACACCGGGAGCTCGAAGCGCGGGCGCTGCTCGTGTCGTGCGGATTCGGCCAGCAGTCGGCGAAGTGCCTCCTCGAACACCGAGGTCAGGCTCCGTCCCTGGCGCACAGCATGGCTTTTCGCCTGGCGCAGCAGCTCGTCATCGACCCGCAGCGTGGTCCTCATGCGTCAAAGCATACAGCGATGACAGCGATATGTCATCCAAGGCTTGCGGATCGGGCCGTTCTGTCGGCCCTTGCTGCCTAAGTGCTCCCATGCCGTTGAAGGTGGGCGAAATGGTCAAACTGCTGGAAGGCGACGGGTGGTACCTCGTCCGGGTTCGAGGCAGCCATCGGCATTACCGCCATGCGACCAAGCCGGGCACAGCCACAGTGGCCGGCAAGCCCAGCGAGACGTTGCGGCCGATGACCGAGAAGAGCATCCTGAGGCAGACCGGTATTAGGAGGGCCCAGCAGTGAGCGGATACGTCGTCGTCGTTGAGGGTGACGAAGCTGGTGGTTTCAGCGCATGGAGCCCTGATCTCTTGGGCTGCGTCGCCGCCGCTGCGACTCACGAGGAATGCGTCGCCCTGATGCGTGACGCGATCGCCGGCCACCTGGAGGTCATGCGCGAGCACGGCGACCCCATCCCGGTGCCCTCGGCGATCGACGCCTTCACCGTCGTCGCGGCCTGAACCGCGACAAGCCTCCATCGCCACTATGCGCGTGCCTCGTGCAGGCCCTTGGTAGCCAGCTGGTCGGCGCGCTCGTTCTCCGGGTGTCCGGCATGGCCCTTGACCCAGTGCCACTGCACCTGATGTCGGTGCACCGCGGTGTCTAAACGCTGCCACAGGTCGGCGTTTTTGACCGGCTGCTTGCCAGTGGTCTGCCAGCCGTTTCTCTTCCATCGCGGTAGCCACTTGGTTACGCCGTCCAGCACGTACTTGCTATCGGTGTGCAAACGGACCGCCGCCGGCCGGGCCAGGCTTTCCAACGCTCGGATCGGGGCCATCAGCTCCATCCGGTTGTTGGTGGTCTCGCTCGGCTCGCCGCCATAGATCTCCTTTTCGCGCGTGCCATACCTCAGAACGGCGCCCCATCCGCCCGGCCCCGGATTGCCGCTACATGCACCGTCTGTATAAATGTCCACAGCCTGCTTGGCTCCCTGGTCCTCCACACCGGCAACATACCGAACCTGATCCGGGGTCTCTCCTGCCCAATCCTTCATGTAACGGATGGGTCGATCGGGTGAGGGCTAGACGGTGAAAATTGTGAGCTGGGATCCAGCGCCGCCAGCTCGTCAGGATAGGCGCTCAGCACGTGACGTAGATCGTCGTCGGCCGAGTGGATCCCGCCCCGGTCCGCGCGGTTGCTCGCGGTGAGAGCGCCCAGGCGCAGCAGCTGGATGACCGTCAGCAGCAGCTCCGGGTCGTCCGTGGCGGGATCGAAGGCCATTACGATCTGGCGCGAGCCCAGACAGCGCACCGTGCCGCCGTTGTTCTGCGCGGGTTCACGGACCAGGCCCAGCGACGCTGCCGCGCCGCGGTTGCCCTCGGTCTCGTCGAGGTAGTCGTTCCACGTGGGCCGGTGGGAGTGGTCATCTCCAGGACTATGCGACGGACCGGATCAAGGTCGTGTACTCCGGCACACCTGCCGACAAGCCTCCCGTGGTGAACCACGTGCGACGGGACTCTCAGAACGCCGCGATCAAGGAACGGCTAAGGAATGAAGACGACGAGCTTGAGATCGTGATCGTCAAGGACATGATGCTCACCGGATACGACTCGCCGCCGCTGCACACCCTGTACCTCGACCGACCGCTCAAGGGTGCCTTGCTCATGCAGACGCTCGCCCGGGTCAACCGCACCTACCGCGGCAAGGAGGACGGCCTGCTCGTCGCCTATGCACCGTTGGCCGACAACCTGCAGAAAGCCCTCTCCGAGTACACGCAGAACGACCAGAATCACAAGCCTCTCGGGCGCAACATCGAAGCAGCTGCGCTCACCGAGAGCCTGGTCGCGACCATCCGGGGGCTGCTCACCGGTTACGACTTCAAGGCCGCTCTCAATGCCGGTGGTCCCCGCGCGTTCGTGAAGGACGCGCACGCGACGGTCAGCTACCTGCGTGATGTAGCGACCGCAGGCAACCAGGTGGCCGAAGGGGAGGAGACGCTCGCCGTCCGCTTCCGCAAGCTGTCCAGCCAGCTGGCCCGAGCGTGGGCGATCTGCGGAGGCAGCGAAACCTTGGCCCACCTGCACCCCGAAGTGCGGTTCTACGAAGAGGTCCGGGTCTGGATGGCGAAGTTCGACGCCGACGATCGTCAGTCCCGCGGTGAGCCCATTCCCGAGGAGATCCAACGATCACTGGGACAGCTCATCGCGGAATCGACAGTCTCCGGGGAAGTCCTCGACATCTACGACGCGGCCGGGATGCCCAAACCGGCCCTGAGCACGGTTCTCCCCACCGCTGAACTCCGACGAACTCGCCTTCTACGACGCCGTCGCCCAGAACGAGTCGGCGGTGGCCCAGCAGGGCGAAGACGTCCTCGCCAAGATCGCGCGTGAACTGGTCGCGGTCATGCGCCGCGACGTGCGAACAGACTGGACCGTGCGCGACGACGTCCGAGCCAAGCTGCGCTCGTCGATCAAACGGCTGCTCGTCAGCCACGGCTACCCCCCGGACAAGCAGCCCGTAACGATCAAGCTCGTGCTGGAGCAGATGGAGTCGATCGCCCCGCGATACGCCGGAGAACGCACCTGACGCGATTCATGGCCTGAGCGGCTCCGCTCTCGGTTCGGCGTTGAGCGTGCGACTGTCGTGCGTCGGGCCGTCGGCTCCGAGTGGCTATCAGCCTATTTCGTGCCCGGGTTCTGCGGCTCCGCTTGCTCCACGACTCGCCTCAGTTCCTTATCCAGTTCGGCCACAAGACGACGGGCCTTCGCCATGTTGACTCGCTGGCGCGGCACCGGCGCAGCGACGGGAGCGGCCTCTGCAGCTGCGGCGCACACTGCGCGGATCCAATCCGACATGCTCATCCCGGCGCGCTCGGCGACCGCCCGGATCGCGCTGGCCTCGTTCGGGGGGAGCCGGAACGACATGGAAACCGACAGCGGTTGCGCGATGTCAACCTCGACCTCCTGGAGGTCGGCGTCGTCTCCGAGCGGGTTGTCGCGGTGAGCGTACTGGTAGTCGGCGAGTTCGGCGTCGGTCATGATGTCGAAGTCAGGTTGAATCATCAGTCCTCCTATGCACTGATCGGCCGGCAGAGCGGCTGGGGGCGTGATAGCGGAAGTTGACGCGGACTGGGCGACCGCCATCGGTGCGGCCGAAGGCGCACTAGACCGCGGAGCGGTTCTTGCGGTTGCGGCTGATGCGCGGCTCGTTCGCGAACACCTGCACGATCTCGTCAGCGGAGATGCCGTGGTTCGTAGCGTGGGCGGTGTTGCCGCTGAGGTCCACCTGCTCAATCCGCACGCGTTCCCCTCTACTCCAGTGTATTACATCAACCTAGCGCACACGTATGACGTTGTATTGAGTGACTCAGCGCCCGCGCCGTGGTCTGCAGGGTCGTGCACAACGAGGCTTCGGCAGGTCGGTTCACTGTGGAGTGCCTGCAACCTGACCTGTACGCCGGGGTGACACGGCTGCAACGCTACGGCCCGAACGGCGCATGCCAGGGCGCAGTGTCGACCGGTGCCGTCGCCGCCGCCGGCTACGTGGCACTCGCGCTGGTCGCGTGGGAGCTGGCCAACCCGTTCACGACTTGGTGGGCTGCCCACCCGCAGTACCACCGCGACAACGCCGCGGCCTGACCTGGCCGCAGACGGAAGGAGACCATGGGGGGACGACCCGGCGGACACGACGAGCTGTCCCGCGCACTGCGCGAACTCCGTCAAGCCGCCCACCTGTCGACCCGAGTCGCCGCAGAACGAACCGGTTTTTCCGCCGCGAAGATCTCCCGGGTGGAGCGCGGCATCAACGTACCCACCGAGATCGACGTCGCCGCACTCGTGCACGCATACCAGGCGCCCCCCGAGGTCCGAACCCACCAGCATCGCCCGCGATATCCGGGCCGAGCACCGCCCCGTGGTGATGGCCCGCGGCAAAGGCCATCCCTCAGCGTTCCAGGAACGGTCGACCCGCATCGAAGCCACCACCGAGCACCTGACCACCTTCACCCCTACCGTGGTGCCCGGGCTGCTGCAAACCGAGGCCTACATGCGTGCACTGGTGGCCTACCGTGAGCTGCCGCCGGCGGAGGTCGACAAGTTCGTCGCTTCGCGCGCCAGGAGCGACTGAGAGACCCCCACCGGTTCACCCAGATCACCACGGAAGGCGCGCTCAGGTGGCGGGCCGGCAGCCCAGAGGACATGGCCGAGCAAGTCGATCGGATCGTCGCTGCCACCCGGCTACCCACCGTCCTGGTGGGCATCATCGCGTGGGGGACCCGGGCGCCGGTGTTCCCCTTGCACGGCTGGGACCTCCACGACCAGCGCGCGGTCATCTACGGCACCGCTGACGCGACCGCCGTGCTGACCGAACCCGGGGACGTGGCCCGATACGTCATGCTCACCGCAGCTGTGGAACGGATCGCTGTGTGGGACGACGCGGCTCGCGCGGTGCTCGCACGCATTAGCGACCAGTACCGGGAATCCGGCGATCTCGACTGACCGGCCGGCAACCAGTCGCTGGACAGCACCAGTACCTTTGAGATCGGCTAGGTCCTCATTGCGAAGCGAGATCGCCAGGACAGCGATTCTGTCGGCTTCATCGGGCGAGTAGGCGGACGGGCTGACCCGTCGCTGCAGTGTGGAGCCGTTCGTCGGCGGTCACGAGAACGGCGTCGAAGTCCCTCGCCAGGAGCACGTATAGCGCGTCGTACGCCGTGATCCCCCATTCGAGTGAGGCAGGGAGGCACCGGAACCACCGCCCCGCCCCACCTACGAAGGTGAGTTCTAGATGTGTGATCGCTTCGAGTGCCGCACAGGCGTCCTCAACGGTCAACACTTTCTGAGCGACTCTCTTTCGCAGCCCGTTGGCCACCTCACCGACGAGATGCTCCGGTGCCAACAGTGCGACCTCGCCGGCGGCCATCTCGTCAAGCAACGTGGCCGCCTCAACGCTGCCGGGTTCGGTCACGACCCACTTCAGCGCTACTGAGGCGTCAACGACCAGCGACCGGCTCAACCGGATCGTTCTCTATCCTCACGGACCAGCTCCTCGGCGAGCTGGGCACCCGCACCGAGATGCGTTCGTCGCCGAATCGCTCGCAGCCGGTCGATTGCCTCATTGCGTCCCGCTCCGGACTGCTCACCCTGCAACGCAGCGCGCAGGATCGCGACAGCTTCGGCGGACATCGACCGCCCCTGCGCTTCGGCCCGCTGCCGCAGCCACAGGTGGACTTCAGGTGGAAGCTTGCGCACATGAAGCTCCGCCACGGGACCAGACTAGTCCCACACCGGTTCCATGCGGTGGTGGCCGCGCTGCTGCTCCAACGGTAACGTGGCGGGAGCTCGGCCCCCGCCGGGCGGCGGGGGCCGAGTGCGGTGCGGCCGGTGTCAGCAAACTCCTGCCCTGTTGTGCAGTATCAGCGGAGCCCGGCCTTTCTGGAACAGGTTGGCCATGCGCTCCAACCCTGCGCGTGGAGCACCTTCTGGGCGACGGCGATCTGCTGCGCCCGGGAGGCCTGGCTGGCGGTGCTTGCGTAGGCCCCGCCACCGAACGACCGCCAGGTGCTGGAGGCGAACTGCAGCCCACCGGAATACCCATTGCCGCTGTTGGTGCTCCAGTTACCGCCGCTCTCGCACTGGGCCACGCTATCCCACGGGTCCTGGCGCATCGGGGACGCCAGGGCCGGTGCTGCCAGTACCAACGGAGCCGTCAGCGCAGCCGCGGCAATACCAATACGTGCGAGTAATCGGGAGGTCCTCGTCATGGTTTATTCTCCGTGAAACGCGCACACGCCCGCCCGGTTCGGAAATACCCCGTAGGATTCGGGTCCCACATAGACCGATTCACCAGGCTGCGCCCCTGTCCCGATTCGGGGTGAGTTTGTGGTATCCGGGACCGAGGGACAGGGTTCTGCGCGCCGGGTCCGGATTCCCGCACCAAGGTGGTTCCTTCGAGCGGGACTAGGTCGACCGTACGGATCGCCATGGCTGATGCAAGGGGGTGACGGTCGGAGCCGCCGGGAAGGTGCCTCGCCATACAACTGTTACTCAGCGCGACAATTATCAGCGTTTCCCCAGGTCGACCGCTGATGATAAAGGCCCTTTGCGAACGCGATATGCCGGATTTGTGAGCCGTCCGGCGACAAGGCGAATCACCCGTTCGGACGCGGTGCAAAGGGTCTAATTCGGCTTTCGGGGCCGCTCAGTGCGCGGCTGGTGTGGCGGGCTCCCAGCTAGTTGGCGTGATGGCTGTCACCATTGTGGGTGACTCTGCCCGCCGTTCCGGGGGCAACACCACCATGATCATCAACTGTGCGCCGACGGCAACTTAAAAAGGCGTTGAGGCACGGAAATCGTGATCAAGACCACTATTGGGCCGGCGCTCACGGTTTTCCGCCGTTGGAGTTCGAGACACGGTTGATCGGTGGCAGCCGTTACTGAGCTGTTATCGAAACTCCGCAGCGGGCGAAATCCGGGCTACCGTCCTGCTGTGCAGGCGAGAGTCTTCGGCGGCCTGCGGGTCGGCGGGCTGACCGACGCCGAGGTCGGCTCGCGCAAGGCCCGCACGCTGCTGGCCGTCCTTCTGCTGGTGCTCGTCAGCCGGTTGCGCCGGCTGCACGGCCCGGACGCAGTGCAGCGCATCGGCGAAGGCTACGCGGCGGGCCTGCTCGCCACCGACCTCATCGAGTTCGAGGCCCGCGCCGCCGACGCCCAGGCCCGGCTGGCGGCGGGGGAGGTCGGGGCCGCGCTAGCCTCGGCGCGCGCGGCGCTGGAGCTGTTCGATGCAGGCCCGCTGCTCGGCGCCGAGACCGGGACTGGTTGGAGGCCGAGCGCGCCACCCTGGCCCGCCGGCTGGCCAGGGTGCAGCTGGTGGCGGCCACCGGCGCGCTGGCCATCGGGAACCCGCTGGCCGCGCTCGGTGCCGCCGAGCAGGCACTGGACCATGATCCGTACGACGAGCCGTTGCCCTGCATGCCCGGATCCTGCGCGGTGAGGGGCGGCCGGAGCCGGGGTCGGATCGGTCGGAGGCGGTGGCCGGCCGGGAAGACGAGCTAAGCCGTCTGCACGGGCTGTTGCACGCCGACGCGCCCGAGCGCACGGTGCTTGTCGTCGGCGAGCCGGGCATCGGCAAGAGCGCGCTGCTGGCGGCGTTCCTCGCCGGCGCCCGCGGGCGCGCCGTCGCCCTGGCCGGGCGTTGCGATCCGTTGGGCCGTGATCTGCCGCTTCAGCCGCTGCTGGACGGGCTGGAGGTGCTGCTGCGCGGCTTCGGCCGCGATCGCGCCTCCGAGGTGCTCGGCGCCGACGCCGGGTGCTCGAGCCGCTGCTCGGTGTAGGCTACGCCACCCGTCCGGCGCGTCAGTTCCGGTGCCCGCGGATCCGGGGGAGGCACTGGGCCGGCTGGTCGCCGCGCTGCTGCGGGTCGTGGAGCGGGCTGGATCCGGTGCTGATGGCGCCCCGGTGCTCATCGTCGTCGACGACCTGCACCTGGCTGGCCCGAGCACCGTGGAGTGGCTGCGTTTCGCCGCTAGGCGCAGCCAGCGGCTGCGCCTGGTGCTCGCCAGCCGGCCCACGCCGGTGCCGGTGCCCGACGGCGCGCGGCGCATCGAGCTGGGGCCGCTGGACCTGGCCGCCGCTGGCCAGCTGGTCGAAGTCCGCACCGGCGCACCGGTGGATGCGGCTCGGCTCGAGGCTCTCTGGGCCCGCTCCGGAGGCAACCCGCTATTGCTGCATGCGCTGGCCACGGCATCAGCCGACGCCACCGTCCCGGCCGGCGTGCGGGAAGTAGTCGACGGATTGTTGGAATCCTTTGGCGGCGCCGCCGCGACGGTGCGGGCGGCCGCTGAGCGCAACGCGGCCGCCGCGCAGACCGTCGACCCCGCCGCGCCGGCCGAACCGGAAATCCAGGGCCGCCTCGACCTGGTCGATATCGCGCTGCTGAGCGGCGAGGTGGACCGGGCCGCCCGGCTGCTGTCCCAGGTTGAGCTGCAGCCGCTGGACAGCGGCACGATGGTCTGGCATCAGCGCGAGCGACACGGGCTACTGACCGCACGGATCGCGCTGGCCGCCGGAGACCGGGCCGGCGCCGCCGGGGCGGCCACCGAGGTGTGCGCCTCAGCGGGCCGGGCGCGGCAGCATCCGGCACGAGCTGGTGGCCCGGCTGCTCGTGGCCTGCGCGGTCGCCGGTGCAGGCAGCACCCCAGGCGACGGCGCCGGGCGGGCCGCAGTGGCTGACCTGTTGACCCGGCTGGACCGGACCTCCGGGCTGGAGGCGTGGCGATGGACAGCGCTGGCCGCCCAGCATCTCGGTATCGACCGATGGTGGGACCTCGCCGAGCGGCAGGTCGACGTCCTGGCCGGGCGATCCGGCGAGCACGCGGCAACGTTGCGGTCGTTCGCCCGGCGCTGGCTGGACGCCTGGCGGTGAACCAGCGCCAGGCCCGCATCACGGCAAGTCAGGTAGGGGCGATGACGTCGACGGTGGGGAAGTAGGTGCGGTAGCGGGCCGCATCTCGGGTGAGCAGCTGTAACCCGAGCACCGCGGCGGTGTGCGCCGATGAAGAAGTCAGAAAGGATCGAGGCTCGCCGGCCGCCGCGGTTCCGGTACGTGCTTCGATCATTGAGAACCGGTAGGCCACCTCGCCATAGACGATCTGGTTGATCAGTACGGGACCCCGGTCGAGCACCTCGGCGAGCCGGGCCCGCGATCAGGTGAACCACTGCTGGTCCTGGGTGAACAGGTCGAGCAGCACATTCGAATCGACCAGCGTCGCCGGTCTGTGTTCAGCTGCCACGGGTCATTGCCATGATCACGTCGGTGCTGAGTTCCACATCGCCCTTGCCCTGCAGCGCTTCTACCACGCGCTGTCCTCGCGTTCGTGGCTCCCCGGCCGGCACGATGTGCGCGATGACGCCCTGCACGACGACATTCACCTCGTCCCCAGGCTTCAGGCCGAGTTCTCGCCGGACCTGCTGGGGGATGGTGATCTGGCCCTTGCTGGTGATCCGCATGAGGTAAGAGTACTTCTGGGTATTACTTCATTATTGCGGAGCGATCAGCCGTCGGCCTGGCCCATCTGGTCGAGCAGGGCGGCGTCCCAGCGGCCCCCGCACCACACTCGGTCGTGGCGATCCGGTCGCGGGCTCGATCGACCGTCAGCACGTGTACGTGGTGCGCGGCGTGCGGTGTCCCGTCCTCGGTCCAGCACAGGGTGTACTCGACGACCTCGCCGTCCGCGGTGGGCGTCCGGCGCAGCTCGCTGAACCGTCCGCGATGGGCGAACCAGCGCCCGTACTCGGTGCAGATTGAGGCCGCGCCGTCGATAGTGAACCGCCAGTTCGGCACCGTGGCGTCGAGGTGGGCGTCGTCGCGATACAGCTCGGCAGTCGGGTTGCCGGTGCGGATCGCGGCCAGCAGTCGGTCGACGACGCTGCCGGCGTCCGGAACCGAGGTGGCCGCGGCGGTGGTGATGTCGGTATTAATCATGCCGAGGAGCCTGGCGGGCAACGCCTGCAGCCGGCCTGCCACCGCGCTGCAGCGATCCTGCAGGCCGGTGCGGCACTGTGGTCACCGTTATCCCCAGATCCGAGGAGATCACCATGACCACCCAGATCGCGCCGGTGCCGCGGGTGGCGCCGTCGATCGCCGCGCTGACAGCCGGTGCCACCGATCGTGAGCGGGTGGCACCGGTCGACGCCCGGTCGGGCTCGCGTTTCGAACGTTTGATCATCGACGGTCAGCGGCACTTCCTCAAGGTTCTCGGTTACCGCACCGACTGGATCATGCGGGTGACCGGGGACCGGGACCAGCGCACGTTCCGGATCTGGCAGGCCGGGCTGCTGCACCAGTTCCCGGTCGAGATCGACCACACCGTTGTGGCGATGGCCCGCGACGGCGCGGGGCGCGACGCCGAGCTGGGCATCCTGATGCGCGACGTCGGCGACCGGCTCGTTCCACCCGGCGGCACCCCGATCACCGCGGACACCCACGCCCGGTTCGTCGACCACCTCGCTGCGTTGTGCGTGGGGTTTCGCGGCTGGCGAGACGACCTCGGGCTGACCACGATGACCGACCGAATCCGGTTCTTCGCGCCGGACACCATCGCCGGCGAGCTGGCCGGCCCGGCTCCCGACATCGTGTTGCGGCTGGCCGATCAGGGCTGGACCCGGCTGCGCGAGCTGGCCCCGGAGCTGGCCGCGCTCACCGCCGCCGTGCAGCAGCGTCCCGGGCCGCTCACCACGGCGCTTGCCGGCACCCCGGTCAGCTTCCTGCACGGTGACTGGAAGCTGGGCAACCTCGGCGAGCATCCGGACGGGCGGACCATCCTGGTGGACTGCGCCTACCCCGGTTCGGGTCCGCCGTGCTGGGATCTGATGTGGTACGTGGCGCTCAACCGGGCCCGGCTGCCGGTCGAGAAGGCCGAGGTGATCGCCCAGTCCCGGACGGCGCTGGCCCGGCGAGGCTGGAACAGCGATGGCTGGTTCGACCGCCAGCTCGCGCTGTGCCAGCTCGCGATGATCAGCGCGTTCGGTTGGGAAAAGGCGCTGGGCGCCGGGGACCCCGCCGGCGATGCGGAGCTGGAATGGTGGCAGCAGCGGGCGCTGGCCACGGCCAACGGACTGGACGAGACCGCACCGGGATGGCGGTGACCCGATGACCGGCTATCCCGCGACCGACAGGTACGCGGGCGCGGCGCACGGCTGGGCCACCGGCGCACGCCGGGTGTACCAACCGCTGGCCGCCGAGCTCGTCAGCCGCACCCCGCACTCATTGCGCGGCCGGCTGGTGCTCGACGTCGGTGCCGGCACCGGGCTGGGCAGCACCGAGCTGGTGAAGGCCGGTGCTCGCCCGGTTGCGGTGGATCGCTCGCCGGACATGCTGGCTTGGGAACGGTCCAGCCGACCGTTAGCGGTGGTCGGCGACATCGCCCGGCTGCCGCTGCGCGACGGCGCGGTCGACGACGTGCTGGCCGCCTTCGTGCTCAACCACCTCGACGACCCGGCGGCTGGCTTGGCCGAGCTGGCTCGCGTCACCCGGCCCGGCGGGGCGCTGCTGGCCAGCGTGTACTCCAACACCAACCGCAGCGTAGTGCGTGACCGTGTGGACGCGACGGCCATGACCCACGGGTTCGCCTTCCCCGGACTGGTACCTCGCGCTGAAGGCGAACGTGACCCCGCTGCTCGGCAGCGCGCCCGCCATGGCGCGCACCGCCGGCGATGCCGGTTGGCTGGTGCGCGACGTCGCCGAGCGCCCGGTGAACGTCGGCGTGCGGACAGCTGCGGATCTGGTCGACTACCGGTTCGGGCAAGCGCAGTACGCCGGCTGGCTGGCCGGGCTGGCGGCGCCCGCCGCCGCGCGGTGCGGCATGCTGCAATCGACGCGGTTACCCCCGTCATGGAGCCGTACCAGCCGATCGTTGTGCTCCTAATTAGCCACCGGGATATCCCGGCATGCTGTCAGCGACCACCGCATCGCGTTGGCCCATCGGCCGCGGCTCTCCGACGGTGGTGTCGCGGCCGGTCTGGTATTCGGCCTGGGCGTTGATCTCGGCTCCGAGCAGGACGATGTAGCTGGTCAGGAAGAACCACAGCAGCAGCACGATCACGCCGGCTAACGCGCCGTAGCTCTTGTTGTAGTTGCCGAAGTAGTTGACGTAGAGGCTGAACCCCACGCTGCCGAGCAACCACAGCACCGCTGCCATCACGCTGCCCACGCTCACCCAGCGGAACTTCGGTGGATTCCGGTCCGGCGCCACCCGGTACAGCACCGCCAGCCCGACAATGATCAGAGCAACGAGTAACCCCCATCGCAGCACTTGAGCGAGCACCGTGCCGAGTGGTCCCAGCGGCACCGCCTGCAACACCACCGGCACGACCGCGATCAGCGCCAGGGTTAGCACCAGGAACACGACCGTACCCAGGGTCAGCAGCAGCGCGATCCCGCGGAGTTTCACAAAGCCCCGCGTCTCTTTCTCCTCGTAGGCGATATTCACCGCCGTCATGACGTTCGACGTCCCACTCGACGCGCTCCACAGCGCCACCAGCAGCGAGACCGCCAGGCCGATGGTCAGTGCACCACCACTGCTCTGGGTGATGGCTTTCAGCTGTTCGGAGATCAGTTGCTGGGAGGCCGGCGGTAGTCCTGCGGTGAAACTTTGCACCTGCTGGGTGATCTGCTCGGGGTCGGCAATCAGGCCGACCAAGGTCACCAGCGCGATCAACGCTGGGAATAAGGCGAGGAATCCGAAAAAGGCCACCCCCGCAGCCAGCAGCGAAACGTTGTCTTCCTGGCTCGAGTGCCACGCGCGGCTGAGCACCTGCCGCCATCCCCGCACCGGAATCTGCGTCGGCGAGTCCGCCCGGCTGCCCACGTCGCTATCAGTCACGGCACAGATCTTCCCCGAGACGACACACTTCATGCAGCAAACGGGGTACTTCGTTTGGGTCCGACGAACCAGCGAGGAGGCTCTTGTGCGGCTGCGACGGGTCGAACCCAGCGGTCCCGGGTACTCCCGCCGGCGTCGTGGCCGGGGTTTCAGCTATCACGATGAGGACGGCGCTGCGATCACCGATCCGGCCACTGTGGCGCGGATCCGCGCTCTGGCGGTGCCCCCTGCCTGGCGCGATGTGTGGATCTGCGCGCTACCCGGCGGGCACATCCAAGCGGTCGGCACCGATGACGCCGGGCGGCGCCAGTACCGCTACCACGACGAGTGGCGACGCCGCCGCGACGTGGCCAAGCACGACCGGGTACTGCGGTTGGGCCGGCGGCTCCCCACGGTGCGGGCGCGGATCCGCGAGCAGCTCGACGGGCGAGGGCTCAGCTGCGATCGGGTGCTGGCCGCGGCGCTGCGGATGCTGGACATCGGTGCGTTCCGGATCGGCGGCGATGAGTATGCGCCCGGGTCCGACGCGGACGAGGGCAGCTTCGGCCTGGCTACGGTGCGCCGTGAGCACGTGCGGCTGCGGCGCGACACCATCGAGCTGCGGTACCCGGCCAAGGGCGGCATCGATCAGGCGATCACCTTGCACGACCCGGCCCTGCACGCGGTCGTGCGCGCCCTGCTTCGGCGCCGTGGCGGCGGGGAGGATCTGCTTGCCTACCGGACCAAGCAGGGCTGGCACGACGTCTGGCCGCGGACGTCAACGCCCGGCTCAAGGAGCTGGCCGGTACCGAGTTCAGCGCCAAGGATCTGCGCACCTGGAACGCGACGTTGCTCGCCGCGGTCGCCCTCGCCGAAGGCGCCGCTCGAGGTGTGCCCACCTCCCAGCGCAACCGCGCTCGGGCGATCAACGCCGCGCTGGACGCGGTCGCTGAGCATCTGGGCAACACCCGGGCGGTGGCGCGAGCGTCCTACGTGGATCCGCGGGTGCTGGCGCACTACGTCGAGGGCCGGACCATCCTGGCCGCGGTACGCCGCGCCGGAACCTTCGACCTCCTCGACGAGCAAATCCGCACCTGCCTGGAACGAGCCCTGCTTCGCCTCCTGCGCACCTAACCGTTTCCTGCGCTCTGGTCTTCGCCGAACAGCAGGGTTGATCAGGGTTGGAGCAGGATCTTGACGGCTCCGTCGGTCTTCTTCTGGAACATCTCGTAGGCCTGCGGGGCCTGGTCCAACGGCAGGGTGTGGGTGGCGAAGCCGTCCACACCGAGGGGGTCGCCGTCGGTGAGCAACGGCAGGATGTCGGGCACCCACCGCCTGACGTTGGCCTGTCCCATCCGCAGCTGGATCTGCTTGTCGAAGATCGTCAGCATCGGAAGTGGGTCGGCCATGCCGCCGTAGACGCCGATCACCGAGATCGTGCCACCCCGGCGCACGATGTCGATCGCCAGGTAGAAGGCGTTGAGCCGGTCGACGCCGGCGTGCTGCATCAGCGGCGCCGCTACCGCAGCGGGGAGCAGGCCGGCCATCTGCTGGGCGAGCTTCGCGCTGGGTGACCCGTGCGCCTCCATCCCGACGGCATCGATCACCGCGTCCGGCCCGCGGCCGCCGGTCATCCCGCGGATCACCTCGGCGAGGTCATTCTGGTGATCGCGCAGGTCGAGGGCATCGACGCCGTGCAGCCGGGCTCGCGCGAGGCGCTCGGGCACCAGGTCGACGCCGATCACCTGCTGAGCACCCCGATGCCGGGCGATCCGGGCGGACATGTCACCGATCGGCCCGAGACCGAGCACCACCACGCTGCCGTCATTCGGGATCCCGGCGTACTCGACCGCTTGCCACGCGGTGGGCAGCACGTCGGAGAGATAGACGAATCGCTCGTCGGGTAGGCCCTCGGGCACCGGGATCGGCAGCGTGTTGCCGAACGGAACCCGCAGGTACTCGGCCTGCCCACCCGGCACCTGCCCGTAGAGCTTGGTGAAGCCGAACAGGGCTGCCCCCATTCCCTGGTCCCGGACCTGGGTCGTTTCGCACTGTGAATGCAGCCCTTGATTGCACATGAAGCATGTTCCGCAGGAGATGTTGAACGGGATCACCACGCGTTGGCCGGGATGGATCGCGGTGACGCCGGGGCCGACCTCCTCCACGATCCCCATCGGTTCGTGACCGAGAATGTCGCCCTCGCTCAGAAACGGGCCGAGCACCTCGTAAAGGTGCAGGTCGGATCCACAGATGCCGGTCGTCGTGATGCGCACGATCGAGTCCGTCGGGTCCTCGATCTTCGGGTCAGGCACCGTGTCGATGCGGACGTCGCGCTTGCCGTGCCATGTCACTGCCTTCATTGTGGCCTCCTGGCGCTGGCGGATCGGTTCGATCGGGCATACCCGCTGCGGAGCCCGGGTACTCGGCGGGTATGCCCGATCTGGCCGAGCTGCGTCGGGAAGCTGCGGGGTGCACGGCGTGTGAGCGCTACGCCGACGCGACGCAGACGGTTTTCGGTTCGGGGCCCCCCGTGCCGCGATGGTGCTGATTGGAGAGCAGCCCGGTGATCGGGAGGACGTAGCGGGTGAGCCGTTCGTCGGACCCGCCGGCCGGGTGCTAGACCGCGCGCTGGAGCGAGCCGGGGTGGCGCGCGGCCACGATCCATCCGTCCGCTGTGCTGCGCGGTCCCAAGGACCGCCAAGCCGAGATGTTCGACGACCTGGTCGCTGATCTGGCGCTGGCCGGGCGCGCCACCAACCCGGGTGCTAGTGCTTGCGCTGGCGAAGCGGAAGGATGAACCACAGCGCACCGAAACCGGCAACGGTCAGTGCGCAGGCCAGGATTGCGGGCCAATCGCCGAGTACCACATCGGCCAGCAAGAAGATGGCCGCGCTCATCGCCATAGCCAGGCTCCCCAACCCGACGATCGCGAACCCGTTGGACACCCGCAGGATCTCCGGGCGTTGCCGCTGCCGGAACAGCAGCCGGTGCCAGGCCACCGGCGCGGTCAACAGCGCCATCGCGATCAACGCGAAGGCCACCGCCACCAGGTGCGCGCCGTGCTGCACGTCGCTGGCCCGTCGATACGTGTCGGTGAAAACGATCGAGAGCAGGAAGCCGAACAGGATCTGCACGCCGGCCAGCGCCACCCGCAGCTCCTGGAGCAGGTCGTTGATGTTCCGCGCCAGCCGCTGCGGCTCGTCCTCGGGGGAACCCGACATCCACCACCTCGCGAGAGCTGCCAGCACGGTCGAGTCATCATCACAGCCCACTGAGGTAGCTCGCGACATCTGCTCACAGGTGACGGAAAGCACGGGTAAACAACCCTGATGCCGGGTATGTCGTTGAAACTACGGGCAAAGGGCCGAGGAGGAGTAAATGACGATTCACGAGCAGGGACCGCCCAGTGGGGCTGACGCCTCGGTCGGGAAGCTGGTGGAGCAGCTATCCGCTCAGATCTCCGCGCTGGTGCGCGACGAGATGGCACTGGCTACGGCCGAGATGAAACGTAAGGGAGCCCAAGCAGGTATCGGTATCGGGATCGGCGGCGCTGGGGCGGTAGTGGCATTGCTGGGGCTCGGCGCGCTGGTCGCAGCGGCAATCCTCGGGCTGGCGATCGTGCTGGC
This sequence comes from Pseudonocardiales bacterium, assembly GCA_003244245.1. Classification (GTDB taxonomy): domain Bacteria; phylum Actinomycetota; class Actinomycetes; order Mycobacteriales; family Pseudonocardiaceae. The sequence goes on from QHBY01000571.1 coordinate 24,456, forward strand.
CGCTTGGCTGGCAGCGCTGATCATCGGCGTTGTCCTGCTGGTGCTCGCCGGCGTGATCTCGGCAGCCGGGATCACGCGGGTGCGCAACTCGGCGCCGCCGGTGCCCGACAAGGCCGTGGCAAGCACCAAGCGGGACATCGAAACGGTGAAGGAGAGCATGCACCGATGACCAGCAGCGAGCAGCAACGGCTCGAAGAAGAGCGACTTCAGGCAGAGATCGTGGAGCTGCGCAGTGACCTGGGTGAGACCGTGGAGGCCCTGGTTCACAAGGCTGACTTGCCCGCACGCGCCAAGGAGCGCGGCAACGAATTGAAAGAGGAAGCCATCGAACGCGGAATCGAGCTGCAGGAGAAGGTGGTCGATCGGACCGTCGAGCTGGGCGGACGGGCGATCGAACGCGGCAACGAGTGGAAGGCTCAGGCCGTCGAGCGTGGCAGCGAGCTGCGCGACCGGGCCATTGATGCCGCTGAGCGGACTCGCGAGGCGGTCAGTCAGACGCCGGCGGACCGGTGGGTCAAGCTGGCAGCCGCCGGGGTCGCCCTGATCACCGTGATGGTCATCGTGCGGCGGGTGCGCCGGTCATGACCTCCCGAAGCAAGATGACTTACGAGTTGTTGAGCCTGGTCAGTGGCGTCGTGGGCGGCGCGTTGGCCGGCGCTGTATTCACCCGTCTCTGGCGCTTCCTGTCCGGCGCGGATGAGGTACCCGAACCCACCGAACTAGATCGCCGGATCCGTGATGTGTTGGTTGTCGGAATGCAGCAAGGTGCGGTGTTCGGCCTCGTCAAAGCCGCCTTAAGCCGGGCAACTGCGCAAGGTTACCGGCAGTTGACCGGTCACGATTTCGAGCGCTGAGCCAGCACGGCACAACGCCGCCCCGTCCATATGGACGGGGCGGCGTTTGTTGGGACAGGTCAGCCGCCCTGGTTGCCCGGGAGCATGTCTGGGCTTTCCGAATCGATGTTCTTGGTAGCGCCACCTACTCCGACATCGGTCTGTTCCGCCTTCTTCGCAGCGGCCGACTTATTGAGCATCTGCTCGTTTCCCTGATTGACCATCGATTTTCCGACACCCAAGGGGCTCGCCGCAGTGGTGTCAGTCTCGTCGACACCTTCTCTCTCGGTCTTCGAAACGGTTCTGGGGCCGACCTCTGATTTCCCCGGGCCGCCACGTTCCGCGACTAGCTCGTCCTGGCTCTTGCCGGTCGACTGGCGGTCGTCGTACGGAGGCTTCTCTATGTCGGCGCCAGGCTCCTGAGTGCCTCCCGAGTGGGTGTATGGTTCCTGCGGGTTGGATACCCCTGCCGGTCCCCCACGTTGCTCGCTCATGTGCTCCCTTCCATCGACATCGGCGACTTCCGAAGCCATCGGTCGACCTCGCCGCACCATTAAGGTCGGGTCGACCTGCATGCCTCACCCGAGGATTACCCGCCCAGTACGGGCGGTAAACGCGGGCGCAGCGCGGCCGCCGGGACCAGTTGGTCGTCGAGGGTCAGCCGAACATCTCCGGCGCCGTCGCTGATAGGCGCCCAGACCACGCCGTACCACTCGCCACGTGAGCCCCGAACCCAGCGCTTGAGCATGCCGGGAACTCGCCCGGTGAGTTCGAGGCCGTCGGCGACGACCCGCCGGCGGTGATCGGGTGGTAGGGGGAACGCCACGTCGAGGTCGATCCATACCGCCTGGGCGCGCACCGTGTGGCCGCCGGTAATGCCCTCGCCGCCATGGGCGCCGATCCACCCGAGCGTCACGCGCGTCTCCCTGGTCGACTTGGATGCTCAGTCGAGCGCGGGGGAGCGCGCCTCTGCCAACCCAGTATGTCCCGCCGAGCCCGACGGCGTCGACTACGAGGGTCGACTACGAGGGTCGACTACGAGGTGACGCGGGCCAGGTCCGCAGCACCGATGAGTCCGGCTTCGGGACCCAGTTGCGCCATCCGCAGCTCGGCGAGCGGACGGTACCCGCGGCCGGTCAAGGACGCGGCGAAGGCGGTCACCGCGGGTGCGCGCAGCATCTCACCGGCCGCGGATACGCCACCACCGATGATGAACAGGCCGGGGTCCAGGATCGCGGCCAGCCCGGCCAACCCGCGGCCCAACCACATCCCGATCACGTCGAAGCACTGCAACGCCACCGCATCACCAGCGTGCGCAGCCTGGGTGACCATCGCGCCGGTGACGTTGTCCGGCCGCCCGCCGGCCAGGCGTAACAGCTCCGCGGCTCGGTCGGGGCAGTGGCCGGCCAGCTCCTGGGCCTCCCGGATGAGCGCCCGACCGCTGACGTACTGTTCCCAGCACCCCCGCAGGCCGCATCCGCAGCGTCGCCCGTCCGGGACGACGGTGACATGGCCGAACTCCGCTGCGGCGCCGAACTGTCCTCGCAGCAGCCGGCCGTTGCACACGATGCCGCCCCCGATGCCGGTTCCCACGGTCACGGCCACCACGTGGTCCACACCGCGGCCGGCGCCGAACCGGACTTCCGCCCAGGCGGCCGCGTTGGCGTCGTTCTCGACGACCACGGGCAGTGCCAACCGGCGCGCAAGCGTCGCCTGCAACGGCTCGTCGCGCCACGCAAGATTCGGGGCGAACATCACCGTGGCGCGCTGCGCGTCAATGAAACCGGCGGCCCCGATGCCGACCGCCGCAACGTCGTACTTGCTGGTGAGTTCGCCCACCGCAGTGGCTATCGCGTCCTCGATCCGTGACACGTCCTCGGCGGGTGTGTCCCGATGCGCGGTGGCGACGATCGTGCCTTGGTCGTCGACGACGCCGGCAGCGACCTTCGTGCCACCGATGTCCACCCCGATGGTCAGGGTTCCCATCGGCACGGTTCCCCCGTCACGGTTGCCATGTCACAGCCGGGCGTGCGCCAGTGCGTCGAGAAACCGCTGCACTTCCCCGGTCGACTCCAGAACGAAGTCCGCGGCGGTGGTTCGACCGGCCTGTTCGGGGTCGCCGAGGTCGGCGACGACGACGCCGATGCCTTGCCCGTTACCAGATTCCTTCAGGGCCGCAAACGCGTCCTCGTCGGTGATGTCGTCGCCGAGATACAGCGACACGAACTCTTCGCCCTCGACTCCCAAGGCTTGGCGCAGGTACTGGACGGCCTTGCCCTTGTCCCAGTCGACCTTCGGCTGGATCTCGTAGACCATCTTCCCGGGGGTGACTTTGAGCTGGTCGGGATATCCGGCCAGCAGCGTGTCCACGACCGCCGTGACCAAGGGCCGTTGCTTCGGGGCCACCAGCCGGTAGTGAATCGCGACCGAGAACCGCTTCGGCTCGATCACCGCGCCCTCGATAGGACCGATTTCGGTGTTCAGCCGGTGGGTGACGGTGGACAGCAGGTCCTCGAAACCGGTGACCGCATCGTGGCGGACCGTACCGTCGCGGTGCCCGCCGATGTCGAAACCATGGCTGCCCGCCACCACCAGGCCGTCGATTCCCATCCACTCGTCGATGATGGGCCGATCCCGACCGCTGACCACGCAGACCGTGGCGCGCTCGGTGAGCCTACGTACCGCCTCGCGCATGCTGTCGGAGATGACGGCGTCCTGTGGCCGGTCCACGATCGGCGTCAGCGTTCCGTCGTAGTCGAGGAACACCGCCGGCCGGCGGCTATCGAGGCGCTGCGCGAACTGGTCGCTATCGCGTAGCGCGTGTGGCAGGTCCGCAATGCGGGACAAGAGCACCTGCGTGAGCATACCGGACTCGTGGAGTGGGCGGTGGCCCCACCGCATTTAACGGCAGTGCGAGCCACCGCCCACGGCTATGCCCGGATATTCGGGTTTACCTACCGGTGTTACCGGCTTCAGTTCCAGGACCAGCAATCATTCCGGCGGTCCCAGTGTCGGCGCCAGTGTCGGCGCCAGTCGTGGTGTTCCCAGTCGTGGTCCTCCCAGCCGCGGTGACGGCGGTCGTCGTCGTCGTGACCGTGGCCGAGTGTGAAAATTTCCGTGACCTTCATTTCCGCCCCTTCATTCCTTTCCCTGGGACCTTCTCTTTCCCCAAGAAGTCCTGAGATCGGTCCCGCTGCTGGCGATGTCCGGCCAGCGTGTGTTGCTTACGTGAGATAGATGTTTCGCGACGCCGCACTGATACCCGGTCGTGGCTCGCACCACACGAAAGGGTGACGGCATGGACGTCGTCAATGACGAAGGGTGTGCAGTTGGTGACTGTTTGGGTAACGAGTCCGCTGGCGCTGCGTTCGCCACCACCGGCTGGTCGCGTGCACAGCGGCCAGCCCGATGAGCAACGTCGAGCTGCCGGCGTGCCACGGTGTCGCCGCTGCGAAGCCGGCCCATTGCGCGAACCCGGACACCGCCACAATCACAGCGCATCCGATCAATGCTCCGAGTTCCAGGCGCGCGACGTCCGTGTCAGGTGGTGGTCGGCGTCGTGAACTCGACCATACCGACATTCTGCTCGACGGAAACGTCCGTCCCGTCGAGCTCACGGCCATGGCCGACGGGTGGGCGATGCCAGCAGGAGGAACGCCACGGCGAACAGCACGAAACCCAGTAGTTCCCGAAGGCCACCAACTGCAACGCGAGCGCAGCGCAGGTGAGCAGCCGCGCAGACCGCGGCCGCACCACAGCGCGTGGCGCGCGGGCAGGCTCAGGCCCAACAACGCCGCCAGGAACACCGTCCCGCCGAACCACGCCGTACCCACCGCAAGCGGCAGCGCTACCGCGACCGCGGCCACCACCGCCAGCGAGAACGGCGCCGGCCGCGGTGCCCCGTCCCGGGCAGCGCGCAGCGTAGCCCGCAGGTAGACCCCGACCAGCACGACGAGCGCGGCCAGCGCCACTCCGAGCTGGGCTCCCGCCACGCCCCGCTCACCGCGTAGGCCACCGGGAACCCAAGCATGGGAAGCCACACCAGCGTCGCGGCTAGCACTGCGACCCGATCTCCGGTCAAGCGCACCCTCCCAGTGTGGCGCGCTGCTCGAATGGGCGGCGGCGACTACATCGTCGGGCTCGTGCTCTACACCGGGCGCCAGACGCTTCCCTTCGGGCCGCGGCTGCGGGCGATGCCGATCAGCGCCCTGCGGCAGGTTGTCTGTGGATGTGCACGGTGACGTTCATGCCGGGCACGAGGTCGACATTATTGACGCTATCGAACCCGATCTTGACCGGGATGACCTGGGTGACCTTCTGGAAGTTGCCGCCGCTGTTGCTCTGCGGGAACAGCGAGAACACCGCTGCGGCTCCCCCTTGGATCTCCCGGACGCGGCCGGTGAGCGGGGTATTGGGGTAGGCGTCGACGGCTATGTCGACCGGCTGACCGACATGGACCGCGTTGATGTCAGTCTCGTCGACACGGGCTGTGACGAAGATGTTGTTCAGGTTATAGGCGACAGCGAGCGGCGTGCCGGCGGTCACGAACGTGCCAGGCACACCATTGTCGACTGCCACGGTGCCATCGGCCGGGGCCTTGATGCTCATGAGGGGTTGGGCGAACCCCTCCGGGATCTTCACGCGACCGACGACCTCGTCTTCGTGTACGGCGGCGCCCTGATTGATGCGCCAGTCGGTGAGGGTGCCGGTCGTGGGAGCGTTGATGCTGATCTTGTTGCCGTCGATCTGGGCGTTGTCGGTGCTGACGTAGTTGCGGGTATTGAGGAAGTAACTGGTGGCGAAGCCGGCGGCGGCCACCAGCGCCAGGATCAGGATGATGATCAGGCCGATACGAGTGGAGCGCTTGAGCTTGCGCCGGGGCGGTGGAGTCGCCGCGGCGCCGTTGCCGGGCGCCTGATCGGTCTGTGCGGGGGGCGCCGATACCGGGCCTTCCATGCGCACACCTTCCGTCGATGTGGGGGAGCCTCACTCATAGGCTACGTGCCGTACCCTAATTTGGGGGGCCGCCAGCGCGACGGAGTTATTCAACTCACACACGGACCAGGGGCATGATCACCTCGTCGACGATCTCGACCAGCACCTGGTCGGGAACCGGTGAGCGGTGCGCCAGGAAATGCTGGCGTAGTAGTTCAGGACCCACGCTCGCGATGCGGGTTGTCAGTGCGCTGGGACGGACCTCGCCGCGTACGGCACCGCGCCGCAGCACATCGAGAAAGACGTTGATGCCGGGTTCGACGAAACGGGTCCGGACGACTTCCATGAGGTCGGGGTCCCGGATGGTCTCGGCCATCAGGCCACGGACCGCTTCGCCGGAGGGGCCGTTGAGCAGTTTGGCGAATCCACGCAGGCCGCCGAGGATGTCCTCGCGCACGCTGCCGGTGTCCGGTGCCTCGCCGCAGCCGGGAAGGGTGTGGTGGACGGCGTCGGCGACCAACTCGGCGCGGCTGGACCAGCGCCTATACAGAGATCCCTTGCTCGCCCGGGCTCGGTTGGCCACGTGTTCCATCTTCAGTTCGGCGTAGCCGACCGCGGTCAGCTCAGCAAGGGTGGCTTCGAAGATCGCGGCGTAGAGCGCGTCACCGCGGCGTCGCGGGCCCTTGCGGTGATCAATCGCGACGTTCGCGGACTCGCAGGTCTCGCTGACGATGCTCAACGTCGGCACCTCCTCGTGCACTAGGGATCACAGAATGTCACGTAGCGGGAGAACAGGCTAGAGCACGTGGCGTTCCGATGGCACAGTAGTGTCATGACTCGCCCTGCGGTAGTGAACTCGGCTCCGAGCCCCAACGGGGCCGCCGCTGCGCCGGTCGGTGTGGGAGCTCGCAACACGTCCTCTTCGGGCGGCTGGGGACTGCCACTGGCGGTGCTCGTCGCCGGGATGTTCATGTCGGTCCTGGACATCAGCATCGTCAATGTGGCCATCCCCACCATTCAGAACGACTTCGGGGCGACCACCGACGATGTGCAGTGGGTGGTCACCGGGTACACGTTGGCGTTGGGAGTGGTGGTGCCCGTCACCGCGTGGTTGGGGGATCGCTTCGGGCTCAGCCGGGTCTACAACCTGGCGCTGCTGGCGTTCGCCGCCGGCTCGGCGCTGTGCGGGCTGGCCTGGGATCTGAACAGCCTGGTGATCTTCCGGATCGTCCAGGCGATCCCTGGCGGAATCCTGCCGGTGATCACGCTGTCGATCCTGTATCGGATCGTGCCGCGGGAGAAGCTCGGTGCCGCGATGGGCCTGTACGGCCTGGGCATCGTGTTCGCCCCGGCGGTCGGCCCGACGTTGGGCGGCTATCTCGTCGAGTACGTGGACTGGCGGCTGATCTTCTACATCAACGTGCCGGTCGGGATCCTGGGTGCGGTGGCCGCGGCGCTGGTGTTGCCACGATTCCCGACGGTGGCCGGCCGGCGCTTCGACGTGCTGGGTTTCGTCACCATCGCCAGTGGCTTGTTCGCGGTGCTGTTGGCGTTGTCAGAGGGTGAGTCGTGGGGGTGGTACTCCTACCGGGTCCTGGGTTTGATCATCTACAGCGTGCTGAGCCTGGCGTTGTTCGTGGTAATCGAGCTGCAGGTCGCCGATCCGTTGCTGGATATCCGCATTTTCCGCCACCGAGCGTTCACCTACACGCTGCTGTTGATCGCGGTGCTGATGGTGGTGATGTTCGGGGTGCTGTTCTACATCCCGTTGTTCCTGCAGCAGGCCCAGGGCCTGGGGGCATTCGACGCCGGGCTCACCCTGCTGCCCCAGGCGCTGGTGATGGGGTTCTTGATGCCGATCGCCGGGCGGATCTATGACCGCATCGGGCCCCGCTGGCCGGCCGCGGTCGGCCTGGCGATCGTCGCGATCGGTACCTACCAGCTGCACACGCTTACCCTCGACAGCTCCCGTGGGCACGTCATGTGGTTGCTGGTGATCCAAGGTGCCGGTCTGGGGATGGCGATGATGCCGATCTTCACCGGCGGCATCGCCGTCATCCCGATGACCCAGGTCAATGCGGCCAGCGCGTTCAACAACGTCGTGCAGCGAGTCTCGGGTGCGCTCGGGTTGGCCGTGCTCACCGCGATCCTGACCACCCAGCAAGCCCAGCAGATGGCCGGACGCGCCGCACTGATGCCCGCGAATCTGCTCACTCCAGACCTCGGTCCGACCGCCCCGCCGGGGGCTGGCGTGTACGCCACCTACCAGCTGACGCGGTTGCAGGTGTTCGTCGGCGCGATCGACGACCTGTTCCTGATCGCCTCCGCTCTGAGCGCGCTGGCTGCGGTGGGGGCGCTGGTGCTGCTGCGGTCCGGACCCGCCCTCGCGACTCCGGCTGGCTTCACCACGCCACAGCAGGCCACCCCAGGGCCGGCATCCGCCAACGGTGAGGTCGCCGCCGAACACCACCTGGTGCCCTCGGGCCACACCAACGGCAACGGCAGCCCAGGCCAGCAGGCCCACCGGCAGGCCGACGTCGGGGTGGACGCTCGTCCGCGGAATACCTGATCAATTGCGGGCCGCGTCACCGTCGGCCTGGCGCGGCCACCGGTCGCGGTGTGGATCACCGAGCCTGCACGCGGCCAGCGGCCCCTAACCTCCCACCCGGCGTCAAGCACCGGTACTCCCGCTGAGCGGGGTGAGGAGCTGCGGTGTTTCCGTATCACCGCGGCCAGGCTGCGCTCTTCTCCTGTGACGACCTGATCCTCAGTCTGCACGGAGGTTCGTGGACACGCTTGGTGTGTCCACGAGAGAGGCAAGGTGTGGCGGTGATGTGTGAGTGGACCAAGGAAGGCGCGATCTCTGCGCGTGCCGGCCACTGTGGATCAGCGGCCACTTTCTTGATCGTTCCGAATGACGACAGCCCGGACTCGGTGACCAAACGTCAGTTATGGCAGCGTCTAAGTCCAGTGGAACGGGCATTGATGGCGACCGACGGCACCCTTACACTGCTGCTCTCCGCGCTGTACGGAGAACGAATCGATGTGGAGCTGCTTTGGCAGTCGAGTCAGACGCTTCGGGAATCGGATATGCGTCTGCGGCTGGAGTCGGGTGGTCAGCTACTGGTGCGCCGCACTTTGCTGAAGGCGGCCGAGAGCGGTCAGTCGGTGGCGTATGCAGCATCGACGATAGTGCTCAGCCGGCTGAGCAGGTCGATCCGACATGAGCTGGAAAATGGCACCAAGCCTATTGGCTTGTTGTTACGCAGTGAGGCAGTTGAGACGCATCGCATGCTGGAGGACTGGGGTGATTGCACGCCCACGGACCAGTCAACGGATTACCTGGACAGTACGTGGCAGTTCTTCCGCACTTACCAGATCATCTCTCAGGCTCTGCCCCTGATGACGGTAACCGAGCATTTTCCGCAAGCTGACAGTTCGAGCAAGGCGTAAGTCCATGCAATGCGCGAAAAAAGACATAGCCGAGCTGGCCGGCCAGCCAATCGTCGTAGTTGGCGCAGGGCCGGTGGGGTTGACCGCGGCGCTATCGTTGGCCAGACAGGGCATACCATGTGTCGTATTAGAGTCTCAGGACAGCATCTCGGCCGAAGGCTCCAAAGCAGTAGTCATCCAGCGTCGCTCGATCGAGATCTTCGACTGGGCGGCGCCGGGCATAGGCCGCGCAATCAGGGCTGCCGGAATCACCTGGAATATCAAGAGAACATACTTCCGTGACAAACTCATGTTCAGCGAGTCATACGCCGAAGCAGCAGAGGATGTCGCGCCGCCATTTGTGAACCTGCCGCAGACCGACACCGATCGACTGCTTCTTGACGCCGCCAGGAGGCTCTACCCTGAATATATTACTCTCCGTTTCGACTTCACAGTGGCCCGCATCACCCAGACTGCCCACTCAGTCACGATTGTGAGCGACAAGGGGAAAGTGGTGCAGGCGCCATACGTCATCGGTTGCGACGGGGCACATTCGACGGTCCGCAGGCAGTTGGGCATCAGACTCGAAGGACAGAGCTCGATCAACCTTTTTTTGATCGCCGACATCAAAGCGACGTTGCCGTTTCCTCGCGAGCGACGATTTTACTACGATCCGTCCTCGAACCGGGGTCGACAGATTCTGATCATGCCACAGCCACGTGATGTGTGGAGGATCGATTGGCAAGTGGGTCCGTATGTGGACCTGGAAGACGAGCAGGCCAGTGGCAAGTTGGACGGACGTATCCGGGCGGTCATCGGCGCCGAACCGTACGAAATCGTGTGGACCAGCCTTTACCGCTTCCACAACCTGGTGGCCGAGAGGTTCCGTGCCGGCAGGGTGTTCCTGGCTGGCGATGCCGCCCACCTCATGAGTCCGTTCGGCGGGCGCGGCATGAACTCCGGCGTGGCCGACGCCCACGATATCGCCCTGCGCTTGGGTGACATATTGATCCGCGGTAAGCCAAGATCTGAACTGGACCGCTACTCTACCGGCCGCCGAGCGGTTGCGCTCCATAACATTGCCGCCACCAGCAAGGCTCTGCGCACCATGGAGCCGCCGACATTGTTACACCTGGTGGCCCGCAATCTGGCGCTGCTGGCCAGCCGTCACGTACCACAAGTTCGCCGCTTCGTTGATTCGGGTCCGTACACGAAAGAGGACCAGACCTCAACGAACTCGGGGCGGGGCCTCGCCCGTCAAGAAACGGCGTCCGATAGTCGTCACAGTCTCCGACTGCCATGGGGGCGGTGATCGACGGGACCTCCACCCCGGCTACGCCAGCCCCGCGCGCTGCTTGATCTGGGGCAGGCCGTGCACAAGGTAGGTGTCGAAGCTGCTGATCGCGACGGCGCCGACCTCCATCATCCTGCTGCCGCCGGCGTTGGTGATGGGGGCATTGATGCCCATCAGCGGACTGGTCTATGACCGTATCGGACCGCGCTGGCCGACGACCGTCGGCTTGATAATCGCGGCCGCCGGCAACTACCTGCTGCACACGATCACCCTGGACACTTCCCGCTATCAGATCATGTGGTTGTTGATGCTGCAGTACGCCGGTCTAGGGATCGCCATGATGCCGCTGTTCAGCTCGGGTCTCGCGGTCATCCCCGCTTGGCACGCCAACACAGCCAGCGCGTTCAACAACGTCGTGCAGCGCACAGCAGGTGCGTTCGGGGTGGCCGTATGCACCGCGATCCTGACCACCCAACAGGCGCAACTGATGGCTGGACGCGCCGCTCTGATGCCCGCGAGTACCCCCACTCCGGATCTCGGTCCGGCTGCTCCGCCAGGAGCGGATCTGTACGCCACCTACCAGCAGGCCGGCCTACGGGCGTTCGTCGGGGCGATCGACAACCTGTTTCTGATCTTCGCCGTACTGTGCGCCTTGACCGCGCTGGGAGCGCTGCTGATGCGGTCCGGACCTGCCCCAGTGATGGTTGCTGCGCCGGCACACTGCGTCCCGGCCGCCATCCACCAACGGCCAGCCAGCAACCGGGCGCAACCTCATATCGTCGGTCACCATCGCCGCCGACAACGGCGGCTCCGCCCGGGTCAGCACCGAGGAATAGCCACCAACCGCACCCCGGGGATGGCCGTGAACTCGACAATACGGACGCTTTCGCCCCCAGGCGGGACGTCGGTCGGTCGAGTTCACGACGCTACGACGTCGCTTGACGGGCAGCGGAGCAGGGTGAGCGCTTGCTCGGCGGTCAGGCAGCCCGCCGTCGTCAGAGCCAGGTCGCCCGCGGCGTCCGGCCGGAAGGCTTCCTGAGCATCGCCCACCGCCTTCATGAATTCGGTGTTCCGGACCAGCCCGCCTTCGCCGACGGGCACGGTGAACCGGGTGAAAATTACCGGCACACCGGCCGCTCGAACCGACTCGTGAAATCGAGCCGCGCGCTGCACTACACCACTGCGCGCTACTGGCTCGCTCAGCAATGAACCGAAGAATCCCTCCGGCTTGATCACGTTGACCTGCCAGTGCAGAGCCAGGACTGCAGCTCGTCGCGGATCGACCGTCACTTCCACGATCTTGCCAGCCTGGGCGGCCCCGCCCCAGCGGACCTGGTGTCATGATCGAGCTCGTGTAACGATCTGAGCTGAATCGGCACTGACGTTCGTGAACACCTCGCGTGTTCACGAAGGGAGGCGTGGCGTGTCGCAGAACGGCTGGCACAGCGCGGCGGGTGAAGTGCGCCTGCTGGCCGAGCGGTTGACCGCGCCGGTGCTGACCACCTTCAAGGCCAAGGGACGGCGAGCCGGCTGATGAACGAATCGGATCTGCTGATCGTCATCGGGGTGTCGTTTTCGAACCACACCGGTATCGCGCCGTACAAACCGATCGTGCAGATCGACGACGACCACGCCGCGATCGGCGCTTCGACGCCGTCAGCGCAGACGTGCTGGGCGACGCGGCGATCACCATGACCGCACTGACCGACGCCCTGGGCGAGGTGAAAGCCACCGACCAGCGGCTGGACGTGGCCGAACGCTGCGCGGTCTGGCGAGCGGAGAAAGCCCGCCGCGCCGCGGATGACCGCGGGCGGGGTGTCGGTGCCGCCGCGGTGTTCCACGCCCTGTCGGAGCATCTGCCGGCGGACGCCGTGGTCACCGTGGACGTCGGCAATCACGCCTACTCGCTGGACCGGTACCTGGAGTCCAAGGGCCAACCGGTACTCATGTCCGGCTACCTCGGTTCCATCGGCTTTGGTTACCCCGCCGCAATGGGAGCCTGGGCGGCGGCGCCCGATCGGCCCATCGTCGCCGTCACCGGCGACGGTGGCTTCGGCCAGTACGCCACCGAGCTCACCACCGCGGTGAAATACGGCATCCCGATCAAGCACGTGCTGCTGAACAACCACGCGCTGGGCAAGATAAGCAAGGAGCAGCTCGCCGAGGATTATCCGGTGTGGCACACCTCATTGCACAACCCGGACTGGGCCGGCTACGCACGGCTGTGTGGAGCCACCGGAATCCGGGCGACCAGCCGCGACGAGCTCGACGACGCGATGAGCACACTATTCGCCTCGGACGGCCCCCGCATTGTTGTGCGTCGAACAGGACGCCGAACTCCTGTAGCGCATTCCACACCCCTACCGAGGAGAACGCGATGACTGAGCTGCGCTACGACGACCTGAAAGCGTTGTTCATCAACTGCACGCTGAAGCGCTCGCCCGCGCGCAGCAACACCGCGGGGCTGATCGAGGTGAGCACCCGGATCATGGAGAAGCACGGCGTGCAGGTCGAGGTGTTGCGGGCGATCGACCACGACATTGCCATCGGAGTGTGGCCCGACATGACCGAGCACGGCTGGGCAACCGACGCATGGCCCGAGATCTACCAGAAGGTTCTGGCCGCCGACATCCTGGTGATCGCCGGACCGATCTGGCTGGGGGACAACAGTTCCGTGACCAAGCAGATCATCGAACGGCTCTACGCCTGCTCGCACCTGCTCAATGACGCCGGCCAGTACGTCTACTACGGCCGGGTGGCCGGCTGCCTGATCACCGGCAACGAGGACGGCGTCAAGCACTGCGCCATGAACGTGCTCTACAGCATGCAACACCTGGGATACACCATCCCGCCGCAAGCCGACGCGGGCTGGATCGGCGAGGCCGGACCGGGTCCGTCCTACCTCGACCCTGGATCGGGCGGACCGGACAACGAGTTCACCAACCGGAACACCACGTTCATGACCTGGAATCTGATGCACCTCGCCCGGATGCTCAAAAACGCCGGCGGCATCCCCGCGCACGGCAACCAGAGATCGGAATGGGACGCCGGGTGCCGGTTCGACTTCGAGAACCCCGACTACCGCTGACGTCCCTTATTTCTCCACGAAGGTGAGGTCGAGGAGGTCGGCTTGGAATGCGATGTGCTGGTTGCGTTGTTGGATCAGGTCGCTGAGATGGACCTCGGTAGTGTCGCGGATCAGCACCCGATCGTTCTCGTCCCGGGAGGACGTGGCTGAGCTGATCAACCAGTCACCGAGGTTGCCGATGAATCCCTTGTCCACCGCTTTGAGGTAGTCCGTGCACCGCCGGAAAAGCTTCGGCAGGATGAGCTGACCGTTGGTTCCGATGGAGGCCTGATCGGCCAGCACCCAGTCGGGGGTGGTGTCTCGCCCCCAGACTCCCATCCCGCTTGTGCGTGCTTTGTCGGCAACGGACCGCAGATGACTACGGTGGCTCATGGGAGCGGATGTATACACCGTATAGTACGCCTGCCCTTCCGAGAGGAGGCGCACGTTGAGGGTGCGTTCGAGCAGAGCCTGGTCGACATTGACCCAGGCGCCGTCCGCCGGCAGCGCGTCGGCGGTCTCGACGAGCACATACGCGACTGGCCGGCCATTGACCTCCACCATCTGCGCCAGGATGGCGGCTCGAACGGTGACCGGTTCCGCGGTCGTGACCTTGGTCGGCTGGCGCTTGTCGAACTCGATGGCCGTGAAGCCGATCCAGCCGAGTAGCGCATCTCTCGCCGTGTCTCCGAGAGGCTGCGCGTCGGAGCCATAGTGCAGCTCAGGGGCGTCCACGCCTTCAAAGCGAAGCTGAACGCTACCGTCTCGCTTGGACGGGCGGATCCGGTCGGCGCGCGTCAGCGCCTGATAGTGCGTGGCGTCATCGGCGATGAAACGCACCGAGTCCCCATCCGGCTCGTAAGCAACGATGACCAACTTACCATGAATGCAGAGGAAAAAATGCGATGCCATTGAATGCCTCTCTTTGTGTACGCCGGAGCATCGAGTAAGTTCAGGCTAGCCGGGGAGGTATTCAGAGGGAGACGTGGCCACCGCTGGCATCGAGGGTGATGGCGGTGATCCACGACGAGGCATCGCTGAGCAGGAACAGTGCGGCGGCTGCGATATCGGCGGGGTCGCCGAGGCGACCTAGGGGATGCTGTGCGGCGACGCCGTCCCGCACGTGGGCGGGCATCTGGGTGAGCCGGTCGGTGAGCACCGCGTCCGGGGCGATGGCGTTGACCCGGACGTGGTGCGGCGCGACCTGCGGGGCAGCCTGGCGGGTGAGCATCTGCAGCGCAAGCTTGTTTGAAGGTCACCGAGACGGATTTGCGTTACGTGGTTGTGGTGCTGGTGGCCGCGTCGGCAGACTCATACTCCACGGTCCCCGCGGTGGTCACCGCCGGAGCCGGCGCATTGGCAGGCTTGGTCAGCGCAGCCGCGTCATAACCCGGGGCTGGGCGCACCTTAACTTCAGCTCGGGGGCGGACGCGCGATGGCGACACGGGCTGGTCGGGTGCGGCGAGTCGAGGCCCTGGCGGTCGGCGCCGCGCTCGCGCTGGTGCTCGCCGGCTGCGGCTCGAAAGGCGCGCAGAATCAGAACGCGACCGGCGACACCCTCAATCTCGGTGCGTCGATGTCGCTCAGTGGCGCGCTGGAGAAGGAAGGCAAACTGACCCAGCAGGGCTACGACTACTGCGCCAGCACGGTCAACGCCAAGGGCGGGGTCACCGTCGGCGGTCGGACCCTGCAGCTGCACATCGACTACCAGGACGACCAGTCCCAGCCCGACACCGCCGGCCAGTTGGTTGATCAGTTCAACGACAAGGGCTACAAGCTGATCCTCGGTCCGTACGGTTCGGCCACCACCGGCGCGGCTATGGCGGTCGTTGAGCGCAACGGCCAGGTGATGGTGGACAGTTCCGGAGCTGACGACAAGCTGTTCACCAAGGGGTACCGGCGCACCTTCGCGGTGTTGTCACCGGCGTCGGTGTACGCGGCGTCGATCGTCAATGCGATCAACGAGCTGGCCTCGCCCAAGCCGGCCAGCATCGTCTTCCTGTCCGCCGATGACGGCTTCTCCAAGACGGCCGCCGCTGCCGGGGAGGCGCAGGCCAGGAGGGTGGGCTTCACCGTAGTGCCAGGCCAGCAGTTTCCCGCCGGCGCTACCGACGTCTCCGGCGCGCTGACGAAAGTCAAGCCGAGCAAGCCGGATGTGATCGTCGGCTCGGTGCATCTGGCCGAAGGGATCGCGATCATCAAGCAGGCCGCCGAGCTGGGTGTGACGCCAACCGGCGGCTTTGCCGAGACGGTCGCACCACCGACCCCGGACTTCGCCGCGACGCTGGGTGTCAAGGCAAACGGCGTGCTCAGCTCCAGCCAGTGGGTGCCAGAGGTCAAGGGCTCGGAGGCTTTTTTCGGTACTGCGACCGATTACCGCAACGGCTTCCAAGCCAAGTTCGGCCAGCCACCGGAGTACCACAACGCCGAGGCGACCGCGGCCTGCCTGGCCATGGTGTTCGCCGTGCGCAAGGCCGGCTCGACTGATCCGGACCCAGTGCGCGATGCCCTGGCCGGGCTGGATGAGCAGTCGTTCTTCGGTCCACTGACGTTCAACGACAAGGGCGAGAACGTCACCAAGACGATGTCGGTTGTCCAGATCCAGAGCGGCAAGCTGGTCACCGTCTGGCCCAAGGACCAGGCGGCCGGTCCGCTGACCTGGCCGGGCACCCGAGGGTCGTGAACTGTTCCCGAGAAACGTGTAACAACGCGCTGTTCTGTGCGATACTGTGGGTGTGAAGCTGAGTGCATGGGCCAAGGAGAACGGTGTTTCGTACCGCGCCGCGTTGAACTGGTTCCACGCCGGAACGCTCCCGGTGCCCGCGCAGCAACTTCCGAGCGGCACGATCCTGGTCGACCCGCCGGTCGTGGAGTCGGGCGTAGTGGCGGCGTACTGCCGGGTCAGCTCGCACGACCAGAAGGCCGACCTGGAACGACAAGCAGGGCGGGTGCTGACGATGTGCTCGGAGCGCGGCATCCGCATCGACCGCACCGTCACTGAGATCGGGTCCGGGCGCAACGGGCGCCGCACCAAGCTGCGCGAGCTGCTCGGCGACCCGAAGGTGTCCACGATCGTAGTGGAGCACCGCGACCGGCTGGCCCGGTTCGGTGTCGAGTACCTGGAAGCCGCCCTGTCCGCGCACGGCCGGACCGTGGTCGTGCTCGACGACGCGGAGCTGCCCGACGACCTGGTCCGCGACCTCACCGAGGTCTTGACCTCGATGTGCGCCCGCCTGTATGGCCGCCGTTCCGCCTCCCGGCGGGCGGCGGCGGCCGTCGTCGCGATCGAGAACGAGCCCGACACCGCGCCCGGAGACCCGTCGTGATCCGCGTCTACCTGTACGCGCTCGACCCGACTCCTGCGCAGGAGCAAGCGTTCCGCTCGCATTGCGGTGCGCAGCGCGTCGCCTACAACTGGTGCCTGGCCCGCGTACGGGCGAACTGGGCGCAGCGTGGCGCCGAGCAGACCTACGGCCTGACCGGCGACCAGCTCACACCGTGGATCAACACGTCGGCCTACGGGCTGCGGCTGGCGTGGAACGCCGCCAAGCCTGACGTGGCGCCGTGGTGGTCGGACAACAGCAAGGAGGCCAGTTCGAAGACCTGCTCGGGATGCGGTACAGCGAAAGCCAAGCTGGCCCTGTCCCAGCGGACGTACGTGTGCATGGCGTGTGGCCTGGTCCTGGACCGGGACCACAACGCCGCACGGAACCTGGTCGCTCTGGCGGCCGGCACCGGCGAGTTGCGTCGGGAGCTGCCCGATGGAAGCGATGTCAGACCGGTCATGCTCGCACGACCGGCAGTCGCACCGCCACGGGAAGAGTCGATCAAGACTCAACGTCGCCTCCGCGAGGAAGTGACTCGATGAACGTTCTTACCCGTTTCATCGAACGGTGACCTCGTTCTGGCAGGCCACGACCTACGGGTTGCTGCAGGGCGGTCTGCTCGCGATGATCGCGGTCGGGTTCTCGCTGGTGTGGGGCGTGATGAACATCATCAACCTGTCCCACGGTGCTTACGTCCTGCTCGGCGCCTACACAGCGTGGGAGCTACACACCGCCTGGGGGCTGGATCCGCTGCTCGGTGCGGTGGCCGGCGGTATGGTGATGTTCGTCGTCGGGTACGCCGTGCAACGGCTGCTGGTCAACCAGATCGTCAACGCGCCGATCTTCCTGACCCTGCTGCTCACCTTCGGACTGCAGTTGGTGCTGGTGCAGGGCATGGCAGTGCTCTTCACCGCCGATTACCGCTCGATCCCGACGTCCTACGCCTCCGAGTCCTTCGGGATCGGTGACGTGCGGGTGCCCTACGGGCGGCTGCTCGCGTTCGGTCTGGCCGTGGCGGCCACCGCGGCGCTGGTGGTGTTCGCCCAGCGCAGCCGGTCCGGCATCGCGATCCTGGCCACCGGGATGGACCGGACCGCCGCCCGGCTGATGGGAATCAACGCCCGGCACGTCTACGCGTTGACCGCCGGTATCGCCGCGGCTCTGGCCGGTGCGGCCGGCGCCATGGTCGGCTTGGTCGGCACGTTCAGCCCTCCGGATGCGGCCCGATTCACCCTGCTCAGCTTCGTCATCTCGGTGCTCGGTGGGTTGGGCAACATGTACGGCGCGCTGCTGGGCGGGCTGGTCCTCGGGATGGTGCAGGCCTGGGCCGGCCAGTACCTACCCGGCACCTGGGTGAACGCGGTCGCGTTCGCCGTGCTGGTCGGCGTGCTCATCGTGCGGCCCACCGGTTTGGCCGGTCGGGCGTTCTACGCCACCCGGGTGGAGGCCACGTGAGCCGCGCCCTGGGCTGGCTGCTCGGCGCGGCTGTGGTGGCAGGGATGATCGTGGCGCCCAGCCAGCTCTACACCGGCCAGGTGCGGGTCGTCACCACGGTGCTGATGTTCGTCGCGCTGGCCCAGGCGTGGAACATCATCGGCGGGCTCACCGGCTACGCGTGCTTCGGGCAGGTCGCGTTCTTCGGGATCGGCGGCTACACCACCGCTGTCCTGATGGAACACGTGAACTGGTCGTTCTGGCTGGCCTTGCCGGTCTCCGCGCTCGGATGCGCGGCGTTCGCGGCGCTGATCGGGCTGCCGTTGCTGCGGCTGCGGGGTCACTACTTCGCCATCGCCACGCTCGGGGTGGCCGAGGGGATGCGGGAGGTGGTCACCAATCTGGGTCCATTAACCGGCGGCGGTGCCGGGATCACGGTGCCGACAGTGGCCGGCAGAGGCACCCTCTGGCTCGGTAATGACGGTTTCTACCTGCTATTTCTGGCGCTGGCTGTGCTGGCCGTGGCGGTGGCGGCGCTGATCGCGCACAGCCGCTTCGGGTACGGGCTGCGGGCGATCAACCAGGACGAGGACGCCGCCGCGTCGGCTGGGGTGAACACCACCCGCGCCAAGGTGCTGGCGCTGGCCATCTCGGCCGGGATCACCGGGCTGGTCGGCTCGGCGTATGCCTTCCAGCAGGTCACCATCTACCCGCAACGGCTGTTCGACGTGGACATCACGGTCACCATGATCGTGATGGTGGTGATCGGTGGCGCCGGTACGGTGCTCGGGCCGCTGGTCGGCGCGGTCGGCCTGCAGTTCGTCTCGGAGCACTTGCGGCAGAACTACCCACAAGAACACATCCTGGTGCTCGGTGCGGTGATCGTGCTCGTGGTGCTGCTGTTCCCGGCTGGGCTGGTCACCGTCGCTCGGACCGCGGTGGCGCAGCGCCGGCTCACGCTACTCGACACGATCCGGGCCTACCGGCTGTGACGCCCCTGCTGGAAGCCCCCATCCTGGAAACCCGGGGCCTGACTCGGCGGTTCGGGGCGCTGCCGGCACTGTCGGGAGTGTCGCTGTCGGTCCAATCCGGCACCGTCCTAGGTGTGATCGGTCCGAATGGCGCCGGCAAGTCCACCTTGATCAATCTGATCACCGGCCACCTGCGGCCGACCGCCGGCACCGTCCTGATCGACGGGACTGACCTGACCGGCGCGGCCCCGTGGCGGATCGCGCACGCCGGGGTGGCCCGCACGTTTCAGATCGTCAAGCCGTTCCGTGGAATGACGGTGCGGGAGAACGTCGCGATCTCCGCGATGTACGGCGACATCCGCAAAGCCACGAGGCGGGCGGCGTTCGAGCTGGCCGACGGTGTACTCGACCGGCTGGACCTGGCGGATCTGGCGCAGCGGAACCCGGCCGAGCTCCCCATCGGCGACGCGCGCCGCCTGGAGCTCGCCCGGGCGCTGGCTGCCCGCCCACGGTTGCTGCTGCTCGACGAGGTGATGGCCGGGCTGCGTGCCGCGGAGATCGAGGCCATGGTCGCGCTGATCCGGGCGCTGCGCGACGAGGGCGTCACCGTGCTGGCGGTGGAGCATGTCATCAAGGCAATCAAGGCGATCAGTGACGAGATCTGCGTGCTGCACCACGGCGAGGTGCTGACTCGCGGCCGCCCGCACGAGGTGCTGTCCGACCCGCGGGTCGTTGCGGCCTACCTCGGTACCCGCTACGGCCAGCGAGAAGGCGAGCAGTGAGGCTGCTGGACGTCGCCGGGTTGACCGCCGGCTACGGGCGGGTACAGGCGCTGCACGGCGTTGACGTGGCGGTGGCTGACAACGAGATTGTCGCACTGGTCGGCTCGAACGGCGCCGGCAAGACCACGCTGCTGCGCGCGATCTGCGGGTTGATCACCACAACCGGTGGCCGGATCCGGTTCGCCGGCCAGGACATCACCGGGCAGCCGGTGGAATCGGTGGTCCGGCGGGGACTGGTGCTCGTTCCCGAGGGACGGCGGCTGTTCGCCGGGCTGTCGGTACGGGACAACCTCCGGCTGGGCGGGTGGGCCAGTCGCAGCGCCGACATCGACCGGGTGCTCGGGCTGTTTCCCCCATTGGCGCGACGCCTGGACCAGGTGGCCGGCACGTTGTCCGGCGGTGAGCAGCAGATGTGCGCGATCGCCCGCGGTCTGATGAGCCGACCCAGCCTGATCATGATCGATGAGCTGTCCCTGGGATTGGCGCCGTTGGTGGTGGACGAGATCCTGACCAAACTCCCGGATATCGCCGCGGCCGGCACCGCCGTGCTGCTCGTCGAGCAGGACGTCGAGGCCGCACTGTCGGTATCCACCCGCGGCTACGTGCTCGAAACCGGCGTCATCGCGCTGTCCGGCACCTCGCTACAGCTCCGCTCCGACTCCCGAATCCAGCAGGCCTACCTCGGCGAGCTCTGACGCACAGTCACGGACCGGGGGGCGGACGAGGCCGCTCTGGTAGGCGAAGACGACGAGGTGGGCCCGGGCACCGATCTTGGCCATGGCGCGGGCGATGTGGGTTTTGACGGTGGCCGGGCTGATCATGAGTTGAGCGGCGATCTCGGCGTTGTCTCGGTCGTGCGCGGCCAGGGCGGTGACCTCGCGTTCGCGGTCGGTGAGCCGGGCGAGCTGGGCGACGCTGTCCGCTGAGCGTGCGGGTCCGGCGGTGAAGGCGGCGACCAGGGTTCGGGTGACACCGGGGGACAGCAGCGCATCCCCGGCGGCGACCACCCGGATCGCGGCGCGAAGGTCATCAGGTTCGATGTCTTTGAGCAGGAAGCCACTGGCCCCCGCGCGCAGCGCCGCGAAGACGTACTCGTCGAGCTCGAACGTGGTGAGGACGACGACCTGGACGCCGGTCAGCGCGGGGTCGGCGCAGATCAGCCGGGTGGCCTCGATACCGTCGAGGTCGGGCATCCGGATGTCCATCACATGACGTCGGGGCGCATCCGGCGGACGAGCTCGACCGATGCCACGAACTCGTAGGTGAACGAGCCGCCGGGCGCGACGGCGTCCTGGGTGAGGCCCGCGACGCCGTCCTGCGCATTCGGTACCCGGACCCCGTGCCAGTGCACCGTGGTCGCCACCGGCAGCCGGTTGACCAGCCGCACCCGTACCCGATCTCCCCTGAGTCACCCGCAGCTCCGGCCCCGGCACCGTCCCGTTGTAGGTGTAATCGAGGTGACCGCCGATCATGCGGGTCTGCGCTGTCAGGGTGAAGCTCTGCGCTTCCGGGGCCGCGACCAGTGCGGTGACCGACGTGCCGCCGGGGTCGCCCGACGGCGGTGCGGCGGACACCGCGGACATTGCCGACATCGCGGACATCGCCGTCCCGAGCCCGACGAAGCCAGCGTGTCACTCGACATGCTTGAGACAGTTCCGCGGTTACGGTCCGGTGTCGTCCCACCTGGGGATCGCGACTGCTACCACGCTGCGCGGATCACGCCCGCCGTTGTACTACCACCACCGGAGTAGCGCGTATCAGCCGGTCCGGTAGAGACCCTCGGCGTAGGCGGGGCCGTAGTAGCGTTCCAGGTCCTCCAACGCCTCGGTTGGCTGTTCCAGCCGCTGGGCGATCTGAGCGCGGGACGGCGCGGCATGAGGATCCCAGCTGGCCGGTTGCCACAGGTTCGAGCGCAGGAACGCTTTGGCGCAGTGGTAGAAGACCTGGTCGATCTCGACGATGAGAGCCAACAGCGGGCGATGGCCTTTGACCAACATCTGGTCGAAGAACGGTTCGTCGCGCACCAGCCGCGCTGTGCCGTTGATCCGCAAGGTGTCCGCACGGCCGGGAATGAGATAGATCAGGCCGACATGGGGATTGGTCAAGATGTTGCGGAAGCCGTCGACGCGCCGGTTTCCTGGTCGGTCCGGGATGGCGATGGTCGAGTCGTCGAGCACGCGGGTGAAGCCCGGCGGGTCACCCTTGGGGGAGACGTCGCAACTACCGTCTGCACTCGAGGTGGCGACGAGGCACAACGGCGAGCTGGCGAGCCACTGCCTGTCGTACTCGTGCAGCAAGGGCCTGGCCTTGGCGGTGACTCTGGGTAGCGGCTCGCCGATAAGCTCCCGCAGCTGCGCCTCAGAGGTGATCTCCGTCATGAACCCAGTGTCCACCGGCCCGTTAACCTCGCGCCACGGGTCGAGGTTGACGGCCGGCGGAAGGCGGGATCATGGCGCTGCGCGAAACGGTGCTGCGTGCTGCGCTCGAACGGTTCCTGGCCACTGGTCTCGACGATGCTCTCGCCCGCCCGGCGCCGGGCGAGGCGGAGCAGCGCGCGCTGGAGCTGTTCACATCGGTGGTGGCGACGGTACCGGCCTATCGGGAGTTCCTCGCCGAGCACAACATCGACCCGGCGGCGATACGGACTGTCGACCACCTCCGGACGCTGCCGCTGCTCACCAAGGACAACTACCTGCGCCGGCATCCGCTGGCGCGGCTGTGCCGGGGCGGCGAGCTGGTGAGCTGCGACATGGTCGCGGTGTCCTCCGGCTCCACCGGCGAGCCCACCTTCTGGCCGCGGTCGGTGGCCGACGAGTTCGCTGTCGCCACCCGGTTCGAGCAGGTCTTCCACGACAGCTTCACCGCCGATCGACGCACGACGTTGGCCGTGGTGTGCTTCGCGCTGGGCACCTGGGTCGGCGGGATGTACACCGCGAGCTGCTGCCGGCACCTGGCAGCCAAGGGCTACCCGATCACGGCGATCACCCCGGGCGGCGACGTGGAGGAGATCCTGCGGGTGATCACCGCGCTGGGTCCGCAGTACGACCAGGTGGTGTTGCTCGGGTACCCGCCGTTCCTCAAGCGCGTCATCGACACCGGGCTCGCCCGTGGCGTGCCGTGGCCGGACTACCGCGTCAAGCTGGTGCTGGCCGGTGAGGTGTTCAGCGAGGAGTGGCGCACGTTGGTAGGCGAGCGCCTAGGCGGCGGCGAACCCTCTTTTGGCTCCGCCTCGCTCTACGGCACGGCCGATGCGGGGGTGTTGGCCACCGAGACGCCGTTGTCGATCCGCATCCGCCGTTACCTGTCGGCACACCCGACCACCGCCCGGGAGCTCTTCGGCGAGCCGCGGCTTCCGACGCTTGCTCAGTACGACCCACGCAGCCGGCTGTTCGAGGTGCACGACGGCACGCTGTTGTTCACCGGCGACAACGGGATCCCGCTGATTCGCTACCACATCGCCGATACCGGTGGGCTCACCTCGTTCGAGTCAATGCTCGGGTTCCTGGCCGACCACGGTTTCAACCCGATCGCCGAGCTCGGCCAGGATCACGCCGGTGATCGTCGAGGTATACGCGAACTGCCGTTCGTGCACGTGTTCGGACGCTCGCAGTTCACGGTGTCCTACTTCGGCGCGAACATCTACCCGGAGAACATCACCGTCGGCCTGGAGCAGCCAACGATCGCGCGGTGGGTCACCGGCAAGTTCGTGATGGAATCCGCGGAGGACGCCGACCATGATCGCTACCTCGCCATCGCGGTCGAGCTGGCACCGGGGGTGGCCGGTACCGAAGAGATCCGGCGCCAGATCGCGCAGTCGATCGCCGGCCAACTCCGCCGGCTCAACAGCGAGTTCGCCCACTATGCCCCGCCGGAGCACCAGCTTCCACAGGTGAGGCTGCACCTGGCCGGTGATCCAGAATACTTCCCATCCGGCGTCAAGCACCGGTACTCCCGCTGAGCCGGGTGCACTCCACCACCCGGGGCTGAGGCACGGCTGCCAGTGGCGATACCACTCCTGCTGCACGGGCGGTTGCATCAGCGGCTGACCAAGCCACCACCGGGGCGACGACGGCGAAGCATGCTGAGCAGGCGATGCACGCGGTCCTCCCGAACGCCCGGGACGGATTCGAGGTCTTCGATCTACAGACCGGCACGGTGCTCACCAGTCGCCACGCCGACCGGCAATTCGCCGCGATGTCGGTGGTCAAGTTGCTGATCGCGTTAGACGCATTGGCTCGCAATAACTGGGTGACTCCGGACGGCGACACGCTGATCACGCCACAGGACATGGTGACGGTGTATCGCTACCTCACCGATCAGGTGCCCGGCCCAGACCGGGACCTGCTGCTCGGCGCGCTCGCCGATGCCCCGCGGATCGCCTCGGACGGCTTCAAGCAGTACTTCGGCATTCCGGACGGCTTGCCGCACACCACCTGGGCGATCAAGCAGGGCTGGGGCACCAGCGGCTCCCAGGCGGTGATGGAGAGCACCGGCCTGGTCGGGAGCGATTTGCGCCAGCTTCAGCCCAGAGGTCGGTCGGTCTCACATGTGATACATTTGACACCATGAGTGAGGTTACGGTCCGCGAGCTGCGCAACCACGGCGGAGAGGTCATCGATCGTGTCGCCGGTGGTGAGACGGTGACCGTAACCCGCGCGGGTAAACGGGTGGCCGAGCTGCGCCCCCTCACGCGGCCGCCGCTGAAAGCAACAGCGCTGCTGGCGGGCTGGAGGCGTCTGCCACCCGTCGATCCTCGCGAAGTCCGGGCCGACATCGACGCGGTGATTGACCCTTCGCTGTGAGTCCAGCGCAGCGTCAGCGCGGGTTGCTCGACACGAACACGGTCATATTGTTGCCGCGGCTGACCGACCCGAATGTGCTTCCAAACGAGCCCTTGATCTCGGCCATCACGCTCGCCGAGCTCTCGGTCGGCCCCCTGGTCGCCGCCTCAGAGTCGGACCGGGCGGCCCGGCAGGCGCACGTGCAGCAAGCGGAGGCGGATTTCGACCCGATCCCGTTCGACGCGGCCGCGGCCAGAGCATTCGGCCGGGTGGCAGCATCACTTCGTCGCGCCGGTCGCAAGCCGACCGCACGTGCCTACGACGCGATGATCGCCGCCGTAGCCGTCGCCCATGACCTTCCCCTCTATACCTGCAACGCCGAGGACTTCGCAGGTATAGGCGACCTCCATGTGATCGCCGTGCCACATCCTGACCAGGTACCGGAACAGCGGACCTGAGCGAGCTGCTACAGCTCTCAGCCCCCAGGTCAGTTGGTAAAGGTTGGCCGGGCTACGGCGCGGGGGAGTGGAAGGCCTCGGTACCGAGGGCGAGCGCGACGGTGCCCAGGCCGCCGTGGGCGTTAAGGTAGCTCAGCTCCCGGGACATGTCTCCGACACCGTTGCTGCCGGCCAGCGGCGCCAACGCCAGGGAGGTCAGCACCCCCAGTGCCTTGCCGTCGCCGGTCAGGACGGCACTGCCGGAGTCACCGGGCACGCCAGGGGTCAAGGTGTAGCAGCTGTGTGACCAGCCATCGCCCTCGTCGCCGAGACTGAATCCCACCTTCGGCGACAGCGCGGAAACCCCGCCTCGTAGCGGCGAGTTGCCGTAGGTCAGTATCCGCTCGCCGGTGTTGATAGCGGTGGTGGAGATGCCGGTCGGGCCCCCGAAGAACGGCACGCTCGGGTTGACCTTTCCCCGGTCGGCCGGGTCGATCTTGACGAGCGCAAGGTCATTGAAGCTGCACGTGTTGGCGTCCTTCTCACCGTTCTTGGCCATCGTGAGCCACGAGCTGTATACCAGCGTGCCCGGCTTGCTGGCCCCGCCGATCTTGACCGGCGTGCCCAGTGGCCTGGAGGCTGAGGTGCAGCCGCTGGTCTCGGTCGGAGCCCCGGTGCCGGCGCAGTGCGCGGCTTGTCCGATGAACTCGTCGGTGGCGTTGTAGAAGATGAAGTTGGCGGTGCACTCACCATCACCGGTGACGGTGTTCACCCCCGGGTGAATGGCGGCCTGCGCTGCGGGTGCCCAGGTCGGCCCGGCGGCCGCGGCGGTGCCGGGCACCATGACAGCGACCGACACCACCGCAGCGACAGTGGCCAACGCCGTGGCTGCGCTCGTCACAACAGTGCGGACCGCGCGGCGGGGGCCTTTCACGAGGCGGTGGTGCATGCGAGCTGTTCCTCCTGTATGACGCCGACTTCATGCCTGTCACTCTCGGCGTCCGGCAGGCCGGGACGCCGGCCGCACGCGACTCGCGGGAGCGGGCTGAGGGTACACAATGGGCGTGATCCTATGTCTCAGCGCACCTCCTACCCGCAAGACACGCCCAACGGGGCCCCATCACTGGCGAACTCGGCTACCGCCGGATCGGGCGGAGCCCGGGAATGAGTTGCGGTACTTGGTGGCGATACTGGGCGTAAGCACCCCCGAGGGAGCGATCCAGCAGCCGTTCCTCGGTGCGGATCTTCAACCCGGCCAGTAGCACACCCAGCCCGACGAAGGCCGCCCATCGGCCCAGCCCCTCGATCGCGGCGGTGCCGGCGAGCATGCCGAGCAGGCCGGTGTAGATCGGGTGCCGGGTGATGCCATACGGCCCATCAGTGCGCAGCGCGTGATCGTCCTTGACGACGGCGGACGCTGTCCACATCGTGCCGAGGGCGGCTCGGGCCCACAGGGTGAAGGCGGTGGAGATGACGAGCACTGAAACCCCGAGTATCACGAGCCACCTGGTGTCCACCGTGATCGAACGCTAGAACGAGATGGGCACGAGGCGGCCGAGCACCACGACGGCGGCGGGTCCGATGAACCAGGGCGAGACGGCCGCGGATCGTTCCCGCACGGCCGGTGCCCGGCGTGAGTTGTAGATCGCTCCGGCCAGCCAGACCAGCGTGAACAACCCCCAGCACACCGTGACGGTCAGCGCTGGCAGCCAGTGCCAAAACCCGGCGGCAGGCATGCGTGAGTCTCCTCCTCGTGGCCGCACCACAATAAAGGCCGTAGCTGAGGTGACACGGACGTACGCGATGAGTAGTCGGCATTTTCGCATGCCAATGTGACCGCAGTAAACCCCTTGTGCGAGACGTCGACAGCGGGTTACGTCTTGAAGAATGAGCCTGCGAGAGGCATTTCGGATAGCGCTTCGCGGATTGCGTGCCCACCGGCTACGCTCCGTGTTGACGATGCTGGGCATCATCATCGGGGTCGCGGCGGTGATTCTGCTGGTCGCCATCGGAAATGGGGTGCAGTCCTCGGTCAATGCAAAGATCCAACCGCTGGCTAACCTGATCACCATCGTGCCGTCGACCGGCAACGTACCTGGCGGCGGCCCTCCCAAGGATTTGATCGACGACGACGTCGCGGCGCTGCAGCAGCAAGTACCCGACGCTGCCGCCGTCATCCCATCCGCTACCGGTCAAGCCCTGGCCGAGACTGGCACCACCCAGTTCCGCTCGTCTGTCATCGGTTCCACCGATCGCTGGCTGGAAGTGAGCAACCGGGATCTTCAGGTGGGATCGTTCTTCGACAATGCCCAGGTCCGTTCCAACGCCAGGGTGGTGGTCATCGGCTCTACCGCCGCGACCACCCTGTTCGCCGACCCCGGCGCCGCGCTGAGTCAGATGATCCGGGTCAACCACCAGGAATTCAGGGTCATCGGCGTGATGCAGTCGGTCGGGCAGCCGGGCGACAACGATGTGGTCATGCCGCTGAACACCGCGCGTCGCTACATCTTCGGAGGTGGTGACAAGCTCAATCAGATCATCGTGCAAGCCTCCCCAGCGACCGCCGTACCCGCTGCCGAGAACGATGTGATTCGTACTCTCACCGACCGGCACCGAATCCAAGACCCCGCAAAGCGGGACTTTGAGGTCCAATCGCTGCGCAGCCGACTGGACACTTTCAACCAGGTCCTCAGCCTCCTCACCCTGTTCACCGCGTGCGTCGCGGCGATCTCGCTTTTTGTCGGTAGTATCGGCGTCCTGAACATCATGCTGGTCTCGGTTACCGAGCGAACCCGCGAGATCGGTGTCCGGAAAGCGATCGGCGCCACCCGCGGCGCGATCCTCCAACAGTTCCTCATCGAGTCCGTCGTGTTGGCCGGCCTCGGCGGCCTCATCGGTGTCGGGGTCGGGGTCGGGCTGTCTGTGCTCGGCGCCGCCATCGCGCCCGCCTTCGGCTCCACCGTCGGCACCTTCGCCCCCACCGTGTCGATCCCCTCGGTGGTGCTGTCGTTCGCGATCAGTATCGCGATCGGGCTCATCGCTGGCGGATACCCGGCCAACCGTGCCTCCCGGCTACGTCCCGTCGAAGCCCTCCGGTACGAGTAGCCCGAACCGCCAGGCGGTGCGACGTGCTGACCATCGGTGGTGATCACGGCAAGCGGCACCGATGAGTCCAGCGGCTGGGCGCCGTCTGACTGGGAGGTCCAACCACAAAAGGAGGTATCGATGAGGTGTTCCGCACCTACTTCACGTCTGGGCGCGGTGTGGAGGCGCTGGGCAGCAACTGGACTTTCCTCGATCTGACACCGCTGGGCCGCCAGGAGATCTGGGAGGACTCACCCGAAGGCTGGCCACAGATCGTCGCCGTATCAGTGGTGGCGCCACCACGACGAGTACGAGGGCTGAATCCGGGCGCTCGGGGGCAGGGTAGCGTGCGGTTCCGTGGTGGCCAGAGTGATATCGGCGATCATGCTCGCTGCGACGACGCTGGCCGGGTGCGGCACTGCGCAGCAGCCGGTCCCGAACCACCCGGACGTGGCACGGTCGGCTGATCCGGCCCTGATTCCGGCGCTGACCGGCCAGCAGCCGCGGGCTGCGGCCGATCCTCGCGTGCTGGCCCGGCAGATCACCGTCGCCGAGACCGCCGTTCGGGACCCGGCGACGCCGCCCGAGCTGGTCGCCGCGGCCGGCCGAACGGCGCAGGTCGCCTACCTCGCGCTGCTCGACCGGCCGGACTGGGACGCCGCTGTGCTGGTTGGCGTACCGGCACCGGTGCGCGACGCGGTGCGCCGCAACACCGCGGCCGCCCGCGAGCTGCGGGCGATGACCACCCGACCACCGACGACGGTCCCAGCCTGGCGGGTGGTGGAACCCCTCCCCGCGTCGCAGCTGCGGGCGTACTACGCCGAGGCGCAGCAGCGCTTCGGAGTGCCGTGGTCGATACTGGCCGCGGTGCATCTGGTCGAGACCAGGATGGGTCGGATCGTCGGGTTGTCCACCGCGGGCGCGCAGGGTCCGATGCAGTTCCTCGCGAACACCTGGACGCGCTACGGCCTGGGCGGCGATGCGTGGAACAGCCGCGACGCGATTCTCGGCGCGGCCAACTACCTGGCCGCACAGGGCGGCGCCGACGGCACTGACGCGGGTCTCGACAAGGCCCTGTACCGCTACAACAACGACTCTCGTTATGTCCAGGCCGTGCGGCACTACGCCGCGTTGATGCAGGCGGACGAGCGCGCCTTCCTCGAATTCCATGCCTGGCAGGTCTATTACCGCACCCACCTCGGCATGGTCCTGCTCCCGACCGGGTACGCGTCTCCCCGGAGCATGCCAGTGGAGCAGTGGCTCGCCACGCGGCCGCGATAAGCGACCCGGTGCCCCGGCACTAAAGACTTTTCTTGACGCTGGTATCAGCGACGACACCCGTCGGCGTCACCTGCGCCGCTGGGCACTGCTGGCGGTAGGCATGGTTGGCGGGGGACGACGTGGGTGTTGTGCTGGTTCCAGGTGGGTATCTCTCCATAGGACAAGCCATCGTCACAGGAGGTGAGGCCGGTGCCGGCCAAGGACGAGATGCCCAGCACGCTGCAGCGCTCTCCGGACAAGGCGCAGCGGACGTGGTCGAAGGCGCACGACTCCGCAGTGGAGACCTACGGCGAGGGTGAGCGGTCGCACCGCACGGCGTTCGCGGCGTTGAAGCACACCCACCAGAAGGTCGGCGACCACTGGGAGCCCAAGGACACCGCGGGTCCGTCGGACGAGCGGGCGGAGGGTGGCGTCGACCCTCAGACCGGGCGTGGACCCGGCGGCGACACCGCTGGTGGCGTCAATGCGAATGCGAGTAAGGATGAGCTTCTCGACCAGGCGCGCAGGCTCGGCGTGCGGGGGCGCTCCTCGATGAACAAAGACGAACTTGTCGACGCCCTGCGCAAGGCCAGCGACCGGCAGACGAGGCAGGCCCGGGAGCGCGACAAGAGCTGATGAGCGGCCGCGGCACCCCTGTCGGTCAGGCGGCTGGGGCAGTGGATCCCATCGCGGCGGATGCCAAATTTCCCACCCGGCCGTCGACCGCCTCGTCGCTGCGGCAGCTGCGGCAGCAGTTCTCCTGCTTGCGATCATGGGAGGCGCGTTGACTGACGGATCGTATGAACTGGAGCCGATCGGGTGGGTCGAGTCTCCCTTGGTGGATCTCGAGACGGCCCCGAAACAAGGCGACGAAGGATCGCCTGATGCTTGGCTCGTGTTCGACCACGCCGTGAGCGAGGGTCTTCGGGACCTTCAGTGCGGTACCGACATCATCGTGTTGACCTGGCTGGATCGGGCACGTCGCGACGTGCTGCGGGTGCATCCTCGCGACGATCCGGCGAATCCCGAACAGGGCGTGTTCAGCACCCGCTCTCCCGACCGGCCGAACCCCATCGGGCTGCACCGGGTCGAGATCTTGTCGATCAAGGGCACAAGAATCCAGGTGCGAAACCTCGAAGCCCTCGACAGAACACCCATCGTGGACGTGAAGCCGGTTCTCAATCGAGGACTCGCCAGGTAATCAGTCTCCGGCAGCCGACCAACTCGACCAGTGCGCGACGTCGATCGCCAGCACCGGGCCAACGGGCGGCCACTCACGATACTGCGGGTAGAGCGCCACCAGCCGGGCGATGGCGTCACGGGCCTCGGGTAGGTCGGTATCGAGGATTCGGCCGGTACCGTCGGCCCGCACCCACCACAGCGCGTGCCAGTCCGGCGCGTAATGGTCCACGAGGACGGCGACGCGTGGGTTGGCCGCGATGTTGGCCAGCCGGCGCAGCGACGTCGAGCGCTTAGGTTTCGTATCGACGGCGCTGTACACTGTGTCAACACCGGCATTCCTCCCGCTCATCACAGCGAACACCATCGGTGTGAGGTGGGGGCGGCCACTGGCGTCCGCGGTGGCCAGCCGGGCGACCCGGGCCGCCGCGAAGCGCCGACGCGCCTGCTCGTCGGTCATCCGCCGATGAACTGGCCGATCGCGTTCTCCCACTGATCGAGAGTTCGCTCGACGGTGCCGCGAGGCCCGGACGGCAGCCAGTGGTTGGCCCGCCGTACCCCAGCGCGCTCCAGGCGTTCGAGCGCTGCGGGGTCGCAGGGCGCGGACATCACGTGCACCTCGATCGGGCGGTCGGCGCGCGAGCGCAATTCATCGATCCGGTCGAAGATCGCGTCGCCACTGCGGTAGTTCGGGAACCACGCGTCACCGAACGCGAGTACCCGGTCCAGGACGGTCGGCCCGTCGCCGCCGACGAGGACGGGTGGGTGTGGCCGCTGCGCCGGCTTGGGGTACGACCAGATGCGCTCGAAGTTGACGAACTCGCCGGAGTAGGAGGCCTCGTGCTCGGTCCAGATCACCTTCATCGCCTCGACCCGTTCCCGTAGCAGCTTCATCCGCTGACGGGGGTCCGTGCCGTGGTTGCGCATCTCCGCGCGGTTCCAGCCGGCGCCGACGCCGAACTCGAGCCGGCCGCCGGACAGATGGTCGACACTCGCGACCTCGTTGGCGGTGATGATGGGGTCGCGCTCGACAACCAGACAGATGCCGCTGCCGACGCGAAGTGTCGATGTCGCGGAGGCCGCCGCCGCCAACGCCACGAACAAGTCGTAGCAGTGCCAGTACTTGCTCGGCAGTGGGCCGCCCCCAGGCCCCTCCGGCCGCGGATCCTCTCCGGTGACCGGGATGTGGGTGTGCTCGGCGAAGAACACCGCGTCCTGCCCGCGCTCCTCGACCAGGTGTGCCAGCGCGCCCGGACTCATGCCGTCATGTGTCGGGAAATACCCGACGCCGAAATCCATTGCAGTGAGTCTAGGCGCGATCGGCTGCGCCCACTCGGCGAGCCGCCCGCCGCCGGCTCGCCCGACGACGGGCCGGGCCCTGCCGCCAGACCTTCCAGGTCCGCTCTCCGGGACGGATCCGACCGCGCAAGAACACCTGCCTGGACGCACCGTCGAGGTGGAATTCGACATCGACAATCCCGGCCAGTGCCTCGCAACTGCCACTGGCCATCGTCGGGGTGTGTTCACTCTGTCCAATATTTCGGCCTCCGTTCCCGAGTGTAGCGGCGGTATTGTCGGTGTCTTGGTCTAGAATGAACTCATGGCGACGGCGACGGTGTGGCAAGGCAGCGATGCCGAGTTACTCGCCGAACTCGGCGCATTGGAAACCCGGTTGCATGCGACGTGGGCGCAAATGCTGTCGGTGATAGCCGAGGTCGATTCCCGAGGCACCGCCGCAGCAGTGGGATACACCACCACAATTGATTTGGTCCGCGCGGTCGGGCGGGTGTCGCGGGGCGAAGCCCGGGCCCGGGTCGCCGCCGCAGCCGACGTGCTGCCCACCCGCGGGGTGGGGGGTGCGCCGGTGGAACCGCGGTTGCCGGCGACTGCGGCCGCAGTCGCCGAGCACGCCATCGGCGCCGCAGCCGTCAGGGTGATCCGCTCGGTGCTGGCCCGCATTCCCCCACACCTCGGCGCCGAGACCCGCGCGCAGGTCGAAGCCGAACTGGCGACCCATGCCCGGACGTTGGATGCCGGGCAGTTGACGCTGTTGGGGACCCGGATCCTCGCCTACCTGGATCAAGACGGCCCACGCCCTCACGACACCCCCGAAACCCGCCGACGGTTGACCTTCACCGACCGCGACGGTGGCTATGAACTGGGTGGTTGGTTGGATCGGGAAGCAGCGGAGATCGTCCGGTCGGCGTTGAGCCCGCTGGCCGCGCCCCGCTCGACCACCGACACCGAAGTCGACCTGCGCGACGCGGCCCAACGCGACGCCGACGCCCTGGTCGAACTCGCCCAGCGCGCGCTGGAGGCCGGTGACCTACCCACTGAAGGTGGGGAACGCCCCCAGATCGTGGTCACGATGAACCTGGCGGTGTTGCAGGGCCGGATCGGGGCGGCCTCACTGGCCCTGGGTGGCCCGATCAACGCCGACGTCGCCCGCCGGATCGCCTGTGACGCCCGCGTGATTCCGGTGGTGCTCGGTGCCCGGGGTGAGCCACTGGACATCGGCCGCGCCAGCTACACAGTACCCACCGCGATCCGCCGCGCAGTGCTCGTCAGAGACGGCGGCTGCGCTTTTCCTGGCTGTTCGGTACCGGCCCGCTGGTGCGATATCCACCATTGCACTCATTGGGCTGATCACGGCCCCACCAGTGTCGGGAACTGCGTTGCGCTGTGCGGCCGTCATCACCGCCTGATCCACCATTCCCACTGGCGGATCGACATGACCGGTGGCATCCCGCAATTCCACCCACCACCCTGGCTCGGCGGCCCACCACGCCGCAATCCCCTCAACATTCCGCGCGACCTCATCCGAATCCGGGAATAACGCGGCCACGGCGTCATCAGGTGAAGCATTGCCGCCGTGTTCGCGAACCGCGGCCGGACCCGCTACCCCTCCCGCACCGGGCATCCGCCGAGGGGACGCCCCGCATCGGACGGGGAATCCTGGAAGACTCGATGGCATGCGGACCCTGCTCAACATCATCTGGTTGCTGTTGTGTGGCATCTGGATGGCGCTCGGGTACGTACTCGCCGGGATCGTATGCTGCGTGCTGATCATCACGATCCCCTTCGGGTTGGCTTCCTTCCGGATCGCGAGCTTCGTGTTGTGGCCGTTCGGCCGGACGCTCGTGCGACGTGCCGACGCCGGCGCACCCTCGGTGATCGGCAATGTGATCTGGATCATCTTCGCCGGTTTCTGGTTGGCCATCGCCCACGTGCTCACGGCCATCGCGCTGGGCCTGACGATCATCGGCCTCCCGCTGGCCGTGGCGAACCTCAAGCTGGTCCCGGTATCTCTCACGCCGCTCGGCCGGATCATCGTTCCTATCGCAGACTAGCCGGGTTCGACGCCGCAGCGATGAGTTCTCGGGCGGCCCGCAGTCATAGGGACAAGGCTGAGAAACTACGCAGCGCCGGGCCGCCGGCGCGGACAAGGAGACACCATGGGACACCCGGTAGTGCACTTCGAGGTCATCGGTAAGGACGGCGCCGGGCTGCAGTCCTTCTTCTCCGACCTGTTCGGATGGAAGATCGACGCCGACAACGCGATGAACTACGGCATCGTGCAGCGCGAGGGCGGCGCTTCCGCCGAGGGCACTGGAATCGGTGGCGGCATCGGCGTGGGACCGGAAGGCTATGCCGGTCACGTCACCTTCTACGTCGGGGTTCCCGACGTAGAGGCCGCGCTGGCCAAGGCGGAGAGCCTCGGCGGGTCTCGGGTGATGGGTCCCGAGACGGTTATGGAACAGATCGAGATCGGTCTCTTCAACGACCCGGAGGGACATCTGATCGGCGTCGTCAAGACCCCGTAGCTACCGCACGTCCGCGGCGGGCGCGGATCCATCGTGCGCCAGCCGGTGGTGGGCGAGGTCGGCGTGGTGGTCGGCGCCGTCGCGGGAGTGCGGGTCGGTGTGCACGATGGCCGACGTCAGCCGCGGCACGGCATGGATGAGCCGGTGTTCGGCCTCCACGGCGATGGTGTGTGCGGCCAGAACCGTCAGGTCAGCCGGCACGGCGATATCGCATTCAGCGCGTAACCGGTGGCCGATCCAGCGCAGCTGGACCGCGCCGACGTCGAGTACGCCGGGGGTGGCCCGCAGGGTGGCCTCAACCTGGTCCACCAGGACGGGATCGACCGCGTCCATCAGCCGCCGGTAGATCTCCCGGGCGGCGTCCTTGACCACCAGCAGGATCGCGGCGGTGATGACCAAGCCGACGACGGGGTCGGCCCACCGCCAGCCGATGGCTACCCCGCCNNNGGTGAACCCGTCGGTGCGGGCATGCAGCCCATCAGCGACCAGCGCCGCGGAGCCGATCCGCCGGCCGACCCGGATGCGGTAGCGGGCGACGGTCTCGTTGCCGACGAAACCGATCACCGCCGCAGCGCTGACCGCGAGCAGGTGCGAGACGTCCGCGGGGTGCAGTAGCCGCTCGATCGCCTGGTATCCGGCCAGCGCCGCCGAGGCGGCGATGATCGCCACGATGACGATGCCGGCCAGGTCTTCGGCGCGGCCGAAGCCGTAGGTGTACCGGCGGGTCGCGGCCCGGCGGCCGAGCAGGAACGCGATCCCCAACGGCACGGCGGTCAGGGCGTCGGCGACATTGTGCAGGGTCTCGCCCAGCAGCGCCACCGACCCGGACGCCACCACGACCAGGCCCTGCACGGCGGCGGTGGCGCCGAGGACGGCCAGGGAGATCCACAAGGCGCGGATGCCGTCGCGGGACGTCTCCATCGCGGCGTCGACCTTATCGGCGCTGTCATGCGAGTGCGGGGTGATCAGGTGCGACAGGCGCCAGCCACGATCGTGCCCGGGTCCATGCCCGTGTCCATGCCCGTTATCGCTGACCATGGCGGGTGCCTTTCGCGTGATAACCGCTGCTGTGACAATATAGGTGCTCATGTACGCACGCGACAACGCGGCAACGACCAGTGCCGCGCAACAGTCACCCACCGGCGCTCAGATCGAGGCCGCGGTGACCGCGCTGCGGATGCTGGCGGACCCGACCCGGCTGCGGGTGTTGTGGCTGCTGGGCACTGGTGAGTACGACGTGGGCAGCCTCACCGCCGCGGTGGGGGCGGCCAGGCCGTCGGTGTCGCAGCACCTGGCGAAGCTGAGACTCGCCGGGCTGGTCACGATGCGACGTGACGGACGGCGTTCCGTATACGCCGCACGCGGTGGGCATGTACGACGGCTGGTCAATGAGGTGCTGGCCGCGGCCGATCATCACCTGACCGGCGCCCCCGACCACGATTGACTGTCACCACAGGGCCCGGGACTCTGGCCGGCGGAATACACATAGGGGGTATGGGTTACAGTCGGGTGTGGAGGTCGGATGATGAACGGCTACATAGATGACAAGGCCGCGTTGCTGGCCCGGCTGGCGCGGATCGAGGGCCAGGTCCGCGGCCTGGCCAGGATGGTCGAGGGCGACAAGTACTGCATCGATGTGCTGACCCAGGTCTCCGCGACCACCCGGGCGCTGCAGGCGGTCGCGTTGGAGCTGCTCGATGACCACCTCAAGCACTGCGTGGTGGAGGCCGCGGCGCAGGGCGGGGAGCTCGCGCAGGAGAAGGTCCGCGAGGCTACGGCGGCGATCGCCCGGTTGGTCAAGTCATGACCGCGCTCACCGCGATCGGCAACAGCCTTTATGAGGCATTCTCGATGTTCTGGGAAACCCTCTGGGCGCTGGTGCTCGGTTTCGGCCTGTCCGGTGCGGTGCAGGCGTTCGTCAGCCGGGGGCAGATGCGTCGCGTCCTGGGAGATCACCGGCCGGCAACGGTGGGTAGGGCCGGGTTCCTCGGGATGGTGTCGTCGTCGTGCTCCTACGCTGCCGCTGCACTGGCCAAGTCGCTGTTCGCCCGAGGCGCGGACTTCACCGCCTCGATGGTGTTCAT
>QHBY01000572.1:0-332 GCA_003244245.1 Pseudonocardiales bacterium
CAACAGCTCCGAGCTCGTGGGCAGCGTGGAGACGGTGTCGGCGGCCGAGCGCAGCTTCTATCAGGCACGCGGCTATCCCGACGACGCGAAGGTGGGCGCCTCCGGGCTCGAGCGCGCGCTGGAGGAGCAGCTGGCCGGCGCGCTCGGAGGGACGCTCCTCGCGGGCGACCGCGTGCTCGCCCGCACCGCACCGAGGTCGGCCTCCGACGTGCACACGACCATCGACCCCAAGGTCCAGGACGCAGCGCTTACCGCGCTCGGCGGCCGAGTCGGGGGCGTCGCCGTGATGCGCCCGGGAAACGGCGATGTGCTGGCGCTTGCCGGCATCGCGG
>QHBY01000572.1:338-509 GCA_003244245.1 Pseudonocardiales bacterium
GGTCCACGTTCAAGATCATCACGACCACAGCGGCGCTCGAGGATCACAAGGTCAAGCTGACCGACGAGTTTCCGGTGCAGACCGGCGCCGTCCTCTCGGGCGTCCCGCTCTCCAACGCCAGCGGCGAGTCCTGCGGCGGCACGTTCGTCAACTCCTTCGCGGAATCCTGCA
>QHBY01000572.1:518-3881 GCA_003244245.1 Pseudonocardiales bacterium
GTCGAGACGGCCGAGCGCTACGGGTTCAACGAGCAGCCGTCGATTCCGGGCGCGGCCGAGAGCACGCTGCCGCCGGCCGGCCAGGTCGGAGACGACCTTGCTGTGGGCTCGACGGCCATCGGCCAGGGCAAGGTGCTCGCGACCACGCTGGAGATGACCTCGATCGCTGCGACGATCGCGCTGGGCGGTCGGCGCGCCAGGCCCACGCTGCTGGCAGACCAGCTCCCGCGCGTGACCCGCGTCACGTCGCCCAGCGTGGCGCGAACCATCCGGGGCCTGATGATCCAGGTCGTGCGGTCGGGGACCGGAACGAAGGCCAGCCTGCCCGGCGTCACCGTGGCGGGCAAGACGGGAACCGCCGAGCTGGGCGGCCCGCCGGGAGCCAACGAGGACCCGAGCAACAGCGACGCCTGGTTCGTCTCCTTCGCCCCGGCCCGGCGACCGCGCGTCGCGGTGGGTGTGCTCGTGGTCAAGGCGGGCGCCGGCGGCGACGTCGCCGCACCCCTCGCCGCCCAAGTGCTGCCCACCGCACTCTCGCGGGCGCGTGCGCGTTGAGGGAGGACGGAGTCGCTAGAGGTCGAGCTCGGCGTGCGCCGTTTCCCGGGGGATGCTGCGGCTCTTGATGCGCAGCTCCAGGGGCCGGTTCGCAAATGACGTGAGCTTGAGCTTGAACAGCAGCAGCGCCCCCTGGCCCACCGGACCGCTGCCCGCGGCGCTACCCGTCGAGGGCAGCAACTGACCGGGGCCCACGTCGCGCGCCTTGTAGGCGAATGGATTGGTGCGGGGGATGGGGACGGGGGTGTAGACCCGCTCGAGCGTGTCGGTGATCTCGAAGTCGTTGGCCGCCGGCTGACTCTGCTTGCTGGTGTTCTGCACGCGCATGAACACGCCGAACCAGACCTCGTCAGGGGTGAGCTTGACCTGAGCGGGATCCATCCCGGCGAAGTAGTTGCGATCCTCGATGTCCGTGGGATTGAGCTGACGCGAGATCTGGATCTGGTAGGCGAGCGGGCCCACGTCCAGGTAGATCCCCTCGTTGTCGGCGAAGGTGGTCGTCTTCTCCTTTCCGCACCCTGCAAGCCCGACAGCGAGCAGGAGGACGGCAAGGGCGGGCAGGAGCGCAAGGGGACGGCGGCTCACGGGCCGGTGATCCTACCTCCCGGCGAGGGTGGCTCGCCGACCTCGGCGCTCATCCTTCTCGAGGATGGCACGCAGGCGGCGCAGCGCCTTGGCGTTCTGGCGCTTGATGAACATGCGGGCGCCGAGCGACTCCATGATCCGGTCGGCCAGGTTGGCCGGCTCCGTCGCGAGCGTGAACTCGACGTCGGTGCCATCGTCGTCCCGCGGACTCAGGCGGTACTCGCCATGACTCCGGATCCGATTGAACTTCCCGCCGCGGCCGTCTTCTGCGATGCGAGCCGGGCGCTCGAACTCGACGACGGTGACGTCACCCCAGTGGAAGCGGTTGCCTGGTCCCTTCAGGCGGAAGCGCGCACCCGCGCCCAGGCCATAGGAGTTCTCCCGCGTGAGATGCCAATCTACGAGATAGTGGTCGGTGAACTCGGCATGGTTAGCGATGTCGGCGAGGTACTCGAACACTTGCTCGCGCGGACACGCGATGGCAACGCTCACGGTGACCGGGTCCACGGCCGCGAGTCTATTCTTCCGGGGTCCGGCTGCTTCTTCCGGGGTCAGGCGACTCGTACCGCCGGGCGCACCGTCTGCCCGCGCTCGGGGCCATGGACGCGCTCGCAGCGGATGGGCTCCTCGCTCCGGCGCGGTCGGCACAACTCGCACACGACTCTGCCGTCGTCGTACACGTGCACGCGCTCCCCCGCCAGGGGGGTCCGTCGGCAGTCCGTGCAGCGAGGCTGACCCGCGTCCAGGGCGAAGATGGCCTTGCGCATGAGCTCATGTTCGAGCGATGGATCGTGCGCCGAGGGAGACGGCATGCAGACGAGTTCGCCGTATCGGAGTCAGTTCCTCTCACTCCGGGTGACTTTGCGACAAATGTTGTTTAGGTCGTCCATAGTCGGCTAATTGAGAGATGTTGGGGAAGGACCATGAAAGGCATTCTTGGAGGTACGGATGGAGCCATTTTCTTCAGGAACCCTGGCCGGTATCGGATCGTTCCGCTGTGAGACGTGCGACTACGCCATTTCCCTGGCTGCCGAGGACGCCCTGCCCACCTGTCCGGGGTGTGGCGGAGAGCGGTTCGTCCGCGCATCGCTGTTCAGCTCCCAGGGCTTCGCTGGCGATCAACCCCCCGACGCCGAGCCCGAGCGCCCCGATTGGCTCGCCGCGGCACGGGCCGGTCTGCTGAGCGAGCCGGGCGAGTACCTCGCGCGCGAAGGCGACGAGGGGGTGGTCATCGTCGCGCTCACTCGCGAGTGGACCGCATCGGCCGTAGCCTGACCGCGGACCTGCACTTCGACGACCCGACCGTGTCGCGCCGCCACGCGCTGGTCGCACGCCAGGCCGGCGGCGTGCGCGTCCTCGACGACCGCAGCCTCAACGGCGTCTTCGTCAACGGCCGCCGCATCGAGCGGCACACGCTCGAGGATGGCGACGAGATCCTGGTGGGGCGCCACAGCCTGCGGTTCATCGACACGCGCGCGACGACCTCGGCGTCGACGCAGGAGGCGCGAGAGCTGACCCTGTAGCGGCGGGCAGGAGGCGACCCGTCCACGCCGCCCCTCTATAGTCGCCCGGGATGGGCGTCACGATCGCGATCCTCTCCCAGAAGGGTGGGACCGGCAAGACCACGACGGTACGGACGCTGGCCGACATCTTCCGCCGCGTGGGCCTCGAGACGTTGGCCGTCGACCTCGACCCGCAGGGCAACCTGTCCGATTACTTCGACGTGCCCGCCGACGCCGAGCCGACGATCGCCGACGTGCTCACCGGTCGGGCCAAGGCGAGCGAGGCGGTCCACGACAACATCATTCCGGCCAACCTCCAGCTTGCAGAGGCCGAGCTCGCGCTGGGCGGGAAGATGGGGCGAGAGCTGACGCTCAAGCGCGCGATGCGCGACGTCCGACAGTCGTATGACGTCGTGCTCGTCGACTGCCCCCCGGCGCTCGGCCTCCTGACAATCAACGCGCTGGTGGCCGCCGACCACGCCCTCCTCTCCACCGAGGCGCAGTACTTCGCGCTCCAGGGCGTCGAGCAGGCGCTCGAGGTGATCGAGCTCGCGCGGGACAACCTCAACCCGGACCTCGAGTGGCTGGGGGTCGTGCTCAATATCGCCGATATGAGGACCATCCATTCCCGCGAGGCCTTTCAGACGCTGTCAGAGCACTTCGAGGAGAAGCTGTTCGAGACCACGATCCGCGCTTCCATCGCCTACGCCGAGTCGGCCGA
>QHBY01000573.1 GCA_003244245.1 Pseudonocardiales bacterium
CGTGGCAGCACACGTGAAAGGAGGTGGTCCAAGGTTGAACGGCTATAGGACTCGTGAGGTGGCTGTCAGCTAGTGCCGCCGACGGCCGTGGAAGGCCACCTCCAGCTGGACGGCGTTGACCACAACGGCGGACTGTGAGAGGCGGCAAGCGAATCCAAGGCAGTCACCCGGCCCCCGGGGTGCTCGAGCAATGGTCCCGCTTGGGCTCGCCGCCCTGTATGGCATCGTCGAGGGCGGCGACCCCCGGGGGCTGACTGCTTTCCGCTGCGAATCAGCCTACGACTCGGTGCAGGAGGGTCGAGACGTGCGGTTGCATGGGCTGGCCGACCATCGCGCGTTGCTCGACGTAGGCGAGGTCGCCGCCCTCGACGATGCCGTAGAGCCGGTGCGCGCCGCTGACCTCTTTGGCCGAGGAGCTGCGCACCACCGCGTCGGTGACCAGCTCCCACGAGGTCTGGCTGCGCGGCCGCCCGTAGTAGAGCTCGATGATGCCGGTGCCGTGCGCGGCGAGCAGCTCGATGGTGTCATCGGCTTGCGGTCGCCAGAACCCCGTCTCCCGGGCCGCCGGTCGGATCACCTCGCCGGCATCGTCGAGCAGCCATGCCCGCGACTCGTAACGTAGAAACGGCCGCCCGTCGTGGCAGATCACCACCTGCTGGCCAAAGCGGTACGGCCCGTCGATGGTCGGGTAGACGATCTGCCCTTCGCCGCGCCAGACCCCCACCAGCGGCAGCAGGGCCAGGCACTGTGGGTGCAACTGCGGCCCTTCACGCAGGTTCGCGGTATCACCGGGAATCGGTAGGTCGGTGAAGTCAGGAAGGTTGCGGGCACCGGTGCTCGCTGCGCGCTCGGCGGCGGCCCGCAGCGCCTCGTCGCCGCCCAAGCCGTTGGGACCGCTCGTCACCCTCGGGATCATAGGCGGTCGCCGGTTGATCGCCGGTCAGCCCACTTGTAGTTGAAGCAGGGCAAGCTTGGCGTTCTCCAGTTCGACGTCGAAGGTCCCCGGCTTGTTCGCGGTGAAGGCGACCGACCCGGTGCTGCCCGTCGGTACCTTGACCATGCGGTCGTAGCCGTGCACGTGGATCTCGTCGGCTACGTCGCTGCTCACCGAGATGACCACCGGGGTGCCCAGGGGCACCGTCACTCGACCGGTGTCGCCGCTGGCCTTGCCGCCACGGACCTTGACGCTGATCGTGTGGACGGTCGGCGGGGCCGGCGCCGGCGCCCGTCCCGGTGCCGCCGACGCGCCGGCCGGGCTGGAACCGGGTGCGGTAGCGGCCCCACCCCCGCAGCCACCGAGTACACCGATCAGCATTGCTCCCGTAGCTATCGCAATCCCGACACGACCCATTGCCGTCCCTCCCCAGTTACCGTCCGTGCTAAAGCGAACAGCCTGCCATAAAGCCCAAGGGCGATTCTGGAGAGCTATCTCGACCGCGTGGCGGGCTGGCTGCGGCGTTGTGGTCGATCGACCCCCGAGCTCCGGTCAGCGAGTCACGACGCGGTCAGCGACGGTGAGGCGGCGACGCACGGTCACCATCGCGCCGTGGCGCGGCATCATGGTCACGTGGCGGGGCCGGACCGGCTCATCCGGCGCGGTGGTGGGGGCCAGCTCGACTCGGCGCAGGACTTCCCGCAGCACGGTGCGCATCTCCACCTGGGCGAACGTGGCGCCCAGGCAGCGACGGACCCCGCCGCCGAAAGGTAGCCACACCGCCGGATCGGGTCGCTGGTTGAGGAATCGCTGCGGCCGGAAGTCGTCCGGATCGGAGTAGTGACGGGGGCTGTGGTGCACCAGGTTGATACTGGGAGCCAGGATGTGGCCGGCTGGGATGCGGTGCCCGGCCAGCTGCACCGGGGCGGTCAGTTTGCGGCCGAACTCGAAGACCACCGGCCGCACCCGCAGGCTCTCCTTGCACACCGCGTCCAGCCACGCGTCGTCGCCGTCCGCGGCCGCCGCTGCAGTGCGGTGCAGCAGCGCGGGATGTCGGGTCAGCCGCTCGAAAGCCCAGGACAGTGCGGTGGCGGTGGTGTCGTGCCCGGCGAGCAGCAGCGTGACGAGCTGGTCGAGGAGGTCGTCGTCGGCCATCGGGGCGCCGTCAGCATCGCTGCCGCGCACCAGCATCGCCAGCGCATCGGTCCGCGCCTCGAGCTGTGGATCAGCGCGGCACCGGGTGATCTCATCGGTGAGCAGCGCCAGGGCCGCGGCCCGGTGCTGCGCGCGGCGGCGCCACATGCCGAAGCGCAGCAGCACCCGCGGCGGCGGGATCAGCTCCAGCGGAGAACCGATATCCAGCATGGGCGGCAGCGCCGCCCGCAGCGCAGCGAGCCGGCGTGCGTCGTGAACCCCGATGACGGTGCGCAGGATGACTTCGAGAGTGAGTTTCTGCATCCGGGGAAACAGCGGGAACTGCTCGCCCACCGGCCACCGGGCGACCTCGTCGACGGTGATGGCCACCATCTCGGCGACCTGCCTGCGCACCGAGTCGCCGTGAAACGCCGGCAGCATCATCGCGCGGCTACGGCGGTGCCTGTCGCCGTCGAGCATGAGAATCGACTGCGGCCCGACGACCTGGCTCAGCGGGGCGGCCGCTTCCCCAGCGTGGAAGATCGCCGGGTCGCCACGCATCACCGACTTGATGTCATCCGGGTCGGTGACGAAGACAAGCGTGCCGATCCCCGGTATCCGGGTCGTGAACAACTTGCCGTAACGGCGATGGCAGAACTGCACGAACCGGACCGGATCCAGCCAGATCAACGCGGCCTGCAGCAGTCCCGGTAGCGGCGGGCCAGGGGGTGACGGGCCAGAGCGTGGCGGGCTTGGCGGCGTGCTCACCATACCGGGGAATATACATACGTTTGTCTAACCCCGGTAGTATCGCGGATATGGGACATCGGGAGGCGCTGCTCGACGGCGCTCGGCGCTGCTTGCTGGAACGGGGCTACGCGCGCACCACGGCCCGGGATCTAGTGGCCGCCTCGGGCACCAATCTCGCCTCCATCGGCTACCACTTCGGCTCCAAAGAAGCGCTGCTCAACGGGGCGATGCAGCAGTGCTTCGATGAGTACGTCGAGCAGATCACCCGGATCGTGTTCGCCGACCCCAGCGCCACCCCGTTGCAGCGGGTGCGGGCCTCCTGGCTGGCGCTGGTGAGCACGTTCGACCAGTACCGTCCGCTGATGGTGGCCTTCATCGAGGCGCTGGCCCAAGCCGAGCGGGTGCCGGAGATGCGGGCTCAGCTAGCCGAATGCTATGAACGGCTGCGCGTCACCGTGGCCGACATGGTGGGCGCCTCGGTCGAAGGCCTATCCGACACCACCGCGCGGCAGGTCGCGTCGTTCCTCATCGCGGTCTACGACGGCCTGCAGGTCCAGTGGCTGCTAGACCCTGAGCACGCCCCCACCCCCGACGCCCTGATGGCCGCCCTAGAAATCGCCCTGCCCGCCGCCCTAGCCACCGAGGTTGAGGGCTCTTCAAGGACCACCAATTCCCCGGAACTTTGCTCATAACGGCAGACGTCTCGAAGGGGTTGGTGGTCCTTGAAGAGCCCCGACAGGGGTTAGGGCATGGTGACGTCGACGGTGAACAGGCCGGGACCTGCGGCCGTCGCCGTTGCCTCACCGGTGCCGGATTGGTGCAGGGCTCGGATGGTCCAGGTGCCCGGGGCGGCGAAGAACCGGAACTGCCCGGAGGCCGAAGTCACCACCTCGGCGGTGAACTCCCCGGTGCCGTCGAGCAACCGCACGAAGGCACCTCCGACCGGCTCCCCGGCCGTCCGCACCGTGCCGGTCAGCACGGTGTGCTTGCTCAGATCCGTTCCCGGCGGCAATTCCTGGGTCTGTTCCGGTGCTCCGCACATGGCGATCAGGCCTTGCTGCCGAGCTCGATCGGCGCGCCGACCAGCGAGCCGTACTCGGTCCAGGAACCGTCGTAGTTCTTGACGTCGGAATGGCCCAACAACTCGTGCAGCACGAACCAGGTGTGGCTGGAGCGCTCACCGATCCGGCAGTAGGCGATGGTCGACTTGCTCTCGTCGAGCCCCGCAGCCCCGTAGAGCGCCCGCAGGTCGTCGTCGGGCTTGAA
The DNA here is from genome assembly GCA_003244245.1 of Pseudonocardiales bacterium. Lineage (GTDB taxonomy): Bacteria > Actinomycetota > Actinomycetes > Mycobacteriales > Pseudonocardiaceae. Next base: position 4,085 of record QHBY01000573.1, read on the forward strand.
GGTGCCGTCCTCGTTGGCTGCTTTTGACCACGGCACGTTCAGCGCGGTGGGGATGTGTCCTGGGCGCTGAGCCTGCTCTTGGGGCAGGTGCGCCGGCGCCATGATCTTGCCGGAGAACTCGTCGGGCGAGCGGACGTCGACCAGGTTCTTGTTGTTGATCGCGTCTACCGCCTCCTGGCGGAAGGCCCGGATCGTGGTGTCCTGTTCCTGGGCGGTGTAGCTGGTGGCCGGCCGGCTCGCTACGTCGGTGGTCAGGGTGCGACCGTCGAGCTCCCACTTCTTGCGCCCGCCGTCGAGCAGCCGGACGTCACGGTGCCCGTAGAGCTTGAAGTACCAGTAGGCGTAGGCGGCGAACCAGTTGTTGTTGCCGCCGTAGAGCACCACGGTGTCGTCGTTGCTGATGCCCTTGTCCGACAACAACTTCTCGAAGGCGCCCTTGTCCACGAAATCGCGGACCACCGGGTCCTGCAGCTCGGTCTTCCAGTCAATCTTCACTGCACCGGAGATGTGCCCCGTGTCGTAGGCGGCGGTGTCCTCGTCGACCTCGACGAAGACGATGCCTTTGATGTCCAGGTTCTGCTCTGCCCAGTCGGGCGTGACCAGGACGTCTTCGCGGCTCATGCGACAGCTCCTCGTTCTTGAGTCGGGGTTACAGTGGATTGTCTTGGGGTTGTCCAGGGGGATGCGTCGGCCGCGCGCAAGCGCCAGCAGCCGGAAATGGCGCAGATCACCGCCCGGTCAGGTCCCCGGACAGAGGCTGCTGTGCAGCCGGCAGAAATCGACCGCCCGGCGCTTGGTGAGCAGCGAATGCACGAAGCCGAGCCTACCGGAGACTCCGGGTCTGCGCCGACCACGATTACTGACGCGGATCAGCCGGCGACGCCGGCTTGGCGCAGTGAGACGTTGGTCGCGGTGCCTTCCACGACTATCGCGCCGGTCTCAACCCAGATCCTCGTGGGAGTGACGGCGAACGGCAGCCCGCCGGTCTTGACGTCGGTGCTCAGTGTGTTGAGCAGCGTCTTGCGCACCGCCCGCGGCAGGTCCATCACACCGGCCCCGGCCAGCCGCACATCGCTGGTGATGATCCGAACCAAGCCCTTGGTGAGCTCGATCACGCCGAGCGCGACGACTTCGGTGCGCTGACCGGCGAGATCGGTGGTCGCCACCATCTTGATCGGCGCGCGGTTACCCCGGGGGGAATCGCTGGTGGGCGTACCCGGCGAGAGCAGTTCTTTGATCTCCTGGTCAGAGGGCTGCTGGATCCGGAGGTCTTCGATTCCGATGGCCCGCCCGAGGTCGGTGTCCTTGATCCGGACCCGGCCGTCCACCCTCGCCGCGCGCACCGAATGCAGGTCACCGGAGGTCACCTCGGTCAGCGGTGCATCGACGTCGTGCAGCGTCGCCGCCACGTCAAGGTCGTGCAGCGGGTCCACGGACACCCCGGAGGCCTGGATGTCGATGGCGGTGTAATGGCCGGCCACCGCCTGAGCCAGGAACGGGAAGCCGTTGATCCGCACGGATGGCTCGCTGGCCAGGCCGAACTGTTGGCGCATCTGTTTGGCCACCGTGTACTCGGCAGCTGCCGCGGCGCCGAAGTCGGCCGCTACTGCCAACGCCACGATGACCAGTACCGCGATGATCAACTTGCGCACGCTGCCCTACCATTCTGGCTATTTCATATGGTCCCTGCGCCCGGCACGGTATTCTCCGCAGGACAAGCGGTAGATCGCGGCCCACCGTGGCACTCGATCCGTGGCACTCGACGGTGACGCTGCTGGCCGCCAACTGCAGGACGGAGCGGACATGGAGCTTCTGTTGCTCACCGCGGATCCTGACCCGCCCGCGATGCTGCCCGCACTGTGTTTGTTGGCGCACGGCGTGCGGTCGGCGGCCCCGGAGGTGGCCGCCCTGCTCGACGCCGGCCCATACGACGCGGTGCTAGTCGATGCCCGCACCGACCTCGCGGGTTCGCGCAGCCTGTGCCGGTTGCTGGGATCCACCGGACTGGACGTGCCGGTAGTGGTCGTGATCAGTGAGGGCGGCCTGGTGGCGCTGTCCGCGGACTGGGGTTCCGACGAGATCCTGCTACCCACCGCAGGCCCGGCCGAGGTCGACGCCCGGCTGCGGCTGCTGGTGGCTCGGCGCGCCACCGAATCCGCCGTGGGTGGCGGCAGCTCTTTGGTGCTCGGCGAGTTGGTGATCGACGAGGCCACCTACACCGCTCGGCTGCGCGGCCGCCCGCTGGACCTCACCTACAAGGAGTTCGAGCTGCTGAAGTACCTCGCGCAGCATGCCGGCCGAGTGTTCACCCGGGCGCAGTTGCTGCAAGAAGTGTGGGGCTATGACTTCTTCGGCGGTACCCGCACGGTCGATGTCCATGTGCGACGGCTGCGGGCCAAACTCGGTCCGGAGCACGAGCAGCTCATCGGCACGGTGCGCAACGTCGGCTACAAGTTCGTCCGCCCGGTCCGCAACATGAGTACCCGGGATCGGGCCGAACAGGAGCGCGCGGCAGAGCATGAGGCCGAGGCGGTGGACAGCGATCCAGATCGGGCCGGTCGGCAACCGGCGCAGTCACTTTCGGTGCAGCAGAGTTGACCCTGGCACTGACCTGGCTTGATCAGCCCTCAGACGGGCAGTCCCCCGCTGTGGTGGGGCTGCTGAATGCCGCCGCAGCCGCGGATGGTGTGGAGCCGATCTCCGAAGCGGCGTTGCTGCGGCTGCACCACCCCGGTGCGGGCTTCGTGCACCTGTTGACCCACGACGATGCGGGCACGCTGACCGGCTACGGGAGCCTCGACGAGCGCGTCGAGCGTCGCACTGCCGAGTTTGCGGTGCATCCCGCCCACCGGCGCCGAGGGGTGGGTGGTGCGCTGCTCGCAGCGCTGCTCGATCGGGTGCGCGGGCCACTGTGGGTGTGGGCGCACGGCGAGCACCCAGCGGCACTGCGGCTGGCCCAGCGAGCCGGGCTCGCCCGCCGGCGGGAGCTGTTTCAGCTACGTCGGGAGCTGGCCGATCCGATCGCGCGCCGAGCTCTCCCTGCTGGGGTGACGGTGCGCGCCTTCGCGCCGGGCGAGGACGAGGCGGCGGTGGTGCGGGTGAACGACCGTGCGTTCGTCTGGCATCCCGAGCAGCGCCGGTGGGATGTCGGCGAGCTCCTCGTGCGCGAGGCGCAGCCGTGGTTCGACCCGAAAGGATTCCTGCTGGCGGTGGACTCGGCCGGGCGCCTGCTCGGCTTCCACTGGACCAAGGTGCATTCCAACGGCCTCGGCGAGATCTACGTGCTCGCGGTGGACCCCGACGCCCAGGGTTCCGGGCTGGGCGTCGCGCTGACCGTGGCTGGGCTTGCGCATCTGCGTGACCGAGGGGTGCGCCAGGCGATGCTCTACGTAGAGTCCGACAACCCCGCCGCCCTGCACACCTACCGCAAGCTGCACTTCACCGACCACCACACCGACGTGGAGTTCCTCCGCCCCTAACGGCGCGCACACGCGGGTCAGCGCTCGTGTGGGAGGCCGGTGACGAGGAAGCTGACCTGGCGGGCTATCGCGACGGCGTGGTCGGCGAAGCGCTCGTAGTAGCGGCCGATCAGCGCGGCGTCCACCGCCGGTTCCACCCCGTGTGACCAGTCCTCGGAGAACAGGATCTGGAAGATCCGGCGGCGCAAGGCGTCCACCTCGTCGTCGGCTTGGGCCAGCCGGTGAGCGGACAGCGGGTCCTGGCTCTCGATCGCCGCCGCGGCGTCCTGGGCGAGGCTGGTAGCGAGCACGCCCATCCGGGCGAACACCGGGCGGACCTCGTCGGGGATCGGCACCGTCGGATGCTTCATCCGCGCGATCTTGGCGATGTGCTGCGCCAGGTTGCACATGCGCTCCACGTCGCCCACCGCGTGCATGGCCGCGACCACCATTCGCAGGTCGGTGGCTACCGGTGCCTGCAGAACGAGCAGTTTGACGCAGCGCTGGTCCATGTCGTCGCACAGCGCCTTCATGTCCCCCTCGTGGGAGATCACCAGCTCGGCGAGCGCCAGGTCGGCTCGGCTCAGCGCGGTCGAGGAATTGGTCATCATCTGGCCGGCCAGCCGGGCGCCTCTGGCCAGGTCTTCGGTCAGGCTGTCCAGCTCGGCCCGGAAGGTCTCCCGCATTGCCCGAGGGTACGGTGCAACGCCGCCGGCGTCTCGGCGGTCATGCGAACCGGAGGTGGCGGTCATATGGACCAGAAGTGAATGGCCGCCCCGCTGCTGCGGCGGGCGAGGGTCCTGGTCAGCCGCCGGAATGGGCGAACTCGGCGCCTGGAGGGACCGCGAGATCCATCGGATCATCCAGCCAGCCGTGAGGTAGCACCACCCGGCCGGGTGAGCCCTGGCGCCCCCGGGGACCGTCCGCGTCGGGGGGGAACGGGGCATCAGGGTCCAGCTGGGCCAGCGCGTCGTCCAGCTCGGCGAAGCTCGACACCATCCCCAGCGTGCGCCGCACATCCCCGCCGACCGGGAAGCCGTGCAGGTACCAGGACATGTGTTTGCGCAGGTCACGTAGGCCCTTGTCGGTCCCGAGATGCTCGACGAGCAGCCCGGCGTGACGGCGCAGGGTGACCGCGACCTGTCCTAGATTCGGTGGCGTCGGGGCGCGGGTGCCGCTGAAGGCGGCTGCCAGCTCGGCGAACAGCCACGGCCGTCCCAGGCAGCCGCGGCCCACGACGACCCCGTCGCAGCCGGTGTGCTCGACCATCCGGATCGCGTCAGCCGCGGCGAAGATATCCCCGTTGCCCAGCACCGGGATCGACGTGACGGCCTGTTTGAGCGCGGCGATGGCATCCCAGTCCGCGGTGCCGGAGTAGCGCTGCGCGGCGGTGCGCGCGTGCAGGGATACGGCGGCCACCCCAGCGTCTGCAGCGATCCGGCCGGCGTCGAGGAACGTGCGGTGCTCGTCGTCGATGCCGATCCGGAACTTCACCGTGACGGGGATGTCCCCGGCGGCCTCGACGGCGCAGCGGACGATCTCGCCGAACAGCGCGCGCTTGTAAGGCAGCGCGGCGCCACCGCCCCGGCGGGTGACCTTCGGGACCGGGCAACCGAAGTTGAGGTCGACGTGATCAGCGAGGTCGTCACCGCGGATCTGCTCCACGGCTTTGCGGACCGTCGCCGGATCGACCCCGTAGAGCTGCATCGAGCGGGGCCGCTCGGCGGCGTCGAATCTGATCATTCGAAGCGTTCCGGGATGCCGCTCCACCAGGGCCCGGCTGGTGATCATCTCGCAGATGTACAACCCGGCGCCGTGTTCGCGGCACAGCCGCCGAAACGCCACGTTGGTGATCCCTGCCATCGGCGCGAGCACGACCGGCGGGTCGACCCGGTAAGGACCGATCCGCAGCAGCGATCGCGTCGCACGCATGCTCCACATCATCCCTCCCGCGTCAGATGATCGTCGCCTACCTCAGGCCATGCAGCGCTACTACATCAAATGAGGTAGCCTGGAACAGTTTGTACATCTGTGGGTTGGCTACCGTGAGGGGTTGCCTGCGAGCCGGACAAGAGTAACATTACCGGCGAATTCATTGGGTGCTGCGGCGCGCGTAGCCACGGAAGATGGGAGACCACGATGACCGCCTTTGAGGCGCCTCCCGCGACCGAGGCCCCGGGAAATTTCTCTGCGAAAACATTGCATAAACGAGCCATGGTAGCCGTCATGGCGCTTCTGATGGCCATCGCCGGCGTTGCGCTGGTATCCACGGACACGCACACCTCATTCCCGTCGGATCGTTCCGTCCTCGCCTGTGGCAATGTCCCCGGTTTATGTCCCAGTCCGCCGGGTCCCAGCAATATCGCATTCCAATTCTCCAGATTCCAGCCCGCACCGTTCAGCCAACTCGTGGCTGTAACGTAAAGGAAGTCCGATGAGGATTCCGGGTTGGCTGCCACGGAGTATCCCGGCGCCACCGTCGGTGAAACAAGACGCACTTCTCATCTCGGCGCTCTTCATTTTTAACTTTCTCAGTTTTTCGGCATGGCCCGAGTTAGTCCAGGTGCCGACCAGGCCATGGCTGCTCTTCGTGTGGTTGTATGGGTTGGCCATGCTCGTACCGCTAGTCTGGCGAGACATCGCGCCGATGACTGTGTTCGCCACTCAGTGCGTATTCACTGTTGTCGCCTGGCCGATCATGCCTCATTATATCCCTGCGGTAGGCGTACCGGTGGCCCTGTATGCAGTCTCTGTCCATTGCAGCAGGAAGATCTCGTTGCCGGCGTTGCTGGTGTCCTTCATTCCCAACGGACTCGCCGCCCAGGCGGCATTCAGGGCTTATCCTGATCACGCGGCCGCAGTGAGTGCATTCATCAACAATGGTGTGTTATTCGCCGTCGCGGCCTGCTGGGCCTGGGGTTTCGGTCGCGTGGCCCAGGCCAGCCGTCGACGTATTCAATACCTGGAACATGAGCGCGAGTCGGCTCGGGAATTGGAAGTGTTGGCCTCGGAGCGGCGAAGAATCGCCCGAGAGCTACACGACATCGTTTCCCATGCGGTGACCGTTATCGTCCTGCAGGCGGCCGGGGCGGCCCGGGTTGCTAAAACCGACTTCGCTCAGGTGACCCGCTCGCTGGGGCATATCGAGACTGCGGGAAAACAGGCGATGGCCGAGTTGCGACGTCTGCTCGGGGTCCTTGCGGATAGCGATCCGGCTGGCGACGCGGTGGATAGCGACGGTCTCAAGCCGCAGCCCGGACTGGCGGATCTGACCGAGCTTCTCGCCTCGCTACGAGATGCCGGGATGCCGGTCGCCTTGCAGGTTGCCGGAATACGACGGGAGCTGGACCCGAGCCTGGATCTGACCGCGTACCGGATCGTGCAGGAAGGCTTGGTCAACGTCCTTAAGCACGCGGGCAAGGACGCTAAGCCGCGTTTGGGGCTAGTTTGGAAATCGCAGAACCTGCTCATCCAGATCGACAACGACATCAATCTTCCGACGGTGCACAATGGCCCGGCGTTCTCCGGCCGTCGCGGCTTGGTGGGCCTGCGCGAACGAGCCCACGCGGCCGGTGGGGACCTCGACGCTGGGCCATACCAAGGCGGTTACCGGTTGACGGCCACCATCCCGTTCGCGACGCCCGGGGTCTCGTCGGTTGTGCGTGGCTCCACTCAAAGTCGTGGGGATCAAGGGAAAGTGTCAGTGTGATCAGAGTCGTGGTAGCCGATGACCAGCCGCTCGTTCGAGCGGGCATCTCCATGCTGGTCAACGCGGAGGAAGACATCGATGTCGTCGCTGAAGCCGTCGATGGGCAGGATGCCCTGAGTCATATCCGTGCCGAGCGCCCGGATGTGGTCCTCATGGATGTGCGGATGCCGGGCACCGACGGCGTCGCGGCTACCCGGGCTGTGATCGATGAGGGTCTGACGGCGCAGAACGGTGAACCCGTACGAGTGATCATCCTCACGACCTTTCACCTCGATGACTATGTTCATGCCGCGTTGCGCGCCGGAGCCTCCGGCTTCGTCCTCAAAGATGCCGCTTCCACCGAGATCGTCGCCGCGATACGTGCGGTAGTCGCCGGCGAGGCGTGGTTGGATCCCGCCGTCACCCGCCGGCTCATCGACGACTTCGCCGCTCGGCCTGAGAAGGACACGCCCACTCCCGCGGAGATGGCTCAGCTGACTCGCCGCGAGCGGGAGGTTCTCACCCACCTGGCCCGGGGATTGTCCAACGCTGACGTCGCCGAGCAACTGTTCATCAGCGAAGCCACCGTGAAGACACATCTTGCCCGGGTGATGGCAAAACTCAACGTCCGGGAGAAAGCCCAAGCGGTGGCCGCCGCCTACCAGACCGGGCTCGTCGCGCCCTCGACCCCTCGGCCACGCTCGACACAGTGACGTTGGCCTGAGAACCTGCATAAGGTTCCCTATGGCAGCGGAACAGGTGGGTTGTAGAGCTTGGGGCTGAGTGACGTTGCGGGACGTGCCGTCCGGGCGGTCGTCTCCGACATCACGCCACTGCGCGAGTCCGTAGCGTTTCGTCGGCTGTTCGCTGGGCAGGCGGTCTCGCTGGTCGGGACGCAGGTGACCCGGGTCGCGGTGCCGCTTCAGGTGTACGCGATGACGCGCTCGTCGCTGGACGTCGGCTTGATCGGACTCGCCGCTCTGGTGCCGCTGGTCGTCTTCGGGCTCTACGGCGGCTCGATCGCCGACGCGGTCGATCGCCGCAAGCTGGTGTTGCTCACCTCGACCGCGACGATGCTGGTCAGCGTGGTCCTGCTGGTACAAGCCGTGCTACAGATCAACCGGGTCAGCGTGCTGTTCGCGTGCGTCGCCGT
>QHBY01000574.1 GCA_003244245.1 Pseudonocardiales bacterium
TCTCGGTGAATGACCGAGGCTAGTACCGAGGTACCAAGGTTGCCGGTGGCACCGGTCACGGCCACGCGCATGCCACTCACCCCTCCGCAGGATCATTGCCGCCACCCGGCGGTGATACATCCTGGCTACCCGCGGCCCGGCTCTCCAAACGAACCGACGTGGATGGGCGATCTCCTCAGGCGATGCGGTGCGCAGTCCCGGTGATCGATGCCGCCTGACAGGTTCAGGAGGGATAGGGAGCCACCGCACCCTGGCGGCGACTACCGTTCCCGCCGCGCGTCACAAGCGCGACCAGCGCCCCGGCCACAAAGCCCACTACATGCGCCAGGTAGGCGACCGACCCCACTGAGGAGAGTGCGTAACCGGCGGTGTAGACCCACTGCAGCAAGAACCACAGGCCCAGCACGAGCCACGCGGGCAGCCGTAGCGGGATGAAAAACAGGAACGGCACCAGGCTCCACACTCGCGCCCGCGGATAGAGGACGAGATACGCGCCCAGCACTCCGGCGATGGCCCCAGAGGCGCCGATGAGCACCTCGGTCGAAGATGAGTTGGTGAGGGCAAAGCCGTAGGTGGCCAGCAGGCCGCACCCCAGATAGAAAATCAGATACCGAAACCGGCCGAACCGGTCCTCGATGTTATTTCCGAAGATCCACAAGAACAGCATGTTGCCGAGCAGGTGAAGCCAGCTGCCGTGCAGGAACAACGACGTCAACGTTGAAAGCACCGGACTCTTGTGGTAGCTCGGGCGAGACAACACGCAGCCGGCACCTTGCTCGTCTTTCCCGATCCGCCCGTCCGCAACCACCGGCAGCTGCCGGTTGTGCACCAGCTCAATGGGGATGGCCGCGAAGCGGTCGAAGAACGCCTGCTCTTGGCAGGTCTGGGCCAGACTGGCCGCACCCGTCACCGTGGTAGACGCCGGCGTGAGCAAGAACACCACGATGTTCACCGCGATCAACACGTAGGTCACCCATGGCGTGCGGCGCACCGGGTTGACGTCACGGAACGGAATTACCATCCCGCCACCTTGCCCGCTCGGGCCTGTCCTCGCGAGCGGCCCGGTTCTACGGAGCCCCACCCCACGACCCTCCGGCTTCAGCTGGACAGAGGAGGTCCCGTCCGTCATTGCGATGCTGATCACGGTGTCGTGGCGCGGGTGAGGAGGCAGCGCTGCTCGGGGAGGCTGAGGGTGTGTCGGGCGGCCCGCCGGTAGTGCTCGCGGGCGGCGTCGTGCTGGCCCGAGGATCTGTGGCCAGTCGGTGCCCTCGGCACCGGTGGCCTCGTCGTGCACGGCGGCGATCGCGGCCTGCACTTGGTAGGGCCCGGGCGCCGCGGTGGCGAGGGTCGTGGTGATCAGGTCGACGCCCTCGGTCCGATCGTCCAAGGGACGGCCCGGCAGTCCGATCCGAGGACCGTCTGCCAAAGTGGAACGGTGATGGCACCCCGGGCCCGGGTCGAACTGGTGCGGTCGTCGAAGCCGGCCAGTCGCGCTCCCTGCGCCTACGCCGCCGTGGCGCACGACGTCTCCCGGCTGGTCTTCACAGCCGGGGCCTGTCCCCTCGATGAGAGCGGAGCGATAGTCGCGGTCGGCGATGTGGTCGATCAGGCGGAGCGGGTCATGGCCAATCTGCGTGCCGCGTTGCAGGCTGCGGGCGCTGACCTGCCCGATGTTGTCAAGACGACGGTCTACGTCGCCAGTCAACGCCGTGAGGACCTGGTCGCCGCCTGGGAGGTCGTGAGCCGGCACTTCGGCGATCACGATGCACCTAGCACGCTGCTGGGGGTCGCGGTTCTGGGCTACCGGGACCAGCTGGTTGAGGTTGAGGCAGTCGCCGCCCTCCGCTGAGCGCAGGCGTTTGCGTCGTGTCCGTCCGTAGCGGATGCTATTTCTGACGATCGCACCGCGCCAGGTCAGGGTGTCGCCAGCAGCCGCAAACCAGCGCATAGTCATGCAAGGTAAGTCGCCTGGTGCAACGTCCTCTACTGCCCGCGCGACCCGGCTCGTCCCCTGTTTTCTTTGAGGGGTTGCGCGATCGAACGGCAGGTCGGTTGTCAAGGATCGAAACAGACCAGCTAGAGGCGCAGGCTGTAGCGGACGCCAGCCGTTCTTGCGCTCCAACCCGGCCGCCGCAGACGTGAGAGTGAGGATATGACTACTCGCTTGGAGTCCAAGGTGATCGTGGTCACTGGAGGAAGTTCCGGGATAGGAAAGGCGGTTGCGAGGAGGGTCGCTTCCGAAGGGGCCGCCGTTGTGATCGGGTCTCGCCGGGTGGACGTCGGGAACGAGGTCGCAGCGAGTATCCGCGCGGCGGGCGGTCAGGCCATCTTCCTTTCCGCCGATGGCACCGTGGAAGCTGATGTCGCGGAGTTGATACGGAGAGCGGTGACGGAGTTCGGCCGGCTGGACGGAGCGTTCAACAACGTCGGAGGGGTGAACACCTTAGGCGTTGTTCAGAACATCGACAAGGCAGCATGGCACGCGGACCTGGACCAGAACCTGACCAGTGTCTTCTACAGCCTCAAATACCAGATACCGGCGATTACGGCGTCCGGGCGTGGTGGTGCGATCGTCAACAATGCATCGATCGCAGGCGCCATCGGCATACGAGCCCTGGCGCCATACGTGGCGGCCAAGCACGGAGTGGTGGGGCTGACTCGAGCCGCCGCGCTTGAGTGCGCCAGCCAGGGCCTCCGGGTCAATGCGCTGGTCACCGGCGAGGTGGACACGCCACTGTTCCGCAGCTTGCTGGGTGCACCCCCCGACGGCGAGCTGGCGGCTGAGGGCATGAATCCGATCGGGCGGATATCGCAACCGGACGAGATCGCGGCGTTCGTCGCCTTCCTACTCAGCGACGAATCTGCCTTTATCACCGGCGCGGCGTTGGCCATCGACGGCGGATGCACCGCCCAATAGCCCGGCGTCTCGCGCGGCCGTGGCCAGCAGGGTCCAGCCGGATCGCTGGTCGCGAACGGCCCGGACGAATCGGGCATCAGTCGCGGACGACGTAGGACGGTCGATCGGCTCCTGCAGCACTTCGACGCCCGCGCAGCTCAGAGCTCCTCGAACGTGTCGTCTCGTATCACGACGTAACGATGCCGCAACATGAGCCGTTCACCCTTTCCGGTGCCCCGGTAGCAGATAGCAGTTGATGAGCCCACGACTGACCCCGAGAGGGTTTTTTCGAGTGCTCCGTGTGGGTTTGAGGAAGTTCACGACCACCCTGCCTCACGACCTGCTGATGACATCATGGTTAACAATACAAGAAGGTATATCAACTTCGCTGGCTATCCCCTAATAATGCTTATCTGACCGAGTGCGCTGCTACCGTATCCGTAAGTCACCAGCTACACTCATGTAGGCGCGCCGAACTGGGAAAGGACGTTGCGCCGCCCGCAAGGAGGGCAAATCGTACATAGCCCCGTACACTGCGCGAAGGGGCCGCCGAGGGTGGTGAATCCAGGCGGTGGCGCGCATCGGGCGACTTCACGTGCGACAACCAGCAGGGGAACCCGAGTTATCAACGTCGATTCTGCGAGGGGGCAGCGAGTAATTTCGACGTTTCTTTGACGTAGCATAAGGGGGGACCGGAATGCTTACCCACGATACCCGGTGGTGCGCTACGGGCACGCCGTTCATCCGCTCAGTGGCACCAAGGTGCAGCGCTGCCGTGACAGGTCTTTTCATATGCAGTCCGAGAAGGAAATAATGGCTAATAATTGCACTGTGGCTCGCGCAGGGTTGAGCGAAGAAAAAGAGCCCGCGCCAGCTGCCTGGGAGCCCGTCCAGCTGGATAGACTTCCGACCGCCGTGCTGCCGATCAGTTCCCTGGTTCTTACCGAATCTCCGCGACAAGGCGGTGAAAGCGTCGATCACGTTGAGATGCTCGCCGAGTCGGATGCGCAGCTGCCACCGATTGTCGTCCACGGCCAGTCGATGCGGGTCATCGATGGCATGCACAGAATTCGCGCTGCAGCCCTGCGCGGAAACGAAAAAATAGAAGCGCGAATATATCACGGAACGGAAGACGACGCATTCGTGCTAGGTGTGCAGCTGAACATCGCACACGGACTGCCGCTGACCAAAGCCGATCGGACAGCTGCGGCGGTCCGGATCATGGCGTCGCACCCGCGATGGTCGAACCGGATGATCGCCACCGCCACCGGTCTGTCGGCGGGAACCGTCGGTAAGGTGCGTCGGCGTTCGACCGTGCAAAGTGGCCAGTCGACCACGAGGGTCGGCAGGGACGGCCGAAAACGGCCCCTCGACGGCACTGTCGGCAGGGTGAGGGCCAGCGAGCTGCTGATCGAGAAGCCCACGGCATCGATCCGCGCGATCGCACTAGTGTATGCAGATATGT
>QHBY01000575.1:0-774 GCA_003244245.1 Pseudonocardiales bacterium
AGAACCGAACCGATCTGCCATGCCCAAGGCGTCTGGAGTTGAGCCCGCCCCTTCGAAGCCGACGTCGCCGCCCGAGGGGGCTATGGGTACACCACAGACGCCCATCTGAGCAGCCGGGGACGGCGATTCCTCGACATCCGCTGCGGCGACGGGGCCTATGCAGTGGAGCTTGTCGAGCGTGCGGGTGCGTGAGGTGGAGGACGTCGATCCCGCAGCCGAGGCTGTTAGCGTTGCCCGCAAACGTGTCGGGCGCCGGCCGGTGACCTATCGGGAGGCCCTACGCCGATGACCTGCCCGATCGCGACCACACCTTCGACATCGCACATAGTTTCGCGTCGTCCTCCATCATGTGGCGGTGACGGATGCGATCATCAGCGAGGAGGCTATCCAACCGACGCCTGCCGGCGGCCAACCGAAGTCCCGGCGCGGCGTAGAGGGGGCACCGCTCCCAGGCTAGGCTGCGTCGCGCACCAGCATGGCCACGATGCGGTCAACGGCAGCCTCGACCGAATCGCCGGGCTCGATGGTCATTTCGGGATGACGCGGGGCCTCATAGGGAGCATCCACGCCCGTGAATCCTTCCAGGCTCCCCTCCAGAGCACGCGCGTAGAGACCCTTCGGATCGCGCCGCATGCACTCCTCCAGCGGCGTGGCGATCCACACCTCGGTGAACGGAAGCTCGGCCGCCCTGTGCAGCTCTCGAACCTGGTCGCGGTCCGCTGCGTAGGGAGATATCAGCGCGACGAGCGCTACCACGCCGGCGTCGGCGAACAG
>QHBY01000575.1:821-4011 GCA_003244245.1 Pseudonocardiales bacterium
GTCGCAGAATGTCGCCGTCGAGCAGGACACTCGGACGACCCCGGGAGACGAGGCGTCTCTCGACGCCCGCGGCGATGGTGGACTTCCCCGCCGCCGGCAAGCCCGTGAGCCACACGGTCGCGCCGCTGTGGCCGAGCTCGTGCCAGCGCTGCCGGCGTGAAAGCGCGCCCGCATCGACCCCAGCGCGTGGGCTCGGCGTGCTCGCCATCGCCGCAGTGAAGCACACCGACCCAGGCACGCCCGTGCGCCGCATGCGCCGAGGGATGACTGCCAGGCCTCCACCCACTCCGAGCACTACGCTATGGATGATCGATGTGCGCGAGCTTGAGGGCCGCCCTCCGCGCAGGAGGGATGCTCGAAAACGTGGGAGCGCAGACGGCCGGTGACACGCATAACGCTGCCAGCAAGCGAGGTACCGCGCGCATCGATCGTCGTGCTCAGCCGTCGCAACGTCGGCGTGCTGCGAGCGTGCCTGACCGCTTTGAGCCGCAACGTGAGTCCCGAGGCACGATGTGAGGTCATCATCCTCCTCAACGGGGCCGATGAGGACGTCAGGTCCTACTGCGAGCGGGAGGTGGCAGGAGCCCGGGTGGAGCGCTCGGGCGTGAACCTGGGCTTCCCCGCGGGCTGCAACCTGGCGGCGACGCGCGCCCGAGGCGCATTCCTCGTCTTTCTCAACGATGACACCGAGATCGCCCCGCGATGGCTCGAGTCACTGATGCAAGCAGCGGACGAGCACCCCCTGGCAGGGGCGATCGGCAGCCGCCTGCTCTTTCCCGACGGCTCGTTGCAGGAAGCCGGAGGGGCCATATGGAGGGACGGCACGACCGCCCAGCTCGGCCGAGGCCGGTCCGCCACGAGCCGTCGTCACGAATGCCTGCGTCGGGTGGACTACTGCTCGGCGGCTTCTCTGCTCGTGCGCAGGAGCACATGGGACTTGATCGGGGGATTCGACGAGGAGTACTTTCCCGGCTACTACGAGGATGTCGACCTGTGCCTGGCCATCCGCCAGCACGGCCAACAGGTGCTCTACGAGCCGCGTTCCCAGCTCATCCACCACGTCTCACCTTCAAGCGATGAGGAAATGAGCGCGCGCTTGCTCGAGCGCAACGCAGCGCGGGTCAGGGCGAAGTGGTCGGCCCTGCTGGCCTCGCACGAGATGTGGGATCCCCAATCTCCTGGAGCCGTCGAGCGCGCAATGCTCAGAGCCCAGGGATGGCCGCGACGCATCCTTGCCATAGACGAACGCCTTCCGGATCCCGCGACGGCCGCCCTCTCTGCGAGATTGCTCGGTGGGATTGGCGAGCTTCAGTCGATGGGTGCCGCGATCACGGTATTCGCCCCGCAGGCGGGCGAGGGCGATTGGGAGGCGTTCAGTCCGCTCGATTTCGACATCCTGGAGGGTGATGTCAACGAGCACTTGGCCTCGCCCGAGATCTTCTACGACGCGGTGATCGTGTTCGGCGCCGACAACCTCCAGCGCTACAGCTCCGCAATTCGCGCGCTGCAGCCGCAGGCGGCGGTCATCTACGAGGCTGGAGGCACCGCGGTGTCACGAGTGCAGCATCACGCGGCATCCCCGCCGGACACGGTGGTGGCAGAGCAGCCCGCCGGGTCGTGGATCGATGCCTTCGTCCAGGCAAGGTCGAGACGGGTCGAGTACTACGTCTAGGTACGCACAGGAGATCGACCTCGCCGATCTGAACAATTCGCACACGCTGGCGATCCTGTCGGTGCCGCCGGCGAGCCGGGTACTCGATATCGGTGCCGCCGACGGATCCGTGGCGCGAGCGCTCGTGGAGCGCGGATGCACGGTCTCCGCCGTCGAACTCGATCCGGCAAGCGCGCGCGAGGCCGAGCAGCATGGCCAGCGGGTCGTGACCGCCGATGTCGAGAAGCTCGACCTCGAGGCTGCGTTCGACGGTCCTGACTTCGATGCGGTCCTCCTCCTCGATGTTCTCGAGCATCTGCACGACCCCCTTGCCGTCCTACGCAACGTCACCCGAGTGGTGGGCGAGCATGGCCGGCTCATCCTCTCCATCCCCAACGTCGCCCATGCGGCGGTGAGGCTGGCCCTGCTCAGCGGCCGTTTCCAGTACACCGAGCTCGGCCTCCTGGACAGGACCCATGTGCGCTTCTTCGACAAGCCGGCGGTGGACCAGCTCCTGGCAGACGCCGACATGGTGGTCCAAGACGAGCTTCACGTGACGCGAGGACCGACCGAAACCGAGATCCCCATCGATCCGAGCAGCTTCTCGCCCGGCGTCGTGGCCGAGGCGACCCGGGACGCCGAGTCCGAGATCTACCAGTTCGTGATCGTCGCAGCGCCGAGCGGAGGCGGGACCGAGGCCACCTCCTCGCTGCCAAGCGCCCTACAGCGGCGGGTGGAGAACCTCGAAGAGGAGTTGTCGGAGCTCGAGCTGGTCGTGGGTCGCCATGACGCTGAGCTATCGGCTTCCCGGCGAGAGGTGAGCATGCTTCACCAGGACCTGCAGCTCAAGGAGAGATACCTTGCGGAGCTTCGCGCGGAGCTGGCCGCGCGCGAGGATTTTCGAACCGAGCTGGCATCCCTCGCAACGATGCAGAGCTCGCTGAGCTGGCGTGTCACGTCGCCCCTTCGGTCGGTACGGCGCCTCGTCCGCCGCCACCTCGGTGAGATCGACTCCTGAGCAGTGCGTTAGTGTTCGCGGCGTGACGGGGCGCTCGCGGCCAGCCGAATCCGAGCCACCGTCGAGTGCGGTGGTGGCGCCGCTGTCCGACGCGGCGGGCGCGGCTCAGCTGACAGCTCCCAGGGAGCCCGGCGCCCACCCCGACGCGGTCGCGAGCGAGAGCGCGCTCCGATCCCTCCAGCACGAACTCGAGCTTGCGGGGACCAGAGAGGCGCGCGTGCGTCACGACAACCAGCGACTCGCCAATACCTTGGAGCAGGCGGAGCGCCAGCTGGCGTACCTGCCAACGCTGCGCGAAGAGGCGGAAGTCGGCCGGCGCACGCAGGGTACCGCCTACCGTCTGCAGCTGCTCGAGCACTCCTTGAGCTGGAGGGTGACTCGACCGATGAGGTCGCTGTCGATGGAAGTCCGACGGGTGACTGAGCGCCTGCGACGGCGCTAGCGGTCCCTCATCGTGGCGACGCTCTGCTTCCTGACGAGCCGGCGCTCGAACCATTTCGTCAACGAGCTCCTGTCGGCAG
>QHBY01000575.1:4036-4797 GCA_003244245.1 Pseudonocardiales bacterium
CCGTTGCTCAGGAGGGCGCCGATGTCGCGATTGCGGAGGAGTACTTCCCGGAATTCGATGGCACGACCGCCTACGTGATCGTCCCCCATGAGTTCTTCGCGCTCGCGCCGGATGCGGGCGGTCCCACGTCGAGGCACCTCAACAGGACGATCGGCTTCTGCGTCGAGCAACCGGGCACCCCCTGGTTCGAGGAGTCCTGCCGCTACTCGCGTTCACTTGCCGCCGTGGTCGACATTCGGGCGAGCGTCGTGCCGCATCTGCGAGCACGCGGCCTGGCCGCCGAGCACTTCCAGCTCGGCTATTGCAGCGAGTGGGATCACTGGGGTCGCGACGAGAGCATTGCGCGGCCGGTCGATGTCCTCTATCTGGGGTCGGCGGAGGGTAGGCGCGACCGGCTGCTGGCCAGCTACGCCGAGACGCTGTGGCCGCGTCAAGTGCGTCTTCTGATCCCCCCCGAGGCTCCGAAGACCGCTCCGCTCGCCAACTTCCTCCTGGGCGAAGCCAAGTACCGTCAGCTGGGAGCGGCGAAGTGCCTCCTCAACCTGCACCGGACGGGGGCCGAGCGGCTCGAGTGGGTTCGGGTGCTCGAGAGCATCTGCAACGGATGCGTCGTGGTCAGCGAGCACTCCATCGACCTCGCCCCGCTCGTGCCCGGCGAGCACCTTGTGAGCGCGCGGGCCGAGAACATCGCACTCCTCGCGGACCACCTACTCGATGACGAGGCGAGGCTGGCCGAGATGCGGCTCGGGGCGTACGACTTC
>QHBY01000575.1:4819-5049 GCA_003244245.1 Pseudonocardiales bacterium
CATTCTGGACGCGGGGAGTCAGCGCGCTTTCGGCGCCACCGCAGGCCGCGACGCCGGACCCAATCGTCGAGGCGGTTCGCGCCGAGCTCAAGCCTGTGAGGTCGGCGCTCAAGCGGCTGGCGGTCGAAACCGATCAAGCGCGCCGTGAGCTGGCAGCCTTTGCATCCTCGCGAGCCCGCCCGCGGGACGGGGAGATCACGCCGCGGGTCGTTGTCGAGACACCTACATAT
>QHBY01000576.1:0-1784 GCA_003244245.1 Pseudonocardiales bacterium
TCACGTCCTGCCCCTACAAGGGCCGGACGACCGGATACTGGTCCGTGCAGACCGCAGACGCGCTGCAAGCCGACCTGGCATGGTCCTATGACTTTCCGACGCGCCAGCTGCTGCCGGTTGCCGGGATGATCGCCTTCTATGACGAGAAGGTCGACGTCATCCTCGACGGCGAGCCCCAGCCGCGGCCGAAGACGCACTTCTTCGACTGACGTTCGTGAGAGGGCACGGCCATCGTGCGGACAGCGCACGGTGGTGCTGGGCGTGGGCGGCGGGGGTCGAGTTCGCCGCCCTACTGCCCTCTCCGGCGCTGACCAGGACGATCGCTGCCGCGGCGGTCAGCAGACCGATGGCCTGCAGACGAGTCCAGCGTTCGGCCAGGAAGACCCGTGCGAGCAGCACGGCGACAGCGGGGTACATGGCGGTGACGACGGCGACGATCGCCAGCTGTCCTATGCAGGTGGCGGCAAGGAACAGCAGGTTGCACGATGCCTGCGATTAGGTGGTCGATCGATGCCGGCTGCGCACTAGCGAAGGCAGCCGAGTTCTCGCAGTGTGGTCGTCATGGCCACGTCCCACGGTGTGTGTGGCTCTTCGCCGAGGAACGAGACGAGTTCTGCGTTATCCAGCTCGATGGGAGCACGCCAGTACGGTCGCACCCCGATCATCTCGCGCAAGGTCTCGTTGAAGGGCGAGGCCATACGGAAGATCGCCCACGGGAGCTCCTTGACCTTGATGTCGGGGTTGCCGGAGGCCTGCCGGATGGCCTCGACGATGCGGGTGCCGTCGTGGTCCCAGTGTCCCCGGAAGTGGAATCGCGTGAAGGGTTCGAGCTCTGCGTCGCGGTCCATGAGCTGCGCGAACGTTTCGCCCGCGTCAGGGATGTACGCCCAGTCGTGACCCACTCCGGCAGCACCGGGCAGAGTCACCTTGGTGACCGGCTTCCCCGGTTTGATCAGCGCTTGGTTGAACCAGCTCTGGCCGGGCTTGGGGCCGAAGAAGTCCCCGAACCGCACGATCAGCGACGGCACACCATGTGCGGACGTAGACAACCGCGCAGAACATCACAAAGGCGCAGCTGCGGGGAGGACACTCGACTGATCATGAGCCTCCTGCGCCCCGACCTTCCTGAGGGAGCCGCCGGAGTAGCCTCACCGTATGGCGAGTCCCCCCAGCAGGATCCTGTCGGCATCACAACTGGAGACGCTTGCCCTCCACGGTGAGATGCGCACCGCCGCGGTGGGGGACGTGCTGTTCCGGGTCGGCGATCGGCGGTATCCGTTCATGGCGATCCTGCAGGGTGAGGCGGTCGTCCTGGACGCCGCGGGAAACGAGCTCGTCAGGCACGGTGTCTCGGGGTTCCTGGGCGAGATGAACCTCATGTCCGGTCAGACCGTCTTCCTTACGGCGGTCGCCACTGCGCCCATGCGCTACATCGCGGTGGAACGCGAGGCGCTGCGGACGCTTCTGTTTGAGGACGGTCCGCTAGTCTAGGTGACCTGCTGCTTTCGGCTTTCATGGCTCGGCGCGAGCTGCTGCAGCAGCATCACGGAATCGGTATCGAGATCGTCGGCCCACACTCTCTGCAGGCCACGGGACGCCTGATCGAGTTCGCACGCCGCAATCGCCTGCCCTACACCTGGCGCAATCCGGACGAGTCAGACGACCCGACCGCCGCGACGCTGATCGCCGGACTCGAGCCCGAGAGCCTGCCGTTGGTGCGCCTGCCCGGCGGCCAGGAGCTCGACGACTACTTCGTGAGCGTGCGGCCCCACGTGGTGCTCACT
>QHBY01000576.1:1798-3368 GCA_003244245.1 Pseudonocardiales bacterium
CGCGGCGGTGTACGGCGCGTCGGAGGGCCTGGAGACCCTGGTGGTGGAGAGCACGGCGCTGGGGGGGCAGGCCGGCACGTCGCGGCGCATCGAGAACTACCTTGGGTTTCCTGCGGGGATCAGCGGTTCCGAGCTCACCAGCCGAGCAGTCACGCAGGCGCGCAAGTTCCACGCGCGCACCGCGACGCCCTACCGCGCGCTGTTGCTCAAACCCGGCTCCGAGCGGCACACGGTGGTACTCGAGGAAGGGCAGCAGATCGCCGCGCGCGCCGTGCTGCTGGCGACCGGCGCCGAGTACCGCCGGCTCCCGGTCGCGGGCCTCGCCGACTACGAGGGAGTGAGCGTTTTCTATGCGGCCGGCCCTCCCGAGGCCCAGCGCTGCGGCGCCACACGGGTCGGCGTGATCGGCGGAGGCAACTCGGCCGCGCAAGCCGCCGTGTGGCTGGCTCGCGGCGGCGCGCTGGTCACGCTGCTGCACCGCCGGGACGATCTGCGCGAGACGATGTCGGAGTACCTCGTGCTCGAGCTCGAGCGCTACGGCGTAGCGGTGCGGGACCGCAGCGAAGTGGCCGAGCTGCACGGCGCCGACGGCCAGCTCGAGGCGGTGACGCTGCGTGACGGCGCGAAGCTGGCGTTCTCCTTCCTGTTCCTGTTCCTCGGTGCGACGCCCTGCACCAGCTGGGTCGGCGACGTGGTGGCACGCGACGAGAGAGGCTTCATTCTTACCGGCGGCGACGCAGGCGCCGAGGGCCTTCTCGAAACCAGCGTGCCGGGGATCTTCGCTGCCGGCGACGTACGATCGGGCTCGGTCAAGCGCTGCGCCACGGCGGTGGGCGAGGGCGCGATGGTGGTGCAGTTCGTGCACGGGCGCCTGGCAGAAGTCACGCGAGCAGGAACGAGCGCCACCGTCTAGCAATCGTCTTGTCCAGCGCTCACCTCGGCGCGTGAAGCTCGTCACACTCGATCGGTCAGCCTCTTGCACGCGTCAAGGTGCTGTCCGAGACAGAGCGTGTTGTCACGCGGGGGCACTGGGCTCCTTCCTCAAGCGCACCATCTCCCAGCGCTCCGATCGTCGACGGCCTAGCCGGACGCGCCGCCACCACGACCCTCCCCGGTACCTCGAGACGCCTCGCGTGTTCGTCCGCGTCTTCTGTGCCCCCGGAAAGCTTGCCGACACCGTCAGCTTCTACGAGACCCTGACCTCGACGAGGCTGGATATGGACATGGAGATCCCCGAAGGCGGGCTGCACGTGGTCGCAGTCGGACCATTCCTCATCCTTGAGCTCGACCAGGAGAAGCATGCACTTGCAGTCGAGACGACCGCCACCGTGCTGACCGCCAACCTCGACGAGACGGTCGCGCGTCAACTCGCCGAGGGCGCAGAAGTCGCCCAGGCACGTTGGGAGTCACCCGTGGGACCGGGGATCCGCCTGCGCCACCCAGACTGCCTACCGGCCGAATACGTCGAGCATCGCCCAAGTCCAAGCGACGTCAGCGAACCAGGCCCGTCATTTGCTGACGCTTGAGCGTGGGCCGGCCTCAACCCCGCTAGATGACTGATTCCGAATTG
>QHBY01000577.1 GCA_003244245.1 Pseudonocardiales bacterium
CGAGCCACCGTATTCGATGCACAGGTCGAGGATCGCCCCCGAGACCTCCTCCGCGGCCTGCGCCTCGCCGGGTTTGGTCTCGTCGAACAGGACCAGCGGGTGCAGATTGCCGTCACCGGCGTGGAAGACGTTGGCTACCCGGATCCCCGTACCGGCCGACAGGTCGGCGATCTTGCGCAACACTGCCGGCAACGCCGTTCTGGGGATCACTCCATCTTGGACGATGTAGTCGGGGCTGATCCGGCCCACCGCGGCGAACGCGGACTTGCGGCCCTTCCAGAACAGTGCGCGTTGGGCAGCGTCGCGGGCTACCCGGATCTCGAAGGCGCCCGCGTCGGTGCAGTGCCGTTGCACGGCGGCGAAGGTGTGTTCGACGTCGGCGCCGGGGCCGTCGAGTTCCACGATGAGCACCGCTCCGGCGCCCTCGGGGTAACCGCAGGCCACGGCGGCCTCGGCCGCCTCGATCGCCAACGCATCCATCATCTCGATGGCCGCCGGTACGATGCCGTCGGCGATGATCTCCGACACCGCGGTACCTGCCTCGTCCACCCCGGGGAAGGCGGCGAGCAGGCAGCGTACCGCCTCCGGGTCCCGCAGCAGCCGCACGACGATCTTGGTGGCGATCCCAAGGGTGCCCTCGCTGCCAACGAATGCGCCGAGCAGGTCATATCCGGGCACATCGCGAGTCGTGCCGCCCAGCCACACCAGCTCCCCGTCCGGGGTGACGACCTCGACGCCGAGCACGTGGTGGGTGGTGAACCCGTACTTCAGGCAGTGCGCGCCGCCGGAGTTCTCCGCGACATTGCCGCCGACCGAGCAGATCTGCTGGCTGGACGGGTCGGGGGCGAAGTACCAGCCCTGCGGTGCGGCGGCTCTTGTGACGTCGAGGTTGATCACACCGGGCTCGACGATCGCACGCTCGTTGGCGGGGTCGACCTCCAGGATCCGGCGCATCCGGGAGGTCACGATCAGCACGCCCTGCGCGTGTGGCAGCGCACCGCCGGACAGTCCGGTACCGGCGCCGCGCGCCACGAACGGCACTCCCGCTGCGGCGCAGGCCCGGACCACCGCGGCGATCTGCCCGGAGGTCTCTGGCAGCACCACCAGGCCGGGCACCACGCGATACTGTGCTAACCCGTCACACTCGTAGGTGCGCAGGCGTTGCCGGTCGGTGATCACCGCCGCAGGCCCGAGCAACGCGGTGAACTCCGCAGCCAGCAGCGCCAGCTCGGCGCTCTCATGCGTTGTCATCGCCTACTCCCTGCTCCGGGCAGCCACCGGTTACTCCCCCAGTGTCGCAGCCCGGCGCCCACCCGGGCGCGACGTACTGATGCCATCCCGGGGACGTCCGCAGATCCCCACGCCTCCCCGCCGGTGGGGCAGACTGAGCCCGATGAGACGAACCTCATCAGGCTAGTGACGGAGAGTACAATTGCCACCATCGCGCTGTCGCGGAGCCGCCTCAGCGTAGCCCTGTGCCTCGCTGTGGTGGGTGCGGTGCTCCTTGGCCTCAAGGCAGTCGTTGCCCTCGGCTTCGCTGGTATCTCCGATGTGTTCGCGCTTGTCGTCGTGGTCGTCGCTGTCCTGGCCGCCGGTAGCGTGCTCGCGGCGGTGATAACCACGCGGCGGGCACCGAAGCTGTCCCGAATGCTGGTACTGGCTGCGCTGGCCGGCTCAGTGGTCGTCGACCCGGCGCTGGGCGCGATACTCCCCGGCGTCCCGGTTTTCCTGCTGGCGATCGCCGCCGGGCTGATGTGCGCCTCCCCCCAGGCGCCGGCGTCCGAGGGCGAGAGCGGCCCTACCCACGACCACCCCGGCTGGGCCGTCGCCCTGGGGTGGCTGGGCATCGCCTTGCACGTCGCGGTGGCATTGCTGTATGCGGTGGCTGCACAGGTGGTCCCCTTCTACGGTCCGGTGCTGTTCCTGTGGGGGGTATGGGTGGGTTTATGGGCGGCGCTGCAGCTGCTCGCATGTCGCCTCCTGCGGGACCGGCCGATCTGGACACCGCTGGCACCGCTGGCTGCAGTCGGGCTGTGGTTCGAGGTCGTGTCCCTCCAAACGGCGTTGGGCTGGCTGCCGTGAATAGCCCGGCTGCCGGGGGGCGCCGGACCGACAACGTCACCCAGGCGCGAATCACACGGCCCGGCAGAATGGCGGCATGGTCTCGTCGCGGCACCCGTTTCTGGACGGGCCCTTCCCCCGGGCGTTCGCACACCGCGGTTGGCATCTCGGCGAGCTGGCCGGTATGGAGAGCTCACTGGCGGCGTTCCGCCGTGCGGCCGTGGAGGGCTACCTCTACCTGGAGGCCGATGTCCGCGCGACCCGCGACGGCGTGGTCGTGGTCATTCACGACGCGACGCTGGACCGCACCACCGAT
The DNA here is from genome assembly GCA_003244245.1 of Pseudonocardiales bacterium. Classification (GTDB taxonomy): domain Bacteria; phylum Actinomycetota; class Actinomycetes; order Mycobacteriales; family Pseudonocardiaceae. The sequence goes on from QHBY01000577.1 coordinate 2,378, forward strand.
GGCTCCGGCGAGATCGAGAAGTTGGACTGGGCGGCGGTAAGAACCGCCCGGGTGGGTGGCCGGGAGCCGCTGTGCCGGCTGGACGATCTGCTCGAAGAACTTCCACGGGCGCTGCTCAACATCGACGTGAAGGCGGACTCGGCGGTCGCGCCGGTGCTGGACCTGTTGCGTCGCACCCGCGGGTGGGACCGGGTATGCATCGCGTCGTTCTCCGAAGCCCGGCTGCAGCGGTTGCGCACGGCAGCCGGGCCTCGGCTGCTGACCTCGATGGGCACTGCATCGGCCGTAGCGCTGCGGCTGCGGGCCATGTCGTTGTCTCGACGTAGCGTCAGGAGATCCGAGCCGATGCCGATCCGCGGCAAGTTGGCCCAACTGCCGGTGCGGATGTGCGGGCTGAAGGTCGTGGACCAGGCGTTGGTGCGCTGCGCGCATCACCGCGGTCTGGAGGTGCACGCATGGACGGTTGACCAGGCGGTCGAGATGCAGGCGCTGCTCGATCTCGGCGTCGACGGCTTGATCACCGACCGGCCGGACGTGCTGCGCGACGTGCTGCGCGTCCGGGGGGTATGGCCGGGAGCAGACGCCCAGGCTCAGTAGCGAGGGCCAGTAGAGTGCGCCGGCGGTGACGGAAGGCGGTTGCTGGTGAGCGAGCCGAAGGTCCAGCCCGCCCCCGGCGTCGCGCTGGACGAGACCGATCGCCGCCGTGATCAACGCGCCTGGTGTTGGTACGACTGGGCGAACTCAGTGTTTCCCACCTCGATCATCACCGTTTTCCTGTCGCTCTACCTCACCACGGTGGCACGCAACGACGCACTGGCCGCCGGCCAGACCTGCCTGACCCGCAATGCCCTGGTCGGCTGCAACATCTCGCTGTTCGGCCTGGATTTCCCGGCCGGGGCGCTGTTCGACTACCTGCTGGCGGCCTCGACCCTCCTGCAGGTACTGGTGCTGCCGTTGACCGGCGCCATCGCCGACCGCACCCAGCACAAACGGCGGATGCTCGGGCTTTTCGCGTTCGCTGGGGCGGGCGCGACGGCCCTGCTCGCGCTGGTCACCGGAACGAACTGGCGGCTCGGCGTCGTGCTGTTCATCGTCGCGACCACCGGCTACTACGCATCGGTGGTCATCTACTACTCGGTGCTCCCGGAGATAGCAACGGCTGACGAGCGCGACCGGCTGTCCTCCCGCGGCTGGGCCTTCGGCTTTCTGGGTGGCGGCATCGCGCTGGCGGTGAATCTGGCGATCTACCTCGGCCGTGATGCGCTGGGACTGTCCGAGTCGGCCGCGGTACGGGTCTGCTTCGTCACCGCAGGGCTGTGGTGGGCAGCCTTCACCCTCATCCCGTTGTCCCGGATGCGCAGCTACCAGTCTCCACAGGGCAGCGAGCGGGGTCTATCGGTGCTGACCGGCGGTTTCCGTCAGCTGTCCGGCACGCTGCGCAGCGCGCGGAGCTACCCGCTGACACTGGGCTTCCTGGCGGCCTACCTGATTTACGCCGATGGGATCGGCACGGTGGCCAGCGTCGCCGGCCAGTATGGTGATCTTGAATTGGGGTTGGCGAGCAGCACCCTGATCAGCACGATCCTGATGGTGCAGTTCGTGGCGTTCTTCGGCGCGTTGCTGCACGGTTGGGTCGCCCGCCGGATCGGCGCCAAGCGCACGATCCTGGGCAGCCTGGTGGTGTGGATCGGTGTGATCGCGGCGGCCTACTTCATCCAGGCGGGCAACGAGCTCCAGTTCTACACCGTGGCCGTGGGCATCGGGCTGGTGCTGGGCGGTACCAGCGCGCTGTCGAGGTCGCTGTTCAGCCAGTTGGTGCCCGCGGGCAAGGAAGCGGAGTACTTCTCGGTCTACGAGATCGGCGAGCAGGCCACCTCCACGGTGGGGCCGATACTCTTCGGCGTCATCGGGGCGGCCACCGGCTCGTTTCGACCTGCCATCCTGTCCTTGGTGGCCTTCTTCCTCATCGGGTTCGTGCTGATGCTGCTCGTTCCGGTGCGCCGAGCGATTCGCGCGGCGGGTAACTCAGAGCCGGTGATCGTCTAAGCCCGCTGCCAGGACGGCATAACAGGCTAGGCCGAACGGGTATTCTGGGCCACCTCATCGTGAGGTAACGCATCACATTGCGGCTTCGATTCAACCTGTGTGGGGGATGCTTGTGCATTGAGTGAACCCGTCATCGGCCCGGACCGACAGTGGTCCGGGAACGTCGAGGCGTTCTTCGGCGTTGCACCCGGTGAGCTGGATCCGGAGACCCCCGGTCTCTGGCCCGGAGAGAGGAGACGTCATGGCCGATCGTGTACTTCGTGGCAGCCGGCTCGGAACAGTCAGTTATGAGACCGACCGAGACCATGATCTTGCTCCTCGCCGATCAGTAGTTTACGCCTGCCCCAAGGGTCACGACTTCACTGTGTCATTCGCCGATGATGCCGAATCGCCCATGATCTGGGAGTGCCGGTTGCACGGCAATGAGGCCAGGCTGGTTGACGGGGTTGCGCCGGAGCCGAAAAAAATCAAGCCGCCGCGTACGCACTGGGACATGCTGCTGGAACGGCGTAGCGTCCAGCAGCTCGAAGAGCTGCTCGATGAGCGACTGACTGAACTGCGCGGTCGCCGCTCTCGCTCTGCCTGAGGAACTCGCCCGGACAGGCAAGTCAAAGCTTGCTGGGCTGCGTGGTGGTGCTTGTCGAGTCGGTGTCGGACCCCCGGCGCAGGTTCGACACGCGGCGCTGCACACCCCAGACGGTTACCCGCCACAGCGCCTCCAGGACGATGGCCCTGGTCATCTTCGATTGGCCCTGCTCCCGCTCGGTGAACGTGATCGGCACCTCCACCACGGTGAAGCCACCACGCACCGAGCGCCACGCCAGATCGACCTGGAAGCAGTAGCCTTGGGAGGCGACCGTGTGGAGATCCAGATCCTCCAGCACCCCGCGACGGTAGGCGCGGAAGCCGCCGGTGACGTCATAGATGCTCACTCCCAGCGCCACCCGCGAGTAGTAGTTGCCGCCGCGGGAGAGCCATTCGCGGTATCGCGCCCAGTTGACCACTCGCCCGCCGGGCACATACCGGGAGCCCAGGACGACGTCGGCGGCGGTGCCGGGGGGGTCGTCGACCAGCGCGGCAAGCATCCGGGGTAGATCCTCCGGGGCGTGCGAGCCGTCGGCGTCCATCTCCACCACGATGTCATAGCCCCGCTGCAGCGCCCATCGAAAGCCGGCGACGTAGGCTGCGCCGAGGCCAGCCTTCGCGGCGCGATGCAGGACATGCACCCGGCTGTCGGTAGCGGCGAGTTCGTCGGCCAGCTCCCCGGTGCCGTCCGGACTGTCGTCGTCCACCACCAGCGCGTGCGCCTCAGGTACCGCCTCGTGCAGCCGGTGCAGGACCGTCGGCAGGCTGGCCCGCTCGTCGTAGGTCGGGATCACCACGATCGTCAGACCGGCCCCCTCGGCGCCCCGGTCGTCCCGCTGATCCGCCATCGACGTCCTCCTTGGGGGGCACGGGTCCCCGTCGCTGCCCTGCGTTCGCTCTGCGCTGCGCTACCAGGGCTGCTGCCACACCCAACAAGCCAAGGACCACCAGCACCCACTCCGGCGCGGGGCCGAGCCGAGTAGCTAGCGTAGTACCGGAACGCATCGGGACCCGTGCCACCAGCGCGTCCGGCGTGAACAGCTTTGTCTGCTGCTCGACGGCACCATCCGGGGAGATCACGGAGCTGACCCCGCTGGTGGCAGCCACCAGAACGGTGCGGCCGTGTTCCACTGCCCGGACCCGCGAGATCGCCTGCTGCTGGTAGGTCATCTCGGTGAAGCCGAAGGTGGCGTTGTTGGTGGGCACGGCTAGCAGCTGGGCACCGGAGCGCACGCCTTGCCGAACGAGATCATCGAACATCACCTCGGAGCAGATGGCTACCCCGACCCTGGCCGGTCCGAGGTCGATGGCACTGGTGCCGTTGCCCGGTACGAAGTCGCCCGCGCGGTCGACATAAGGGCTGAACTGCCGGAAGAAGGCCCGGTAGGGGATGTATTCCGCGAAGGGCATCGGGTGCTTGTCGTGGCGCTGACCCGGCCCGGCGCGCGGATTCCACACAATGGCGGTATTCGTGGTGTGCCCGTCGTCAGTGCGCAAGACGGCGCCGACCAGGATGGGCACACCGATCGCACGGGCCGCTCGATCGATCACTGCCCGGGCATCCGGGTTGCGCAATGGATCGATGTCAGAGGAGTTCTCTGGCCAGATCACCAGCGCTGGCTGCGGGTAGCGACCGGCGGCGACGGCGGCCGCCAGCGCCACGGTGCGCGCGACGTGATTGTCCAGTACGGCGCGGCGCTGGGCGTTGAAGTCCAACCCGGCCCGGGGCACGTTGCCCTGGACCAGTGCGACGACCGCCTGCCCATCGATCGCGGTCGCCGCCACCAGCGGCGCTGCAACCACCCCCGCCACCACCGGTGCCGCCGCGAGCAGTGCAGGCACCATGATCGCTCTCAGCTTCCCGAAAGCCTGCGGGACGCATCCTCGCGCGACGCGTCGGATCAGTTCGCCGGCACCGAAGCCGGTCAGCACCACGGCAGCGGTGAGCAGCGGAGCCCCGCCGATCGCCGCCACCGGCAGGAATACTCCGCTGGGCTGGCTGAAGGCCACCCGGCCCCAGGGAAAGCCGCCGAAGGGCACCCGGGCGATCAGCGCCTCGGCCGCCACCCACATCCCCGCTGCCCACAGCGGCGCGGCGGGCATTCGGGATACCACGGCCACTCCAGCACAAGCCAGCGCCAGGACCAATGCCTCGACAGTGGCCAGCGCCAGCCACGGCAACGGGCCCACGAACTCCCCCGCCCAGGACAGCAACGGCACGAAGAAGCCGAGCCCGAAGGCGAACCCGTAGCCGAACCCGGCACGGGCCGGCCGTCCATGCAACACCGCCCATAGCACCGCGAAAACCACCGGCGCGAGCCACCACAATTCCCGCGGGGGTGCGCCGCCGTACAGCAACAGACCGGCACCGGCAGCGGTACCCACCCGCAGCAGCCGGCCAGACCGGCTCACAGCAGGGCGTCTTCCACCTCGAACAGGACCCGGCCGTGGTGCACGGTGCGCAGGCACGAGGGTGACTGGGCTCCTGGGAACCCACCGGAATCGGTGCCATCCCAGATCGCGTACGAGGCCGGGGCACCGGGGACCAGTGAGCCGGCCAGCGGGTCAGCTGCCGCAGCAGCCCGGTAACCGCCGTAGGTGTGCGCCGCCAGAGCCTCCATCGCCCCGATCTCTGAGCCGGGGCTGCGGTGTCCCACCGCGGCGCGCACCGCAGCCCATGGGTCGCTCAGGGTTACCGGCGCGTCGGAACCGAACGCCAGCACCACACCGGCCTTCTCTAGCAACGCGAAGGGGTTCATCGCCGCGGCTCTAGAGACCCCCAGCCGTAGCGCGTACATTCCCTCCGCGCCGCCCCAGGCAGCGTCGAAGGCCGGTTGCACGCTGGCCACGACACCCCAGGCCGCCAACTGGCGGGCCTGGTCGCGATCCACCATCTCCAGGTGTTCGAGCCGGTGGCGGCACTGTCGCAGCGCGGGGGCGCCAATCGCGGCGGCAGCAGCCTCGAAGCCGGCCATCACCGCATCGGTCGCGGCATCCCCGATCACATGGAACCCGGCTTGGATGCCGGCCTCGGTACAGGCCTGGACATGCGCGGCTATCTGCGTCACGTCGAGATAGGCCGTGCCGCAGGTGCTGGGGGCGTCGGCGTAGGGGGTGCGCAACGCGGCGGTGCGCGAACCGAGCGCTCCGTCACAGAACAGGTCACCCGCCAGTCCGTGCGCCCCGGTGGCGGCGAGCAGTTCGCGCGCCTCCGCAGGCGTGCTGACGGCCTGGCCCCAGTAACCGACCACCTCGACGCCGTGATCGACTGCCAGCAGTTCGGCAAGATCGTCGAGACCGGAGACATCTGGGCCCGCGCACTCGTGCACCACCGCGATTCCGTGGGCCGCCGCCTCGACCAGGAAGGCTTCTTGGGCTGCGCGACGCTGACCGGCTGTGATCGATTCGCGGGCGGCTCGGCGGGCGTGGTGGTGTGCCTCGCAGGTCAAAGCTCCCTCGGCCGCCCAACCCGGCGCACCGATCGCGTCCGCGGCCCGATCCAGGAGTCTTGAGGAGACCGCGGCGCTGTGCCCGTCGATCCGGGACAGATACACCGGCGCGTCACCCGACGCTCGGTCTAGTTCCGCGCGTGTCGGTGGCCGGCCCTCCGGCCACGATGTCTCATCCCACCCATGCCCCCACAACACGGTGCCCGGACGGGACTGCTGTGTGACCAGGTCTAGGCACTGCGCGAGAGTGACGCAGCCGGTGAGATCAAGCCCGAGGGCCAGCAGGCCGGCCGATGTGGCGTGCACGTGCGCGTCTACAAAGGCAGGGGTGACCAGTGCGCCGCGCAATTCGAGCACTTCGTCGACGTCGCCGAAGCACGCGCGGCCAGTGCTGTCATCTCCGGCCCAGGCCACTATTCCATCCACGACGGCCAGCGCGGTGGCCCCGGCGACCGACGGGATGCGTCCGTCCAGCAGCAACGAAGTGCTCATGGTTGGGCAGTATTCACGCTAGCCCCAATCGTTTCGTCGATCGGCTCCCACCGCCGAGACGTCGGAGGGTTAGTCCCCCGCGCTCAGCGAAGCTCGCCGCTTGCGGAGCGGGGTGCGGGTGGCTCGTCGACGATCTCGCCCTCGACCACGTCGCCCGGCGCATGGCGCGCGGGAGTGCGTCGTGACGCTGAGCGCAGGATGCGTCGCCGGACCAGCGCGCGGGTAGGCGGCAGCAGCAGGAGCAGGCCCAGCAGGTCAGAAACGAAGCCCGGCACAACGATAAGCACCCCGGCTGCGGTGATCAACATTCCGTCGAGCAGTTCTCGGTGCGGGGGTTTGCGGGCGCGCAAAGCCTCGACGAACGCGCGCAGGGTGCGGGCACCCTCGTGCCGCAGCAGGATCACCCCCACCAGCGACGTGACGATCAACAATCCGATGGTGGCCAGAACGCCGATCGCATGGCCCACCGCAATGAGCACCGTCAGCTCGATGACGGTGGTGGCGAGCAGGACCAGCAGGACTGGCATGGCGCGAGCTCCCTCGGGTCGTACGGAACGAGTGCGATGCGCACTTCTTCATGTCGCCTCATGTGCAGTAACGCCTGACGCGGCAACTTCGCTCCCGACCGCGCTCCCTGCCTCTAGATCAACATCCGTGAAGGGTGCATCGTCGGTGGATCAAATGCCCGATCCGAGCGGTATGACCGAATGTAGCGAGCAGTCGCAGGCCGGCGTGTGTCCCAACGAGGCCGTCTGGTGAAATCTGGGTTACACGTCTTGATGGGGGGCCCTTGCCCATTGCTCCAGGCACCCCCTATCGTGATGTCACTCACGTGCATGGCCAACCAGGTCGGGAGGTGTGCGGCGTGTCCAGGGCATCAGCCGGGACCGCCACCGCCGCGGAATTGTTCGAGCGGCGGGTACTACCCCTATATCAACTGGCTGACGATGCCGCGGCGATCGCCACTGCATGCCACGCCATGGCCGTTCGCTTCCACCGTGGCGGCACCCTTGTCGTCTTCGGCACCGGGACAGCCAGCACCGACGCCCAACACGTCGTGGTCGAGTTCGTTCATCCGGTGGTCATGGGCAAGCGTGCGTTGCCGGCGATCTCGCTGACTGCTGATGTCGCGACGGTGACCGGTATTGCCGGCGCGGAGGGCTTCGACGAGGTCTTCGCCCACCAACTGAGTCACCTTGCCTCCGGCCGCGACATCGCGCTGGGCATCTCGCCCGACGGCAACTGCCCCAGCGTGCTGCGCGGATTGGCCGCAGCCCGGGAGCTGGGCATGCTCACGATCGCGCTCACAGGCGGCGACGGCGGCCACATCGCGTCGCGTCACGCCGCCGACCACATCGTGATCGCCCACTCCAACGATCCGCGAGTGGTCAAAGAAGTGCACGTCACCGCGTATCACGTGCTGTGGGAGCTGGTTCACGTGTTCTTCCAACATCCGGACCTGCTAGAGCCGAGGGCAGTCGCATGACCGCTCCGGAATGCCACGGCGACGTGTGCATCACGTGCTCGGATCAGGCCGTCGCGGTGCGCGTCGTCGAGTTGCTCCCCGACGATCTGGCTGTGGTGGACACCGGGTCCGGCATGGAAGAAGTAAGTGTCGCGTTGGTGTCGGCCGGGGTCGGAGACGAGATCCTCGTTCACGCCAAGGAAGCGATCGCGGTCGTCGGGCGCCCAGAAAAAGGCACAGAAACGGGCACCGACAAAACCACGGAACGGGTCTCGGGATGAGCCCCGGTAGCAATGGCCACAGCGACACTGGTCCAGCCACTCGATCGGCTGCCCAGTCTCGGTCCGATGCCCAGTCTCGGTCCGATGCCCAGTCTCGGTCCGATGATCTGGCATCTCTGTACCCGTTCCTGTATTCACACCCCGACAACGTCGGCCATGACAGCCCCGGAGCTGGAGATCTCGAGGCGGTCTTGGCCGAAGTGCGCCGTTCCACAGTGGACAAGGCGCACCAGATCGTGGCGCTCCGGCGGGAGGTCCTGGCTCGCGATAGTCAGCGGCTGGCCGCGTGCGCCTCGGCAATGGCGGAGTCGTTCGCCAACGGCGGGCGGCTGTTCGCCATCGGCAACGGGGGGAGCTGCACCGACGCAGCCGACCTCGCTAGCCTGTTTCTGCACCCGGGTCCGGGACGGCGGGCTTTGCCCGCCTTCGCGCTCACAGGTGACATCGCGGTGCTGACGGCGCTGTCGAACGACGTCTCATTTGACGTCGTCTTCGCCCGCCAGATCGCGGCTTTCGGGCGGCGCGGCGACGTCGTCGTCGGGCTATCCACCTCGGGTAACTCCACCAACCTTGTGCGCGCCTTCGAGGAGGCGAGCGGGCGCGGCCTGCTCACCGTCGGCCTGGCGGGCTACGAGGGCGGTGCAATGGCCGAGTTGGGCAGCATCGACCATTTGTTCGTGGTTGCTTCTGACTCCGTGCACCGGATCCAGGAGGCGCAGACCACGATCTACCACACGCTGTGGGAGCTCACGCTCGACGAGTTCACAGCACAAAGCGACATCCGGAACGAGAGAGCGGCCGGAGGTCGCTCGTGGAGTAGGGGATCATGATAAAACCAACTGCACAAGCCACTCCCACCAAGGAAGAAGAAGCCCCGATCCACATTCTGTGGATTAACTGCGGGTTGTCCTGTGATGGGGACTCGGTAGCCCTGACCGCGGCGACCCAGCCCAGCATCGAGGAAATCGCGCTGGGCGCTCTTCCTGGATTGCCCAAGATCGCGGTGCACTGGCCGTTGATCGACTTTGAATGCGGCCCGGAACAGGGTGCCGACAACTTCATCGAGTGGTTCTGGAAGGCCGACCGCGGCGAGCTGGAACCGTTCGTGCTCGTCCTCGAGGGCTCCATCCCGAACGAGGAGATCAACGGGGAGGGCTACTTCACCGGTTTCGGGAGACACCCCGACACCAACCAGCCGGTCACCATTAACGAGTGGATCGACAAGCTGGCGCCCAAGGCGACGATCGTGCTCGCGGTCGGCACCTGCGCCACCTACGGCGGTATCCACGCCATGGCGGGCAACCCGACCGGTGCCATGGGTGTGCCGGACTACCTGGGCTGGGACTGGAAGTCCAAGGCCGGTATCCCGATCGTCTGTGTGCCCGGCTGCCCGGTCCACCCGGACAACCTGTCGGAGACGATCCTGTACCTGCTCTACCAGGCCGCCGGTCAGGCTCCGATGATTCCGTTGGACGAGCACCTGCGCCCGCAGTGGTTGTTCGGCGCCACCGTGCACGAGGGCTGTGACCGGGGCGGATATTACGAGCAGGGCGAGTTCGCCAGCACCTACGACTCACCGAAGTGCTTGGTGAAGCTCGGTTGCTGGGGTCCGGTCGTGAAGTGCAACGTGCCCAAGCGGGGCTGGATCAATGGTGTGGGTGGTTGCCCGAACGTGGGTGGCATCTGCATCGG
>QHBY01000578.1 GCA_003244245.1 Pseudonocardiales bacterium
GTGCTGGCGCGGGTGCATCGCGGGCGACGCCGGCTGGCTGGGCTGCTCACCGGCTGCCGGGATGGCGGCCAGGTCGAGGGTGAGGTGGATCGTGGACCGGCATGAGTCCATGTTGATCGCGTTTCTGGCCGGCGACCTCGACGCCGACGCCAGCCGGGAGTGGGATGAGCACCTGCTGGGCTGTGAAGGGTGCTGGCGGGCGGTTCGGGAGGATCGGCTGGGCAGGGCGGCGGCCGCGCGGCTGCGTGAGTCCGCCCCGCCGGAGTTGGCTGAACGGGTCCGATTCGCCGTGGAGATGGCCGCTGCCCCGACGCGCCACCGTCGGCCGCGGCGCTGGGTCTTCACCAGTGGTGGCCTGCTCGTCGCGGCCCTGGCCGCAGTGATCGCCATGGTGTTCCCCATCTCGGCCCGGCCGGCTGATCCGCCGGAGATCGCCGCGGTCGTTGATTTCGCCCAGGACATGCCCGCGTCCGCAACCCTCCACGGCACTGCATCGGACGCGCCGGTGCCGATGGGAGCCCCGGTGGGCGTGGTCGTCGGGGGTGCGCATGTGCAGCTGCGGTACTACCGGGTGGGCACCGTGCCGGCCGTGGTCGCGGTGTCCGATCGACCTTTCCCGATGCCCGCCGGGGTAGGCACGCTGCCCAGCGGCGACATGGCCTGGACAGTGACCAGGGGGTGGGTGGGGTTGTACTGCCCGAACGGCAACGTCGTCATTGCCGCGCCGGTGACGGTCGGCGAACTACCCGGCCTGGCCAGCCGACTGCCGATGCCCTGACCCGAAGTCAGCCCAGCACAAATCAAACCCGGTGCAATCAACCCGGCACCCACGGCGTCTTGATGGTCAGCAGGGGAGGAGTGCACGAAGTGCACGAGATGAGTGTGGTGGAGCGGATCGGGCCCGATCAGGTTCCGTTGCTGGCCCGTCCCTTTTTCGCCGCGGGTGACCCGGGGCAGATCGTGGGCGCTTTGGCGCAGGTGCCGGAGCTGCTGGTGGTGGCGGTGCCGTTGTTGGGCGCGGCGCTGGGGCCCTCGGCGATCGACTGGCGCACCAAAGAGATCGTCATCGTGCGCACCTCAGCGCTGGCCGGCTGCCGGTACTGCGTGGCGGCCCACACCGTGGTCGCCCTCGATGCGGGCCTGAGCCGCCAGCAGGTGCTCGCCCTGCGCGCGGAGGGGTCGGTGGCTGAGGCTTTCGACTCACCGCGCGAGGTCGCGCTGCTGGGCTGGATCGACCAAGTCGCCGGGGGCGGGCCGATCGACGACACGGCCCGGACGGTGATGCGCCGGCACTGGGCCGATCACGAGATCGTCGAGCTGACCATGGTGATCGGCGTCACGCTGATGCTCAACCGGTTCGCCACCGCGCTGGCCCTGCCCACCAGCCCGGACACCCTGGACCGGCTGGCTGTCGAGGGGCTGTTGTGAGCATTGGTGCGGCGGTCAAGGAGGGTCGGCTGCCGGGGCGGGTGTGGATGTACTCCAACTACCACTGCAACCTGGCCTGCACCTACTGCCTGACCGAATCCGCACCGGCGGTCGCGCGCCGCGAGTTGTCCCGCACGGTGATGATCGAGATCGGCCGGCAGGCCCGGGAGTTGGGCTTCACCGACCTGGGGGTGACCGGCGGGGAGACCTTCCTGATGCTCGCGATGCCTGAGCTGCTCGCCGAGCTCGCCACCATCCTGCCCGTGGTCGCGCTGACCAACGGCACCCTGTTCAGCCGCCGGCTGCTGGCCCGGGTCGAGCCGCTGGCCAGCCTGCCGGTCGCGCTGCAAATCTCCCTGGACCACCCTGACCCCGAGACCAACGACGCGATGCGGGCCCCGCACAACTTCCGCAAGGTGGTGACCGCGATCCCCGAACTGGTCCAGCGCGGCATCACGGTCCGGATCGCGACCACCGCGGAATCCATCGATGAGACCGAGTTGGAGCGGCTGTGCACGCTGCACCGGGAGTGGGGGGTGCCCGATTGCGACCACATCATCCGCCCGATCGTGCGCCGCGGACGGGCTGCCACCCACGGCCTGGGCGTGCCCGTCGACCAGCCCGACCTGCCGGCCGAGTTGACGATCACCGCCGAGGGGGCGTTCTGGAGCCCGTTCGCCCCGACCGTGCGCGACGGGAGACTCGACACCGACCTGCTGATCACACGCACCACCCGGCCGCTGTCGGTGCCGGCCCAGACCCTGCTGCGACTCATCCAGGCCCGGCCACCGGGCGAAGACTCGACGCTGAACATCAGATGAACATGATCAATTGTGCCCGGTCCGGGCACCCCGCAAGGAGTCATCCGACATGATCGACACCACCGGCACAGCCCCGGAGCTGCTCGCGCCGGCCCGTTCGCTGGGCGGCGCGTTCGCCGCGCTGCGGATCTTCATCGGGCTGGTCTGGCTGAGCAACGCGCTGGCGAAGGTCGTCGACGTCGCCGTCGTCGACTGGGGCTTCTTCTCGTTCAACCTGATCACCCGCGGCGTCGCGCAGGGGCTGGCCACCGACGCCGCGGCCAAGTCTCAGATCGCGCCGCTCACCTCGTTCTACCGGGACGTGGTGCTGCCGAACTGGGGATTTTTCGGGATTGTGCTCACCCTCGCCGAGCTGGCCGTCGGTATCGGGCTGGTGTTCGGCATCGCGACCCGGCTCGCCGCGGTGGGTGGGCTCCTGCTGATCCTGCCCATCTGGCTCATGCTCTGGCATACGACCGCCTACCTGTGGGAGTACCCGCTGGATCTGTTCCCGCTCGTCCTGCTCGCGATCGTGCCGGCCGGTCGGATGTTCGGCGTCGACCGCACCCTCGCCCCCCGGCTGCACGGCCGGTGGCCGTTCTGACCCTCGTCAATCACCCACTCATCACTCACCTTTGGAGGTTCTTGCCCGTGAAGTCCATCCGGTTGTTCGGGTTCCTGATCGTTTCGCTGGCTCTGGTGGCGGGGTGCGGTAGTGCCGCGGGCGCCGGCGCGCCGGCCAGCGGGACACTCGGGCCGGCGCGCAACGCCGCGGCCGGTGCCGAGGCGCTCCAGTTCACCGCCACGACACTCCAGGGCAGCCAATTCGCCGGGCAGAGCCTGGCCGGCAAGCCGGCCGCGCTGTGGTTCTGGGCGCCCTGGTGCGCGGTCTGCCAGCACGAGGCGCCCAGCGTGGCCAAGGCCGCCCAGGCCAACCCTGGGGTCACGTTCGTGGGCGTCGCGGCGCAGGATCAGCTCCCCGCGATGAAGGAGTTCGTGGCGAAATACCACATGGGCTCCTTCACCCATCTGGCCGACCTCAACGGCTCGGTGTGGCAACGCTTCGGGGTCACCCAGCAGCCGGCCTTCGCGTTCATCAGGCCGGATGGGACGGTGGACGTCGTCAAGGGCACCCTGTCTGAGCAGGCTCTGACCGAGCGCCTGCACGGGCTGGCCCGGACCTGACCGGCTCGCCCCCGGTATGGATCCGCAGACGCTGGGTTTCGCGCTGGCCGCGGGCCTGGTCGCGGCGCTGAACCCGTGTGGATTCTCGATGCTGCCCGCCTACCTGGCGCTGGTGGTGGTCGGGGACGGCGAGCAGCGCGGGCGAGGCGCCGCGGTCGGGCGCGCGTTGGGAGCCACCGCGGTGATGGCGCTGGGGTTCCTCGTCGTGTTCGGCACCTTCGGGCTGCTCATCGCCCCCCTGACCAGCTCGGTGCAGCAGTACCTGCCGGCCGTCACGGTGCTGATCGGCGCTGCCATGGTCGGCCTCGGTATCTGGATGTTGACCGGCCGGGAGCTCACCGTCGTGCTGCCCAAGCTGCGGCGTGGCGCGCCGACCGCGCAGCTGAGCTCGATGTTCGGCTACGGGCTGGCCTACGCGATCGCCTCGCTGTCCTGCACGATCGGCCCGTTCCTCGCCGTCACCAGCACCACCTTCCGCAGTGGCTCGATCCTCGGTGGTGTGCTGGCCTACCTGGCCTATGGCGCGGGCATGACCATCGTGGTCGGGGTGCTGGCGACCGCGGTGGCGCTGGCCGGCTCCGCGGTCACCAGCGGGGCCCGGCGGCTGCTTCCCTATATCAACCGGGTCGCCGGCGGGCTGCTCGTGCTGGTCGGGTGCTACGTGGGCTACTACGGCGGCTACGAGTTACGGCTGTACTTCGGCGGCGGTGACGCCAGTGACCCGATCGTCGGGTCGGCGGGTGTCATCCAGCAAACGCTGGCGGGTTGGGTGGACCAGGTCGGAGTGCTGCCGCTGCTGGTGATGCTCGTCGTGCTGGTGCTCGCCGCCACACTGCTCGGCAGGCGGGCGCACTCGACGCAGCGGCGGCGTGTCGTGCGGCAGGCGAGCAACCCGCCGCGCAGCTGAACAGACCCCGAGCAGGGCCGCGAGTCGGGCTATGGGGAGGTGACTCACGACCGTGAGAAGGACCGCGCCGCGCGGCGTCCCGGGGACCCTCCACGGTATCCCGGAGTCTCGGTGCGGACCTGGTCACCGCCGGTCTTTCTCGGTCTGGACCGCTTCGGGCTGCCGGGCGGGGCGCCGGCAGCGCTGCTGTGCATTCTGGTCGGCTCCAGCGCCGGGGTCGCGGTGGCCGTCACCTTGCGGCAGCAACCTTCACGACACGTCCGCTCTCCGTTCCCCCGTGTAGGCCCGCCCGGCCGCCACGAGGTGGAGGTCACACACTCCAAGCCAGATGGCACCTGGTGACAGCTACCTCCACGACACCCCGACCCGGGAGACCGAGCAAAACCGTGGGAGGCGCCGCTGGCCAGGGTGAACAGCGCGATGTCCGGCAGTGGGACGACCGGGCATGGCCGGAGATCGGCGCGGTGGCGGCTCAGGTGGCCTGCCCGCATCGCGCCAGGCCGGAGGCAGCACACAAGGATCAGCACACGATCATGGTGCGCAGCCTGTGTGGCACGGCGCGCCTGGCCAGCCGCCCACTGGGTTCACCAACACACCCGATCCACAAGCCCAAGGCCGCGTAGCCTCCCACGGTTTTGCTCGGTCTCCTGGTTGCAGGGGCAGTCACTGACAGCAATGATCGAACCCTTGTTGTGTGACGATCTTACGAGTACCGTGAGTTAACGTGCCGAGGACCGATGATCAGTTGCGAGTCCGGGTTGAGCGTGGTGTCCGATGGCTGCTGGAGCAGTACCGCAGCGAGGCTGCCCGTGCGCTGGTGATCAAGGCACGGTTGGCGGCAGCGCGGCTGTTGATGCCGCCGGACACCGAGCCACGCTCGGTACCTTCGCCAGAACCCGCTGTCCGGGTCGACCGGGAAGACGGGTTACATGACGTGCTGGCCGGGGTGTGTGGCGGGGTGGCGCTGAGGGATCTCAACTTGGTGGACTCGCTGCTTGCCGAGCTGGAGGGCATGGAAGCGAATGAGAGCGATCCGGACGCGTTGGCGCGGCTGTATCAGCTGGACCATCTCGCTGCCCGGTTGCGCCGCAACGCCGAGAATCTGCGGGTTCTCGCTGGGCATGACGCCGGTAGTGCGGCCAGTGTGGCCTCGCCCCTGCTCGACGTGATTCGGGCGGGGTTGTCGTCGATCGCGCAGTACCCGCGGATCGAGATCGGGCGGGTGGCGGCGCTGGCGGTGGTGGACTTCGCCGCCGATGACCTCAGTCGGCTGCTCGCGGAGTTGTTGGACAACGCCACGTCGCACTCGCCACCGACGTCGAAGGTCGTGGTCAGCGCGGACCTCGTCGAGCAGGGCGGCGTGCTGGTGCGCATTGAGGACGTCGGAATCGGCCTTCCGCCGGATCGGTTGGAGGTGCTCAACGCCCAGCTCTCCGCCGTCCCGAGGTTGGACAGCGGGTCCATTGAGCGCATGGGCCTTGCTGTGGCTCGCCGGTTGGCCGGCAAGCACGGTATCCGTGTCAGGTTGGAGAAGCGTGCTACCCAGGGCACCACGGCCGCGGTGCTGTTACCCGCGAGCTTGGTGTGTGACACCCCGGCCACACCCTGGTTCGCAGACCCGCCGACGATGAAGATCCCCCGCCCCCGCCCCCGATCCCGACCGGCCCCGGTTCGGGTCCAGGCGAGCCCGCCGCCCGCCCCTGGGCCGCGCTCCGAAGGGACCGAGCAGGCAAAGACGCCCCCGGCCCCGACGACGACCCGAAACGGCTTGCCCCGGCGCGTCCCGCAGAGCATGCGCGAATTCGCTGGCTTTGCCTCGGCCGGGCCTAGCCCGTCGGAGGATCCCGATTACGACCCCGGCGAAGGACGAGAACAGTTGATGACTGATCTCGGCGACTTCTCCGAGGGTGAGCAGGCAGCTCGCCGAGGCGCGCGAGGCCGAACCGCGGATGGAGACCGAGCAGAAGGATCACACGAATGACCACGGACAAGGCCATCGAGAACCCGGTGGACTTTGGCTGGTTGATTAACGGGTTCGTCGACCGTGTGCACAGCGTGACCCATGCCCTCGTGCTGTCCTCCGACGGATTGCCGCTGACCGCCTCCGAATCGGTGAGCAGCGATGACGCCGAACAACTCGCGGCGATCGCCAGTGGACTGCTGGGCCTGGCTCGCAGCGGCGCGGCACTGTTCGGTAAGGGCAGCTGCGAGCTGATCATGATTCGGCTTTCGAGCGGATACTTCCTTTTCATGGGAATCGGTGACAACGCGGGGCTGGCGGTGCTGACGGCTGCAGGCTGCGACATGAAAGTTGTCGCGTACGAGATGACCCAGTTCGTGGACAAGGCCGGACATGCCTTGACGCCGAAGGTCCGAGCCGACCTGCGGCGCACTCTCACCGCTCGGCGAGTGACATGACCCACCGGAGGAGGGGGTGACGGTGGATAACATTGCCATGCGCAGCAAGAGGATTCGACTTTATGCGCTCACCGGGGGGCGTACAAGACCGCGGCACCACCTCCTGGTGGAGACGCTGATCTCGGTTCCGCACTACGATCCGCAGTTCAGCGCGAGGTTGCTGCCGGAGTCGCGCGCGCTTTACGAGCTGGCCCGGAAGACGATCTCCATGGCGGAGCTGTCTGCTCATCTGACCATCCCGCTGGCGGTGGTCCGTGTGCTGATCAGTGACTTGGCTGCGCAGGACAAGGTGTTCATCCACCCCACCGGCTTCGTATATGAGTACGACCAGATCATCCTGGAGAGGATCCTCGATGGACTCAAGAAACTACCCGTCTGACACCTCTTCGTTGACCATCTCAGCGAAGATCGTTGTCGCTGGTGGTTTCGGAGTGGGGAAGACAACCTTCGTGGGTTCGGTGTCCGAGGTGGAGCCGATCAACACCGACGCGTGGATGACGGTGGCCGGCGAGGGTGTCGATGATGGGCTCCCCGACAGCGCAAAGACCACCACCACGGTCGCCATGGACTTCGGACGTATCACGCTGCATCCCGATCTCGTGTTGTACCTGTTCGGCACACCGGGCCAGCCCCGGTTCTGGTTTCTCTGGGACGACCTGTGTCGGGGGGCACTTGGCGCTGTCGTCTTGGTGGACACCAGGCGGATCCAGGAATCTTTCGCCGCCATCAACTACTTCGAGAACGATTCTGATATCCCGTTCATCGTGGCCGTGAACATGTTCGACGGCGAGCTCGCCTTCGACCTCGACGAGGTGCGCGAAGCACTGACCCTCGCCCCGGACGTGCTACTGACGACCTGTGATGCCCGGGACCCGGGGTCGACCTCGAAGGCACTGCAGGATTTGGTGTCCTACACGATGAAGCACCTCACCGTCTCCTACGGCCCGGTTTTTCCACAACGACTTAACAGGACTTGACAGGTCGAAAGGCGAACCACTGCGAGGCGGCAGGGAGGATGGTCCACAGAATGCGGAAAGTGTTGATTGTCGGCGCGGGCCAGGCTGGCTTGCAGCTCGGTTTGAGCCTGCAGCGCCACGAATATGACGTCACCGTCATGTCGGCCCGTACTCCTGATGAGATCCGCAGTGGGCGGGTGATGTCCACCCAATGCATGTTCGGCCCAGCCCTGCAGCACGAACGTGATTATGCCCTCAACCTGTGGGAGCGGCAAACGCCGAACATCGAAGGACTCGGCCTATCCATCGCTGATCCTGATCACGGGCGTGCTCTGGACTGGGTCGGCAGGCTCGATGACTACGCGCAGTCGGTGGACCAGCGGGTGAAGATGGCTGGATGGCTGGAGCTGTTCGAGGATCGGGGCGGCAAGGTCGTTTACCACGGCGTCACGACCTCCGATGTCGATTCGTTGACCAGCTTCTACGAGCTGGTCATCATCGCCGCCGGTAAGGGCGAACTCGTTGAGTTGTTCGACCGGGACCCGAGCCGTTCGCCCTACACCAGCACGCAACGCATCCTGTCGGTCGTATATGTGCATGGAATGGCGCCGCGTCCGGAGCACCCCACCATGCACGCGGTGCGCTTCAATGTCGCGCCCGGGGTGGGCGAACTGTTCATCATGCCGTGCTTCACCGTCAGCGGTCCGTGCGACATCTTGTTCTTCGAGGGGATCCCCGGTGGTCCGCTGGACTGCTGGGACGATCGCCCGGGTCCGGCCGAGCACCTCAGGCGCACGCTCGAGCTCATGCGCGAGTATGTGCCGTGGGAGTACGCAAGGTGCCCCAGCGTCGAGTTGACCGACGGCAGGGCCGCGCTGACCGGCGGTTACCCCCCGGTGGTACGGCGACCGGTAGGTGAATTGCCTTCGGGCGGGCAGGTACTGGGTATGGCCGACGTCGTGGTTGCCAACGACCCGATCACCGGGCAGGGCTCGAACAGCGCGAGCAAGTGCGCCGCGTCGTACCTCGCCAGCATCCTGGAACACGGCACCGAGCCCTTCGACGCGGCATGGATGCAGCAGGCCTTCGACCGGTATTGGTCCGACGCCCAGCACACGACAATGTGGACGAACGCTCTCCTCGCGCCGCCTCCCGAGCACGTGATGAACATTCTCGGAGCCGCGGGTGCGTACCCGGAAATCGCCCATCGGTTCGTCAACGGCTTCGCCGATCCGTCCGATTACCAGCATTGGTTCCTGGACCCGGATAAGGCAGAGAAGTATCTCGCTTCGGTGACCTCCCGCCAGAGCGCCTGAGTCAACGGACGTCAGGGCGGCTGACCTGCTCGGTGGCGGACCGATCAAGCCAGTCGAGGGTGATGGGGGTTGCAGCGTGGCGGGCACGCCGATCTTCGACGAGCTACGGGACCTCTTTGATCAGTCACAAGGCCGGTTCGGTACACATGGAACACCCGGTCTACGCCCGAGAGCCGAGGCCATGAAAAGCTCGCCCGAGGCTGGGAGATCACCCGCGAAGATCATTGTCGCTGGCAGTCGCGGGGTTGGCAAGACCACCTTCGTAGGCTCGGTCTCGGATACCGATCCCATCACCGTCGAGGCGGCCACGGACATCGGTCGGATCACCCTGCATCCGGACCTGGTGCTGTACCTGTTCGGCACCTCAGAGGCGCCGCAGTCCGGGTTCGGCGGGGCGCTCGGTGCTGTGGTGCTGGTGGACGCCCGGCGGATCGAGGATGCCTTCGCGACGATCAGCTACTTCGAGGACGGTGGCTTCGACGTCCCGTTTCTCGTGGCCGTCAACATGTTCGACGGTGAGCTCCGCTACGAACTCGACGAGCTGCGGGAAGCGCTCGCGGTGCGCCCGGATGTGCCGCTGACGACCTGCGATGCCCGCGACCCGGCATCGACCGCGAAGACGCTGCAGGAATTGGTGTCCTACACCATGAACGGCGGCGGCTCGGACCACACCTCCCCACCCGAGCTCCCGGGGTGAGACCGCTGCGGGCTCGGGTCGAGGAGGAACGGAGACCGAGCAAAACCGTGGAAGGCTACGCGGCCTTGTTGTGTCCTGAACGCGAAAGGAAGTGACATGTAGGAGTACTTCTCGATGCG
>QHBY01000579.1 GCA_003244245.1 Pseudonocardiales bacterium
GTGGTCCACCGCGACCTCAGCCCAGGCAACGTGCGGCGACGAGGCGACGAGACCTGGACCCTGCTTGATCCCGGTCTCGCACGGCATCTGGCGGAGTTCTCGCTCACCGGCCTATATCAGCCCGGCACGGCCGGCTACCGCAGTCCCGAACAGGTTCCGGGCGGCACGCCAGACACTTACTCTGACGTGTACTGCGTCGGTATCCTCGCCTACGTGGCCCTCACCGCCCAGTGGCCAGTCGACCCGAGTGGCGCCGAGGACGCGTACTTCAAGCGGCTCGTGCAGCAGCAGCCGGTGCCAGTGAAAACGCTGCGTCCAGACCTCGACGATGAGTTCGCCGCGATCATCGACCGCTGCCTGAACCGGCAGCCAGCGCGGCGCTACCTTGATGCAGCCGAGCTGCTCGGCGCGCTGGGCAAGTCGAGCCTGGACGCGACGCCGTGACGCTCTTGCTCCACGATGGTCGCCGAGGCGGCCACGCGACATGGCTGGGCGAGACGATCACGGCGGGACTGGCCGACGGTGCGATCCTCAACCCATTCGCCACTCCACCAACCACGATCCCGAGGCACCCGTCGGCCAAGACGGTCATCGCAGACCTGCGTGGCGGCCAGCTCTTGGGCCCGGCCGCGGCGGAGATTCTTTTCGATTCGGCGACCTGGGCCGCAACGCTTCCGGGTACCGACTTCTGGCAGGTGTACGACCAGTGGGACCTGTGGCCGCACCACGCCCGTGGCGACCTGCGCGATGCTGGCGCAATCGCGGATCACGTCCGCGCAGTATTCAAGATCCAGTCCGACCTGGAAGTTCCATACCTGGCGCCGACGGTGGCCCTCGACGCTGCGACAGGGCAGGCGGCTGAGACGGCGCTGGAACTCGCTGCCGAGGCCAGCCGACAACAGCCGGGCTGCACAATCACTCTCTGTGGCACGAACGCGTTCTGGAGGGCCGGGCCCTCGCTCGACGCCTACATTGGCCAGCTTGCTCGCCTTCGCTCTACCGGGTGCTACGTCATCCCCTTGCGCGATCGAGCGGGTTATCCGGCCGACCTCACTGATATCGACGCGATCGCGGGCTGGCTGCGCTCGATCCACTCGTTGTCNNTGCGCAGCCGCATCATTGCCGCATACACGGACCACCTCGGGGTGCTTGCCGTGGCCGCGGGGGCCGACACAGTGGGAACAGGCTGGGACCAGGGCCAGCGGGTGTGCAGCCCCGATGGGTTCAGAATGTCCGATCCGGGCGGCCAGAACATCAACTACAGCCCTCACCCCGGTCTGCTTGCACGCTTCACCGATACGGTCGCCAGAGGTCTTAGGGACCTCGCCAGCACCTTCGCCGACGCGATGCGGTGGGGGGACGCGATCCCATCCACCATGCGGGAACACCGTGAACAGCACTTCCGCGCGCTGAACGAACAAGTCACCGCGGTGCACAACGCGGGGCGAACGCCCGCCGCCCGCTACCCGGCCGTGCGCCACATGTTCATAGGCGCTGACCTGTCTTGGGACCTGGCGGTGGCTCTCGGGGTTCAGGGCGTGAGCCGCATCGAGAAGGCGCTGTGGCTCGACGGCATGCGCAACGGCTTCGAGGCGTACGCCCTTGCCGAGAGATAAGTGTCAGGACAACGAGCCCGGGACGGCGCCGATCAACGCCGCCAGCATGTGCTCCGATGCGTGTAGGCGCGTCGCATCGTCTGGCGGCGCGACCCTCGGCCGGGTGACCCAATGCCCCTCGACCACCAGGCCGACGCGGTAGTGCCGCGCGTCAGCAGCGATCGCCTCTACTGGCACGCGTGAGCGACCGAGGACGAGGACGGCTCCATCAGCCCATAAGCGGTATCGGTGCACCTGCGCAAGACCAGACTGCCATTCCTCGACCTTCGCTTCGATGGCCCACAGTCGGCCAAGCGTGACCATGCCTGCACTGCGACGCAGCCGACCATCACGCGAATCCAGCGCTCCGATTGCGACCAGCTTGCGCAAGTACCGGTTCGCTGAGGCCGGTGAGACTCGTGCGGCGACGACGAGCGCCGCCGGTTCGATCCATCTGCCTGCGGCAGCCACAAGACGGCAATCGTGCTGGGAGAGCAGCGGCGGCGCGG
>QHBY01000580.1 GCA_003244245.1 Pseudonocardiales bacterium
CCGGCGCACAACCGGGCAGCCAATTCCCGGTCACTGGGTGCGCAGTCGTCCCAGTCGGGCTCTACAGCCGGCCAGAGCCCCCACAGGCACAATCCGCGGCGCACCACGACAGTGGTCAGCACGTCGTCCGGGACCTGGCGCCACCGGTCGAGCCCGGCGGCCATGGCCTCGTAGTCCAGGGCATCGTCGTCGGGGTTCACCACGACGCACCTCCACTCACGCGGGCCACCTCGCGAGCAGTGCGCCGCTGCGCGGCCATCTGCGCCACGTCCACGCACCCACCGGACTCGGCGGCCTCGGCCGCCAGCCGCTCCACGGCCGCCGCCGGGATCACGTACCGGGTGCGGATCCGCACAGCCGGGAAGGCGTCGTCGCGGATGGCGCGATAGATCGTCGCCGGCGTCACCCGCAGAACCCGGGCGGCCTCCGGGACGGTGTAGAACGCCGGACTGCCGGCGCCCTTGTTGTTGCTGTCCATAACTGAACTCCCATTGAAAGCATGATGTCATCTGTTTATTGCACTGATTTCAGTGCTTGATGGCGTGCGGAATGCCGAAACGGCGGCCGGCGATACCCTTCGGCGCTCAGGGCGGAGCGCGGAGGAATAGGTGGCACAGGACTGGGCGGCGGTCGCCAGAGCGATCGATGCGAGGCTTGCCGAGCTCAATTGGCGGCAACGCGAGTTGGCTGAGCGGGCTCAGGTATCGGTGGCCATCGTGCGCGAGTTGCATCGCAACACCGCTCAGCGCCGTCGTAATGCCCGGACGCTGGAAGCGCTGTCCGTCGCGCTGAGTTGGCATCCCGAGCACCTCGACGCCGTGCTGCGCGGTGGTACTCCGCCCGATCGCGGCCAGCCGGCGTCCTCGCCGGTTGATCCCGTCACGGCCCGGTTGACCTCGATCGACCGTCGCCTTGCCGCCATCGAGCGGCGCCTTGATGACTTGGCGGCCCGCGATGGGTAGGCCAGCGGGCACCCGGTCCCTTGTGGTGTCGGTGATTCCTTGCATGGCACTACAAAACGCCCAACAGGTACCACTTCGTAATTGGCGCCGGTTAACAGCCAGACCATTAACCACCATTAACCGCGCAGCTCAGGACCGGCTTATTCGGCGGCGGAGCGGGCCATGTTGACCTCGCTGCAAACCGTGCGCCGGCACCTGGGTTACACCGCAGCCCAGGTGATCGATCTCGTTACCCGGCGCGCCGCCGCGCTGAACCTGCCGATCGCGAACCGGGCGAGCCTGAAGACCAAGCTGTCGCGATGGGAGAACGGGAAAGAGCAACCCAGCGAGATCTACCGGCGGCTGTTCCGCGAGATCTACGGCCGGACCAACGCCGAACTCGGCTTCCCCGACGAACCGGAAGAAGACCCCGAAGCAGCCGCGCTACGATCCCGGCTCGCCATCGCCCGCACCGTCGACTCCGAGATCGTCGACGTTTTCCGCCACCAGGTCGACCACGCCCGCCGCGTCGACCGGCGCTTCGGTGCCCTCACCCAACTCGACCAGCTCCGCAGCCAGATCGACCAGATGCACCAACTACTCAGTTACCGAGTCGGGCCGCAGCGGACCGCGCTGGCCGCGGTGCTGGTGGAGGCATCCACCCTCGCCGGATGGCAAGCACTCGACCGCGCCGCGCTCGGCCAAGCGTGGGCCCACTACGAACGCGCGAAAGCCGCCGCCCGCGAAGCGGAATCGTCCGGATTGCTTGCCCACGCCACCGCCGAACAAGCCTTCGTGCTCATCGACCTCGACGAGACCACCGCCGCCGTCGACCAACTCGCCCACGCCCGCACCATCGCCAACGGCACCGCCACGCCCCTGCTCCGGGCCTGGCTCGCCGCTGCGCATGGCGAAACCCTCGCCGCCACCGGTCACGCGGACGCCGCCCGGCGAGCCTTCGACACCGCTGCCAGCCTGTTGCCCAGCGATCCCGTAGACCCCGCGCTGCCGTTCCTGTTCCTTGGTGACTCCCACCTCGACCGCTGGCGTGGCAACGCACTGGCCCGCGTCGGCGCGCCCGACGCCATCGACCAACTCACCAACGCCCTCACACACCTCCCAGCCGACTTCGTCCGCGCCCATACCGGCCTGCTCGTCGATCTCGCCTACGCCCACACCGCCGCCAGTGACCGCGACGCTGCACTCGCCTATGCCCGGCAGGGCCGCCGTCTCGCGGCGCAAATCAAGTCCGATCGGCAACAGCGGCGGCTGAGCCGGCTTGTGCTACCCGGCAGCAGCCCCGTGTGAGGCCAAGTAGTACAGCAACGCGACCAACGTCCCCGATCCCAGCAACTCCTGCCGCACCACCAACGCCGGCACCCGCGACAACGGCACCCACTCCACCCGGCCGGCTTCCTCGGTGTCGGTCGGCTCCCCGATCCGCTCAGCGCCCCGCCACAAGAACACGTCGATCGGCGCCGTGACCTGCCCAGGGAGCGGCTCAAAACTCACCAGACGCTCCGGCTCCCCCACCGGACGCCACCCGCTCTCCTCCTCCGCCTCCCGCGCCGCCGTGACCGCCGCATCCTCACCCGCGTCAACCAGGCCCCCGAGCAGCTCATACCCCCACTGCTCCGTGACGAACCGGTACCGCCACAACATCAGCGCCCGATCCTGATCATCCACAATGAGCGCCACCGCGATCCGGCCCAAATGCACGACGTGGTAATCCCACCGCTCCCCGTTGGGCGCCTCAACATCGACCAGTCCCAGGCGCACCCACCGACTGTCATAGATCGTCTTCTCACCAAACGTCTGCCAGCCGCCGTGCTCCGCTACCACGGGGGCCAGCCTAGGCCCGGACGCGCTGCCGCCTCGTGGACGCGTGGGAGAACTTCGCCGAGTCCGCAGCCAAACGTCACTCGCTGCATCACCGGAGCAGATGATCGCCAACTGCGCGCCTCACGAAGTCTGCGGCGGGCCTGGTGGGGCGGTGTCCGTGCTAGTCAGGCCGTGCGATGAGCTTCTCGGCTGGTACTTTCGAAACGGCCGATCGGCATCGATTTGCCACGGCTGGTGAATCGGGATGACCTCGGCCAACTGGTTCCGCTTCGCCATTTCCGCCGGCTGAGCCCAAGGCCAGCAGCGCTGCGGCAACGGCCAGCGCGAGTGGGGGCGGCACTGCATTCGCGACCTGAAGTGGTTGGTGGGAGCGCGGCCCGGCGAACACGTGATCGTCTCGGAATCCTTGTATTCGTGCAGCCTCTCTCACGGACAGGGTTCTATCGAGTATTGGGTGCACCGGTAGGGCCCGGTGTCCGGCGACAATAGTCCGCGCTACGTCAGGATGCAGCCGCCGGTAAGAGATCGGTCCCGTGCCTGGCTTGATCGTCTTAATCTTTTGGATTACGTGCTCGGAATGGCGCATCGTGCTGCCGTTGAGCAATATCTTACCGCCGACCAATATCACGTACTCTGCGTGCTGCCCGTGGTCGAGCTTTGGCAGACCTGTGAGGGATTCGAGAACAGTCGGCGTAGGTTTCCTGCCGCAACGGCTTCCGCGATCCTTGCCGCACTGCTGTTCGCAGTGGTCACCGGCGCAGTGAGAGGGTTGTGGTGGCTCAGGGGCCAGTCCCCAATCGTGGCGCTGCGCGAGGAAAAGGAGGCGCCTGCGAAGCTGGGGGACTCCGAAGTCGCACGCGCGCAGAAGATGCTCTTTGACGGCATAGCCCTCCTTCTGAACGCGTCCGAGCACGGTCTCGACAAAGCTCTTCCCTCCGACTTTTTGCATGCCAGGGACATTTTCGATGACCACGAAACGAGGTTTTATCTGACGTGTAAGGTTGATTACCGCGGTGTACAGATCATTCTTCTTATCATCTGCTTTGCGCCGACCGGCGGCGCTGTAGCCCTGGCAGGGGGGGCCTGCAATGACGGCTGTTGCCTGGCTCGCTAGCGGCGCGAGTAGTTGGAGCTGCTTCGCGCTGATCTTGGTAGCGTCGGCCTCGATAACGACAGTGCCGGGATGGTTGATCCGGTAGGTCTGAGCGGCATGACGATCTATCTCTACGGCAACAGCCACCCGGAAGCCAGCAAGCGTGAATCCCTCTCCGAGGCCGCCACCACCGGCGAATAATTCGACTGCGACAGGTTTCGTACTGGTTGTTTCCTGGGCGGCTCGACCGTTGGGACAGAAGCTGATCAATGGGCACTCGGTGCAGCGAGGCGACTTAGATCTGCAGTAGGCACGACCGTGATGGATGAGATTCACGTGCAGACGCTGTCGCATCCGCGCCGGCACGGCCGACTCGTATGATGCATGCCTCACCTTCCCACCGGTGTCCGGAACCAGCCCGAGCCGACCGAGGGTTCGCCGGACGTGGGTGTCTACAGCCAGGGTCTTGCGGCCAAGCGCGTAGTGCATGACGCATCGGGCGCTCTTCACTCCGAGGCCAGGCAGGCTGGTGAGGAACGCCTCCACCTCGGCGTCGGGGAGGCCCTTGAGCCAGTCGAGTGTCAGACGTCCGCCAGTGCCTCGGTCGGCGCATGCCGTTGCGACACCCTCAAGCAGCCCCTGCAACTGGGCGGCGCGCGTCGCGCCGAATCCGGCGGGCCGGATGACCTCGGTGATGTCCCCGACTGGCGCCGCCATCAGAGCCTGCCAGGTAGGCCAGCGCGCGCGGAGCTCCCGGTGAGCTCGCTGGTAGCCGGCTTCGCGTGTTTGCCGACTCAGCAGGATGTAGACGGCCTCCTCTAGCGGGTCATCGAAGTTGCCAAGTCCTGCGCTGCGGTACTTGAGCTCGAGGATCTCGTCTATGCGATCAAGGACGTCAAGCCGTTCCGCGTCAGTGAGGGGACCCCGAGAGAGGGGAGGGATCGTGCGCATTGTGTTAGACATTCCATCCACTGAAGTAGCCGAGCGTCGGGTCCCCGAAGGTGCCGATGACAAGGCCCCGGTCAAGGAATCGGTTGAACTCTTCGCAGCTCGTTTCCGGGAACAGGGCGCAGCCGTGACAGGCAGCGAGATTGCAGGACTCCGGTCCTTGGCCCAGTTCACCAACTTCCATACAGACCGGGTCGGTAGAGCACCAGCGGGCCTTGTCGATGGCGGCCTTGAAGACCGGTTCGAGGTTCTCGGGACGTGCCATGCGTACTAGCCCGCCCATCGTGCCTTCCGAGTCACCGGCGGCGGTGTAGACCAGCACACCAGCCATATCGCGCCCTGGCTCATCGGAGATGTAGAGCCGTTCGCGCAGCGCGGCTGAGCTGTAGCCGCATGTGAAAATCAGCTCGTTGATCAGCAGATGCGCTACGGTATGCACCAGGATCAGACGAGAGCTGAGGTCACGGCTCTGGTCACCCGTCCCATGGCGGGAGGCTGCAAAGCGGGCGCCAATCCGCCCTGCCCGATCTTGCACATCGCCCCTGGCTTCCCAGGCTGCTAGCGTCTTGCCGTCGAGCTCCAGGTATAGGCCCTCCCCCTTGACGACGCAGGCCGGCAGCCAGTCGCGGTTCGGCGTCAGCGGTGTGCGGCGCAGCATTTCCTTGCCGTCGCTGAGGCGTAGGGCGCCATCTCGTACGCGGGTGAAACCCCGCAGCGCTCGGGTCTCGCGGAGAGTCTCGACGCGGCGCACTCGGTCGAGGAGGCTGCTAAGGGAGGCGGGCAATCCCGGATCGCTCGCGGTGAGGTCAGGATCCGATGGTGTCTCGCGGAGTAGTTCGAACTCCGGGTAGCGCCAGGCGACAGTGGACGTCAGCGTGTCCGACTCGCTGCTTTTCGAGGCGTCCGCCCCGACGCCGAGCAGCTCGGCGAGACCGGCCCGCAGCTCGTCGTCTGAGAAGTACTTCAACAGCTCGAGCGGGATGCTCTGACGGAGTCGGTCAACGGTGACCTCGCCGATCAGCTCATGCACGAGCTGAATCCTCGGCTGGACATCGGGCCGTCGAAGTAACTCGAGCACCTCAGCGCTGACTCCACCCTGATGACGCGGCAGAAAGATGGAAGATTCGACCTTCGGGAAGTACACGTTGCCCGCAGCACGAAGGGCACCACGCAGTGACCAGCCGCAGCCATTGCCCTCGTCTGCCACCCAGGGCCGGCTGCCAAAACAGTTGTATTCCTCACCCGGCGCAAGCTGGGTCGACAGCAAGGTCCGGTCCTCGTCTCCAAGCTTGCCGACTGTCCGCGTGATGCCTTCCAGGTTGCGCTGCTGCTTGCAGCCGTCGCACTTGACCAGCTGCCCCGCGAGGGTGCCGCCGCCCTGCGAGAGCAAACGCAGGGGGCCGCTGCACCTTGGCGTCAGTGACTTATGAACCCACTTGTCGAATGGAAAGTCGTCGAGGTGCCCACGCTCGCAGATGACAACGAACGGTACCTGCGACATGGCAGGCCTGCGCTTCTCGGCGTGGATCGCATCTGGGCAGCGCACCAGCTGGGTCATGCTCGGAGTGGTCCTGGTCAGCCGCTTGCAATAGATGCAGAAGCACCACCTGGGGAACCGCAGGACCGGTACCGACAGCTTCAGATTGCGCTGCTCTCGTCCACCGCCGCGCGGGCGTCGGTAGTCCGGCGGCAAGCGCAGGCTGCTGACCCTCAAGCGTTCCTGCAACCGCCACTCCGGCACCACAAACTCATCCGGGAAGAGGTTGGCGCGGTCGTCAGACTCGTACCAGTGATCCAAGCCGGCGGTGATGACCGAGCTGCCGTTAACCAGGATGCTCATGGCGCCAACGCCGAAGGGGCTGACCAGCTGAGACCTGCGCATGATCCCGGTGCTCACTCGGACTCCTCGGGTTGGCTGGCGGCATCGACGGCGTAGGCGTCGGTGATGCGCAGCTGGCACTCGGCATCGACGCTGCGCATGCTGGTTGGGGTGTCCCAGATCGTCGGGAGCTTGGCGCCTGGTTCTTGCGACGATCCCGCATAGCGCATCAGGCCCTGCAGCGGGTCCCCGCCGCCGAATGTGTTGGCGCTCCACTCGGTCCGCTCGCCATGGCGCCACTCTTTCGCGCGGCGGGCGATCACGCTGTGCACGGTTGGCAGTTCAGCGGGGTCAGCGAAGGTCGCGCGGTCGCGGATGAGTTTGGCGGCGCGCTCGAATTGCTTGTCTGGGAACGGGTCAGGTCCGAGCTTCATATCGCCCGACTGCCGGATATGGGCTACCGCTGCTCCATGTAGACCGCGCAGGAGGACGGGCAACGCGAACGGCGTCAGGCTCGTTGGCTCCACCTGGGCGTACAGGCGCTGGTGGTAGCTGCGGAAGCGCTCATAGTGGCTGCGGTCGCGGGGCTTGGCTGCGCCATAGATGGTGATGACGAGGCCGGGGCGCTCCCACCAGCGCCGGCCGACCCGGCCACTGACCTGGATGTGCTGGGCGGTGGTCTTCGGCTGGCCGATGATTGTCATCAAGGCGAGACGGTCGATGTCCACGCCGACTTCGATGATGTTGGAGGCCAGGCAGACGTCAACGCAGTCGTCGCGACCGTAGTCCTGCTGGAGCTGCTCGATAGCTTTCGGGATCTCGTCACTGCGGCGACGGCTGGTGAGCTCCAACGTCACACGCGGCCACCGAATGTCAGCTGCGGCAATGCCATCTCGCTTGCGGATGCCGGTCAGGTAGTCAGGGATGTCGGACTGAAGGAGCGAAACAGTGTTCCCCAGCTCGCGCAGGCTGTTGAGGAAGTTCAGGTTGGTCCAGTAGCCATCGCGGTCGTCGTCCGATATCGCCATTGCTGCCTGCAGGGTCGATGCTGCGACTCGGACTTGCACGGTCTGGATGGAACCGAGCGACGAGCTCATGACGCCGAGGTAGCGCCGACCGCGCGCCAGGGAGCCATCAGCTGTGCGCGCAGGTTCAGCGAAGAACGATCGCCCTTCTTCGAGCCCATGGGGCGGGAACAGGCATGCGCGCGAGCGGCCGTAGAGATCACGCACCTGTTGCTCGTAGCGCCGGATGGTGGCCGTCGAGGCAATAATCTTCGGCCTGCGCGGCACATGGTGGCGATAGTCCGTACAAAGATCCTCGATGATCGGCTCGTAGAGACCAACCATGGAACCGAGCGGACCGGATATCAGGTGGAGTTCGTCCTGAATGATGAGACCGGGCGGCGAGACCTGGCGCTCGCCGTTCTCATCGAGCCCGAACAGACTGCGCGCACTCGTTTGCCAGGCAAGCATGGCGAACTTATCGACGGTGCCGATGACCAGACTTGGCCGGGTTTCGTAGATATCCTCGTCGACGACGTGAATCGGAAGGCCCTCGCGGTTGGCAAAGCGGCATGAGCGGTCCGGGCAGATGAAGCGCACTTTAGTACCGACCGGAACGTAGCCAACGGCTTCCTGCCCCCTCGGTCCCTTCGCGATAGGGCCCATCTGAGCGCTACACCACGGGCAGCGGAGAAGCAGGAAAGGGTTCTCCTGGCGAGAGTCACCGCGTAGCTTGCTCAGCGCTGTCTTCGCCGCCGCCCATCTATTTGGTGTTGTGGTACTGCCGAGCCAGATGCCGATACTGAAGCGCTCGTCGCCGAGATCCGTCGCGTTGCTGCGGATGTCCTCCATCACGCATAGCAAGGATGCTGCTCGAAGGAACTGCTGGGCGGTCAGCAGGCGCAGGGTGTAGCGCATCAGGACATCGGTGCCGGCGTCGGCTGGGTTACGGAGACGGCGAGCGAACATGCTGATCGCCGCTGCCCCGAGGTAGGCTTCCGTCTTGCCGCCACCGGTCGGGAAGAAGATCAGATCGACGAGCTCGCGGTTCGGGCTCGCTGGGTCGAAGACATCTGGCAGGCTGGCCAGTAGGAAAGCGATTTGAAATGGCCGCCAGTTGCCCACGCCAGGTGACGGCACCGCATCAGGCGCCGTGCCCGCCACCTGCAAGATGCCCGTTCTATCGAGATGGACCTCGCGGAGTTCAAGGCGCGATCGAACCTGCTGGTAAAGCATGGCTTCGTTGGCGAGACGGAAGGCGCGAGCCGCGCTCTCGTTATTGGCCAGCATGTCTCGCCCGGCACGCATCCGCTCGAGGGCCGCGTCGCACAGGTCGACGTGCCGGGTCGCCGCTGGCCGGTAACGCTCCGGCAGCTGGTCGATCTCGGCGCGGCGCTGCGCAACCCAGTCGGCGTAGAGGGTGAAGACCATCTCGAGCTGCTGCTGCCCTTCGGGGTCTCCGTTCGCGAGGGCGCCCATGCTGACCTGTACCGGCCGGCGCTCACCCGTTGCTAGGGTTTCAAAGACGTCGGGCGTCAGACTGGGAACCTCATACGCGGGCAAGGGATCGGCACGGACTGCGGCCGTGACGTCGTCGATTGGTTCGTCCCAGTCGGCAGCGCACCCGTGACCGATCGCGTAGGTCCGCTTGTGCCGATAGAGCAGGGCAATCGAGTCCTCCTCGTCGTCTGAGGCACCCGGTGCGTCAAGCTCCGGGTACGACTCGATACGGGCGCCGCCCTGCGGTCTCACCTCGAAGCCAGCTTGCAGCAGCGCTGCGGCGGAGCCGCTGCCCTTGGTGGTGTTGACCAGGACGACAGTGACCAGTCGGCAGTCCGGGTCGGGATAGCCGGGTACTGGTCGGCTGTATGCCTGCAGCTGGGGTCGGACGCGGTCCTGGCTCGCTGTTTCGGCGTCGATTGAAAACAGGCGCTTGCCGCGCGTCAGCAGGAAATCAGCACCGATATTGGCAGTCATGGTCAACGGACGCCGCAGCCACCACTCCCGCTCGGAGTTGGCAACCGCGACGGGGAACCTGTCGTAGTAGGCACAGGACACCGTTACATGAAGCGATTGGCCTGCCGCCAGCCGGACTCGCAACGACACGGCCATGGCGCTTGGCTGAAACTAGTTGGCGTCGCTGAGATCGAAATCGTCGGTATCGGAGTCAGGCGGTCGGGATGGCGCGATCTCGCCAGTCGGATCGACGTCGCGAACTTCGTCGTCGATGGGCAGTCCCGGCGTCCCGGCGATGCTTTCGGGAAGCGGCCCCCGGGCTGCCGTGCCCTGCGGGTAGAGCACTCCAATGCCGTAGCGGCGCAGCGGCTCGCTCTCTGTCAGGATCTCCTCGCCCGTGGCCGCGTCATGCCACATTCCGTAGCTCGCGGGCCAGGACTCAAAGTGCGGCGGTCCGGCGCTCAGATCCAGCGGCATGCCGCGGCCTGACTCGCCCGCAGGGGGGCCGAACAGTTCGCGACGGACGGCCGCCTCCATGGTGTTTCGCGCATCGATGCCGCTCATTTCAGACTCCCTAACTTCGGCCGAAGCGCCGCACGGGTACCAACCAGGGACAGGCGGTCAGTCGGCCGGGTCAGACCGACGTAAAGAAGCGCGTCGAAGCCGGGAGCCGTCGCGTCATCGATGTCCGTTAGGACCACAGCCGGTGTTTCGAGGCCCTTGAATGCGTGGACGGTTGTGTAGCGCAGTCGCCCCCTGCGAGGCTTCGTGCCATCCTCAGCAATTAGGATCTGTGTCAGCCACTGGTCAGTTGTTGTTGCAGCAATCGAGCCGCCGCGCCGTGGGCTCAGCAGTACGATCTCCTCAAATTCGTAGCCCTCAGCCTTGAGGTCGCGGATTGCCTGAATGGTCTTTGCCTCCTGCTCTTCCGCCGTCCCGTACCAGTAGTAGCGCGGCTGCGCGCCGTCGTCTTGGCGGCGATAGCGCTTGTAACCGGGCGACATGGCCGCCAGGAGTTCAACTGCAGAACCGATGCGCGGACGGTTCCGGCAGTTGGTCATTAGCGTGTGGCAGGCCAGGTCAGCGATCCGAGCCCGCAGCGCAGCCCGCCCGTCCTCGAGGTCATAGAGGGCTTGCCGTTCGAAGTCGCCAAAGAACAGGCATTGACCTCCCGCGAGGCCGCCCTTGACGAGGAGGTCGAGCACGTCGAGGTACTCCGGCTTTGCCAGATCCTGCAGTTCATCGACGATCAGGACGTCACGAGCGAAGTTGCCGTCCAGTAGTCGATCGGTCGCGGTTGCCAGCAGCTCATCCCAATACACATCGTCCGGTCGGGCCGGTGGCGTGACTCCAGCTATGCGTAGTAGTTCACGGTGCAAGGTGCCGATAGCGAAGGCCTCAGACGGCTGGATTGCCGACCGCAGATGCTTGCCGAGCAGCCGGTTGAAACAGAGCAATCGCCCGGGGATTCCGTTTGCTTGCGCCCGGCGCGCCGCTTCCAACGCGAGGAAGGTCTTGCCGGACCCGGCGGGGCCGGTGAACAGCACGCTGCGGTTGTCTGCCATGGCATCAAGCGCCTCATACTGCTCATCCAAGAACGCCGCCAATTGTGACTCTCGATCGCGGCGGACGTCGGCCGCCCCAACCGTTACGTCGAAGCGAGGGCGAAGTTTCGCCACGAGCGAGCCGACGGCCATGGAGTCGGGCTGCTGAGGGAGTTCGCGGAGGGCCGGGAGCCGGCCAGAAAGCTGGTCGCGACCCTCGATGAGCAAGCGCCGCACAGCCCTTGCGGCGCCAGTTCGGAAGTCATCCAGGTCGAGCAGCTGCCAGTCATGCCACTCGGGCGACGATGGCAGTGTGACCCGCGCCCGCACGTGGGTGAACCAGACGCCGCTGACCAGCGGGACCGCACGCAGATCGGCACCGTGGGCGTGCAGGTACCCGCGGATGCTGTGCATGGCCTCGTCGGCCTGCTGGAACGGTCCTCGGCCGGTCGGCGCATGGTTGCCTAGCCGCCATTGGCCGTCTGACGTGCGGGCGACCTTCTTGTGTGACTTGACCTCGATGACGGCGACGCCGTAGCCGGGCACGAAGACAACGAAGTCGGCCTCGCCCTGGGCCTGGCGAACATGGTTCGCGAGCGCAAGCGAGTGCAGCACGATCCAGCCGTCAGTCTGGGGATCACTGGCCAGCCTCTCGAAGACCTGCCGTTCGCCGGATGGCGCATCCGGCGAGATCATCGGCGGGATCATTCGAGCCACCGCGCACCCCAATCCTCAACTGGCCGCCGGACGTCATTGCGGTGAATCGGCTCGAAGTTCGGCGAGATGGCAAGAACGCGGGTGGCGATGATGCTGCGGAAGCCATCGACGTCGAGCTCCAAGCGCAGAAATCCATCGCGCTCCAGCTCGGAAAGGTCAGCCGCCGAGACCGCTTCCTCCAAGATCTCGCGAATGTCCTGGCTCGCCTGCAGCCGGGCACGGCGGAGGGCAGCTGCCAGCTCGAAGTGAGGTTGCGTCGGCAGACTCAACCAGCTCAAGAGCAG
Source organism: Pseudonocardiales bacterium (assembly GCA_003244245.1). Classification (GTDB taxonomy): domain Bacteria; phylum Actinomycetota; class Actinomycetes; order Mycobacteriales; family Pseudonocardiaceae. The sequence goes on from QHBY01000580.1 coordinate 12,149, forward strand.
CTCGAAGTCCCCATCATCCTGCGGCCGAACCATGGTCGTGGCCGTCCAGGCGGCTGCGCGGTCGGCGCGCTTGACCCCCGCCCGGTCCAGCGCCCGCACAACGGCAGCGTTTCCCAGCCGGCGAAGCGCCGCACGCAAGGCGCTCTTCCACTCCTCCTGGGAACTCCTGGCGTCGAGCCCGCGGGTGCCGAGAAGCTTGATCGCCCAGTCGTAGAGCAACGCCGATTGAGTTTCGCCCTCGCGAAGCACCAGGTAGCTGCCAACGGTGACAGCTGAGACGTCAGCGAGCTCGACACGTTCTCCCACCGGGCGATTCGGGATCAGGCTTCGAATGTGCTCGCCGTCCTGGTCGAGCATTATGGCCAGGCCACCGCCAAGCAGCACCTTCCGGGCAAGCACCTCATCAGCTCGGGGTGGACGGGGCGGCGACTGTCGCGACCAGACCGGTGAGGGCAAGAGCTGGTCCTCCACCGGGGCGGGTGGATCTTCGAGGATCGGCTCCCTGCCGATCTTGAAGATCTTACGCCCGGGTCTGATGACCCCCTCTGCGTAGTCGGCCAGCGTGGACTTGGGCAGGCTGCGATCCTGCACCCAGGACGGCAACACGTAGGCCAGTGCCGTAGCCCGCGGCGCGGTCAGCAGGGACGGCCCGAACAACGATGGCGCGCCCACCGCATAGGCCTGGTCAACGACGTCGGGTTGGTCGCGGAAACTACCGCGGATCACGGATACGGAGATGCCGAGATCGTCAAACCACATCTTGGTTGCGTTCTGAGCGCGGCCTGAAGCCGTGATCACCACGCAGGCCTGGTAGTTGAGTTCTCTCAAGGACTCCAGAAGCACTTCCCCTGTCGGTCGATCCTGGACGTGCGCCTCCTCTGCTCGGCGCGCGAGGTCTTCCAGCAGCAGCTGGGTCTGCTCGTCTGCTGCGAGCCCTCGCCGCTGGCAGGTAGCCAGGAGCGCCATCAGTACCTCGTCATCGTCGGAACGAAAGGTAGCCGGCGCAGGGTTGGTCGCCAGCCGCCAGCGCACCTGGCGAGCCACTATCAGCAAGTCCTGCCAAATCTCTGGGTCCTCGGAGCGCAGCTGTGTGATCAGACGCTTGAGCGCCGCATCGAGGTATGCGCCTGCCTCGTCGGCAACGGCGTGCAACTCAACGGTTCCCCGAGCTAGGCCCTCCGCCGCCCGGTAGTGGTCTGCAATCTGCGCTATCCCTGTCATCGCCAGGCCTCGAACGCTAGCGCTTCGACGCCGGCAGGCGGTCGCCACCCCAGCCTGGCGAGCGGGACCGGGGTGCCACCCATCGATCTGAGCTGGATGATCGATTCGGCAGCGAAATCATCCGCGGCGGAGCGATCGATGATTGCCACGGCAAAGTCGGTGCGTAGGCTGCTCAGCCATCCGATGGCGCTGCTGCCGTCAAGCACCGCCAACCTGGCCTCCGGCGGCGCTACCGCCTCCTCGAACCTGGCTGCTGGCAAGATCGCGCTGCCCCAAGCTGGCCTTGTGCCGTCGTCGGCGCGAAGGATCTCTCCGAAGCTGTTGTGCCCGACGCCGGAGTCACCCAGCCCCGGCCGAATGGCCATCTCGCAGGCCAACCAGGACTTGGTGCCAACCAGGAAGACATCGGCCCCGCATGCGACCTGGGCAGCGATCCAGGTCGGGGCGCGGCCCGTGCTTGTCACCAGGCTGCCGGCCGGGGACAGGCCCCTTCGACGAAATCGGGCGGACGCGAGACCAGGAGCGGGCATGAGCATGTCGACCTTGTCCAGCATCCAACCTGAGTTACCGACGCGCACTCTCGGCCTACCGGCAACGACTTCATAGCCAACGAAGCGGTCAGCAATCAGCTGAGAATTGGCAACCATCCTGACTGGCGTACCTGGCTCTAGTGCCCCCAATACTTCGTCGACCGCGGGTTGGCTCGCGACAGGCCGTGTCAGAACCCAGCCTGTCGCGATTAGGGCGGCGGCAAGGTCTCGGATCGGCACGGTAAGCGCTACTACCAGACGGGATCCTGGATCTGGCGTGGGCTGGCGGGCGAGTCTCGCACCAAGCGCGAGGAGTGGGCCGGCCCAGTGCGCGTTGATCGGCACATTTCCCTCCTCATCCAGTAGAATTACCTGGCTTGCCACGGCGGTTCTCCGTCCTGGTCGTTGGCGTGGCCCCAGGAGGCCGCACTCTCGCAGGGCCGGACGACATCTTCAGGTGATTGATACCAGGGCGGCGCCCGACACGCCGAGTGGCGCAACTCTGGCCCGCGTGGGGTGCGTGGCAATGCGCCAGTCCAGAGAGAGTTGGTTTCGTGAAACGTCGGCCTTGGCTTGCCAACTCCGGTACATTCAGTCCGCCTTCACCTGAGCGCGGACTGAATCGGTTCAGCAGTCTACGGCCCGCGTGACGGGCGAAATATAGTAAGTAACCCGTATAAAAGCAACCCACGCTTGAGATTGCGGCCACAATGAGGCCCAAATAATTGTCTCAACGCCTGAATGCGATAGTAAACCTCCCGCAGTCCCTCAGCCTTCGCGCCATCGCTAAAGGCACAAAATCACCCGTAGCTGATCGGGACCATTGGTCGCTCAGCTGCGCACTGATCATATCGGGAGAATGACGTTGATTGTTACATCAAACACTGGGGACGCGTGGATCTGGGGAGGAGGATCGACAGACCCTGTTGTTCGTGGCGTAGGTGGCGGTTGACGACGTCTAGCCTGGATTTTTCACCGGGGTG
>QHBY01000581.1 GCA_003244245.1 Pseudonocardiales bacterium
GTCTTGGGCCGGATCGTGCGCCCGCGCCGGGACAGGATGTCCAGGCTGAGTACCTCGGCGGGCGATTCGGCGTTTCCCTGGGCGAGCATGGTCAGCGTCGCCCGGACCGCGTCGGGACCTAGCTGCTGGCCGCGCCGGGCCAGGGTGACCAACTCACCGAAGGCCCGCTCGGCGAATGCGACGTCCGCCGGGGTACCGGTGAGGGTGACCTGGTTGCCGCGCACGTGCACGTCGGCGGCGAGCAGGTCTTCGGTAACCTTCAGGTTCTCGTCCCGGGATCCAAGCAGGGACAGCACGGCGGCGTCTGGGATCACGATCTTCGACTGGACCGGTTGGGGCTGCGTCGTCTCCGAACCGGATCGGGAGGCGCCCTCCATCGGGGTAGGGGTCACGTGGGAGTGGGTCCTACTTCCTGCGCACTCGCGCGTCTCGGGCTAACCGGTAGGACAGATGCTAGCCGCAGACCCCAGCCCGCGGGGTGCTGATTGCTCGTTTGATCTGTGGGGTTCCCACTACAGCTCGTGGTTGGGCACCTACGGGGCGGCCGTAGTCCCCCCGTCACCGAATGTATTGTGATCGCCGAAGTGAGCCCTGGCCGTGCAAGTTCGCACAGTCAGGGCTCATTCTTGGCGATCAAATATGGCGATGACAACTCACCGGAACGGGATGCTGCGTCGCGGCGGAAACTGGGGGCTGTCCCGCCGCGACGCAGCGCCGCCGGACCGAGGGGGGAGGTGCCCGGCGGAGCCTTTGTGGGGGCTTGTTCTGTGAGCCCGAACTGATTTCCTCAATCAGGTGGTTCATCTGGCCTTGCGTACTTAATGTTAGCCTTTCCCGCGTTGCCCTCACCAATTATCACCTGAATGACCTAGCTCCAGCGCTGAGACAGGGCATTAATTGCACCCAGAGCGACTGCCCCAGCACTCGAAGAACGCAATACCCCGCTGCCGAGCCGCACTGGCCGCCCTCCCGCCGTGGTGAGCGTGGCCAGTTCGGAGTCGGTGATGCCGCCCTCAGGTCCGACCACGACCACTAGTTCTCCCGCAGCGGGCAACGCCACTGTGGGCAGCGGGTCGGTGGCACGTTCGTGCAACACCAGGCACCCTGCAGCGGCGGAGCAGCGCTGCCCGAGCACGGTGGTGTCCACCGGCTCGGCCACCGCGGGGAACCATCCCCGGCGGGACTGTTTGGCCGCCTCCTGAGCGGTCTGCCGCCAGCGCGACAGCGCCTTGGCTCCGCGCGGTCCATCGTCCCAGCGGGCCACGCAGCGGTCAGCTCGCCACGGCAGTATCGCATCCACCCCGGCCTCGGTGGCCAGCTCCACCGCCAGCTCCCCACGAGGGCCCTTGACTAATGCCTGGACCAGCGTTACCCGCAAGACCGGAGCGGGCTCGCTCTCCCTGCGCAGCACCTTCAGCCGCAGCCGATCCCGACCGGCATCGAGCACCTCGCAGACGGCCAATTCCCCGCAGCCGTCGGTGAGCACCAGGCCCTCGCCGGCTCGCAACCGTCGCACCGTCGCGGCGTGCCTGCCCTCGGGACCGTCGAGCGTCGTCACGCTGCCCGCGCCAGGCAACTGCTCGGCGAAAAACACGGGCAGGCTGCTCACCGCGGCTCCTCAGCGTCCGTTGAACATCAGCGCCCGTTGAACATCAGCGCCCGTTGAACATCAGCGCCCGCCTAAGGAATCCCGCAACCGGGAGAACAAGCCGCCGGCCCGGCCGTTCGCCGTGAGCTCAGCCTGTTCTTCACCACGCAGCAGGGCAAGCTCGCGCAACAGCTCGCTCTGCCGGGGGTCCAGCCGGGTCGGGGTCACCACATCAAGGTGGACGAATAGATCACCTCGCCCCTCCGCGCGGCCGGTGCTGCGCAGCCGTGGCATTCCACGCCCCCGCAGAGTCAGCACGGTCGCGCACTGCGTGCCCGGTTCGACCCGAACCTCCTCGGTACCGTCGAGGGTCTCCAGCGCGACGGTGGTGCCCAACGCGGCGGAGGTCATCGGCACCCGTACGGTGCAATGCAGGTCGGCGCCGTCGCGAGTGAAGGTCTCGTGCGGCACCTCCTGCACCTCGACGTACAGATCACCCGCGGGACCGCCACCAGTACCCACTTCGCCTTGACCGGCCAGCCGCACCCGCATCCCGTCGCCCACCCCGGCAGGCACTTTCGCCGTGACGATGCGGCGGGTCCGGACCCGGCCATCCCCGCCGCACTGGCGGCACGGGTCTGGGATGACTTCGCCGAAACCCCGGCATACCGGGCACGGCCGCGAGGTCACCACCTGCCCGAGGAACGAGCGCTGCACATTTTGCACCTCGCCGGCGCCAGCACAGGTGTCGCAGGTCTGCGGCCGGGTTCCGGGCGCGCAACCGGACCCGTTGCATTCGCTACACAGCACGGCGGTGTCCACGGTGAGCTCGCGGGATGCCCCGCTGGCGCACTCCTCGAGGACAAGCTGCAGCCGGATCAGCGCGTCCGAGCCGCTCTGCACCCGGCTACGCGGCCCGCGCCGACCGCCGGCGCCGGTAGCACCGAAGAAGGCGTCCATGATGTCGCCGAAACCGAACCCGCCGAAGGGATCACCTCCAGCGCCGCGGCCGGCACCGGATTCCAGTGGATCCCCACCGAGGTCGACGAT
>QHBY01000582.1 GCA_003244245.1 Pseudonocardiales bacterium
TGCTCGGCAACTTCCCGCAGGCGCTCACGCACCTCGCGCTCGTCAACGCGGCCGTGACGATCGCCGAGCGCCGTTAGCCTGGATTGTCGTTGCACTATTTCGACCTAGTTTGTGGGTCAGGCGGGGAAGCTGTAGCTGAGGGTGCGTCCGCCCCACCAGGGGACGTGGATGTGGCGGTCTTGGTAGCCGGCGTCCAGGAGCGCGGGGGTGTGGGTGCGGCGTTTGAGGCGGACTTCGACGTGGCCGGGGGTGAAGCGCAGCTCGCCGATGCCGTCGATGAGGTGGCTGCGGATCGTGTCGGGTGTCTGGTGGTGGTAGGCGGGGTGCAGGCTGCGCGCGAAGCGGCGGTAGGCGAGGTCGGCGAGCACGGTGAGCGCGACGTCGAAGTCGACGGCGAGCGGGACTTGGGAGCAGAGCGAGTCCAGGTGGAAGGCGCGGATCTGCTCGGCGAGGTGGTTCTCGATCCCCCAGCGTTGGCCGTACCGTTCGATTAGCTGCTTGATGGTCAGCTGGTGCTGGTTGGTGAGGATCAGGGTGGCCTGGTCGCGGCCGAGGCCTTGCACGGCGATCTGGCGAAAGGAGCGGCCTTTGATCGTGACGAGGTCTTCGTGGTAGCTGACGTTGCGATGCTTGCCGGGGCGGTCAAGCCGGGTCTTGGTCCACTCCTGGCCTTCGAGCGCCTCGAGCTTTGAGATCAGGGCCGGGGAGCGCTGGCGCAGGGTGATGAAGCCGACGCCCAGCTCGTCGAGCTCGGCGAGGTGCTCCTGGGTGGTGAGCTTCTGGTCGAAGACCAGCAGCGTGGGGGGCTGGCCGTGGGTGCGCTCGTAGAAGCGGCAGAACTCGATCACTTCGCCGGATTGCTGGCGGGCGGTCAGCTCGGCGTTGGCGTAGAGGATCGTGCGCTGCTCGCCGTCCTGGGCGATGAACGTGAGCACCGAGCGGGTGCGCTGGGAGCGGCGGGGAACGTAGTGCTTGTCGAGGATTGTGCCTTCCCCGTAGCTCATGATCGTGTGGAAGTCGAGGTTCAGCCCGCTCTGGCCCAGCAGCCCAGCCTCGCGTAGTCGTGGCTGCAGCGCCCCGAAGAACGCGAGTTGCTGGGAGCGCTGGGTGCGGTAGCTGTAGGTGCTCAGATGCCAGGTCTTGGGCAGCACGTTCAGCCCAGCGAACAGTCCCAGCGCTGGGTCGTGCACGATGTCGCGGACGTGGCTGCGCCGCCGCCGGCCAGCGAGCTTGAGCGCCATCAGCGAGAGCACCGAGCGCAGCGCCGGAAGCTGGCTGGTGCCCGGCCAGGCTGCCGCGGCGACCAGGCCGGGGAGATCCAGCGCGACCAGATCGCCGATCAACAAGAACAGGCCGGCGTGCGCGGTGCTCACGTTGCCAGACCGCGGCCACTGCTCCTCTGCGAGTACGTGCACCTTCGCCGCGGGCAGCCGCTCGGGCGCCGGGCAGGGCGCGGGCGCGGCGACCGGCTTGGGCATCCGTGCGAGCCCCGCCGCTGTGAGGATCTCCCAGACCGCGGTGCGCGACAAGGGCGTGCCGGCCCGCTCCAGCTCAGAGACGATCTCATCCAGACCGTGCCGCTGGCGGCGCAGCTCGATCACCAGCTCCCGGGCCGCGTCCTTCTTGGGCTGGCGCTTGGGTCCCGGCCGCGGGGAGCCAAACAGCTCCAGGCGGCCGTGGCGGTAGTCGCGCACCAGCGTCTCCACGCTGGCACGCGTGTACCCCAGCCGCTCGGCGACCTCCTGGGCTGTGGCGCCCTCGACGAAGTACGCGCGCAGCGCCTCGTAGCGGCGCTGATTGGGCTGCGCGGGCGCCGTGAACTGCTCATGACCGGGACGGGAAGCCATTTGCTAGGTCGAACTAGTGAACCAGCTCATGGCGTATGGTTGCAGTAGCCCCGGACAGAACCCCGGTCAGGCACCCCACTGCCCAGCAAACATCAGCGTCTACCAGCGATCATCCCGCCAGCAGCACGGCAGCCACGACCCAGCCAACCCCCGGCATAGGCACGCAGCCAGTACACCAAATCAGCCTAGCCGCGCCCAGAACGCCAGCCGCAAACCCAGTCCCCACCACGAAAACCGCCCCCGCCACCCCGCTCAGCCCACCCCCGAAGGGTGAACCGTACCCCTACCGATAATCGAGGTTAGCGGCGAGACCCGCCCGCCATGGCCGGCAGGATCACCACCGTGTCGCCCTCGCCGACCGATGTGTCGAGGCCGTCGAGCACGCGCACGTCCTC
>QHBY01000583.1 GCA_003244245.1 Pseudonocardiales bacterium
ATCGGAACATCCCAAGCGCCTAGCCGGGCAACAGGCCCGGTTCAGCACTTGACGTCGAGTTTACAGCTCGGCGACGGCGGAGGCACGACCACACACCGTGTCCACGATCACACACTCGGTGACAAGACGGGCGCTGGATGAGGCATGATCACAGAGCGTGACTGGTCAGGTCATTGGTTTGAGGGCAGCCATGGTCGGCCCTCGGCGAGCATGACGAGGGTTTCGAGGTAGTGTTTGCCGTGTTTGGCTGCGGTGGAGAGGTAGCTGCGTATCGTGCAGAATTGTTTGGCTCCGGTGAGAGTTCGTAAGCAGCCGGATACCTTCTGCCGCAACTTGATCATCCGTATGTCGCGCTCCGAGCCGTTGTTGTCGGCGGGCACTCGCCAGTCCTTGGTGAAGCGCAGGTAGTCGTCTTGCCGATCGAGCAGCCGGCGGGCGAGGGCGTTGTGCTTCTTGGTCACTGTGTCGGAGCGGGCGGCGGTCTGGGTGAGGCCGATCTGGGCGGCCGAGCGGTAAAGCTGAATCTGGGTGTTCAGGGCGTCGACATCGAGGTTTCGGCTCCACTGGCGGTGGCCTGGGACACCAGGTGCTGCATCGCCACGAGCGCGTCGGCGGCCTGGGCGGCCCAGCACCAGTCGGCATCCGGTGGCGCAAGCTCGGCGACGCCCTGCAACTCCCGCAGGGCGTGCGCGCAACACAGTTGATGTTCGATATCCAGATAGGTGTCATAGGGTGCCCACGCGTCGTGCACCGCGACCCCGTGGAACCGGCCGAGCACGCCGGCGTCGTCGATACCCTTGCGGCCGCGCTTGGTATGGCAGGTGATAAAGGTGTAGCGGTCGGGTGCGGGCGCAGTGCACCCAGTGCAGGCTGCCCGCCACCCGTAGACCGGTCTCGTCGAACCCTGCCACCTCGGCGTCGGCGATGCGGTCACGCAGCAGACTCAGGAAGTCCTCCAAGCCGTCGGCGGCGCGGGCGGTCATCGTCGCGACGGTGCCTTCACAGACTGGAGTGGCGAACAACTCGGCCAGCGCCTGCGCGGTGCGTTTCTTGGAGAGAAACTGCCCGACGTAGAGATAGAGGATGATCGCGGTGATCCGCGGCCCGTACTCCCACCGGCGCCGTCACACCCTCCGGCGCTTCACCGCAGGTGGTCGCCCCGCAAGCACAGCGGCGCGAGATCAGCTGGTGCTCGGTCACCCGCACCGTCATCGGGGGCAGGTCAAACACCTGCCGCCGCTCCACACCCACCTCGGGCGCGTCAGTCAGATCGGCGCCACAGCCGACACACGGACCGGCCTCACACCGCAACCGCTCATGCGGATCGGCGACCAGCGCCAACGTCGAGCCCGGATGCCCCCGCTGCCCACCCGGCTTGCGCCCGCTCTTGCGCCCGCTCTTGCACCGCAACGACTTCGGCGCGGGCTTGACAAACGGTGAGTCCGCTGACGGCGGCTTCGACGAGTTGCGGCTGTTCTGCCCCAACTGCCGCCTCAACTCCGCGACCTCAGCCCGCAGCGCCTCGACCATCACCCGCAGCCCCGCATTTTCCGCGGCAAGCTCCTCGTAGGACGGACGATCAGCAGGCACCACATCATGATCGACAAACCCAGACCCGAGATCAACTAGCCACGCCGAAGACCTGACTAGTTACCACAGAGCTTCGGCACGCTCGGCGGCAGTGTCGTATTCGATCAACACTGACGCCCTCGATTGTAAGCGAGAGTCTGGCCGCCGGGGCGTGCGAGACAGCAAGGACCCGGCGGGCCCGGCGCTGAGCTTCACCGCGGCCGAGTGGTCGGTCTTCACCGCGGGGGGTGCGAGCCGGCGAGTTCGACTGGCCGACCGGCGACGAACGGCTCTGGCCTGCGGTTATGATATGCCATAACCGCAGGCCAGAGCGGTCGTTCATTGGTTGTGGACAGCAACGAGTGCGCGCAAGTCGCTACCGACACGCCCGGTTGCACGCCGAGGGCGGTTGGGAGATCGGGTCCAGCGATCCGGGCTGCTTTGCTCGCGCATGCGCCGGATAGGTGTGCTCAGTTTGAGGCAGAGTTCCGCTCCACACTGGCGCTGGCCGCAGATAGCCTTGACCTCTCGGGACCACAGGCGGTTCTGAAGCACTGGCAGGCGGTGGCCATAATGGCAGCGAACCCACTTACCGATGAGGAACGAAAGCAGCTTGAACGCGCGAAGGCTGGTGACTTCAGCGGACTGATCACTCGCCACCAGGACGAGAACGGAAACTGGGTTCGGCGGTAGATGCCGCGCTACGCGTGGAAGTTGGGCGGTGAGGAGGCTGACAAACAGTACGCCAGCCTCCCCGGAGACACGCGGCGACTGGTCGACCAGCGCATCGAAGAGTTGCGGGAGAATCCCACCGGCAACCCCGGCAGGGAGCACGACGCGCAGTATGACCTGCACACCATCCCGATTGGCGATGACAAGGGATTCATCGTTTATGCCGTAGTGGAGAGCGCCCGGCTGGTGACCCTGTATCGATTTACCCCCGGCCTCGACTAGGCACGCGGTAGTGGAGCCGGTCGAGGGGTCGTTAGTTGGGTATCGCAGCCACTACGGCCCCGACCGGCAGCCCTGGATGGTATAAACCTCCAGTTGCTTGCCCGGCGACAAGCGAACGCCTAGGGCCATAGGTGGGGTCGTTTGCGTGACTTAGGCGACTCTCAGACGCAGCCTGTCCTGTGCTGGTTGGATTGTTTTCTGACAGGAGCAACGACCCCGCCGCCTGGAAGCATGATCCGGCGGTGACCAGAAAGAGGCCCACAGCTTGCAACTGAAGCTGACGGACTGGGCTTCCTGTCCTGTACAGCCTGCTCGCCCGCGTAGGCGCGGAACTCTCGCGACAAGTCGTTGTGTCGCCGATCTTGAGCATCCATCCTTTCGCTCAGTTGGCTCGCGAGGCGGCCGGTATCCGCGGTGATCACTTGAATCCGCCGATCGGCAGCGTTGCGTTGGCTGAGGGTGGTCAGGCTTGACCGCGGATTGGTGCCGTGGATCAGAGGACGAGGGCGAGTTCGGCGAACGCCGCCGGAAGCTGGTGACTACGGTTGATGTGGGTGGCGATGTCGTAGTGGCCGCGGCGCAGGTTCTGCACGAACACGTGCCCGGCACTGATCACGCGCGCCGAGCGGAGTCGTTTTAGACCGCGCATCGGCCGCAGCCGGGACTTCAGCCGCCCGTGATCGGCTTCGATCCCATTGTTCGCGTACTGCTCCATCACATGGCAGGCGGCGGGCAGCAGCTCATCGAGCACTCGCGGATAAGCCGGCGCTCGATCGGTGCTCACCTCGGTCGGTCGCGGGCCGTGCTCCAGGGCGCGGGTGAAGAACCGGCGGGTGGCCGCCAGATCCCGCTTCTCCGACACCAGCACGTCGATGACCTGGCCGAACTGGTCGATGGCCCGGTACAGATAGACCCACTGCCCGGCGACCTTGACATAGGTCTCATCCACACACCAGCGGTCTCCCGGCGAGTGACGGCACGGCCGCGCGGCGTCGATGAGTAGTGGGGTGAACCGCTGTACCCACCTGTAGATGGTGACGTGGTCGACGTCAATGCCCCGCTCGGCTAGGAGTTCTTCTACGTCACGGTAGGAGAGTCCGAAACGCAGATACCAGCGCACCGCCAAGGTGATCACCTCCGGCGGGAACCGGAAACCAGCGAACGCAGAGGACGCGACGGATGGGACGACACAGCGAGCGGCTCTCATGCACCAAGCATGGCAACCGCTGCTCCCATCACCGGACGCAACAGTGCCTCTCTTCGACCTCGCGCAAGCTCAGCGGGAACCGGTAGTACAACCAGACGCAGTGGCTGATGATCTCCACCGGGTATCGATGGCCCTTGTACAGCGACGACGACACGACACCCATCAAGCGGCCCCTCCCGAAGATCTACCGGGAGCCCATCCCACCACACTCCAACAACTTGACAGCGCCCACCAGGCAGTCCCAGCAAGTTGACGGTGCCTCCCAGGTTACGCGGCATGTCCATCGCCGATCGACATCATGGAGTCGTCGGGCTCTTCGCTGTTTTCAGTGGGTTACTCAGTGTGATGTCATGTAGGCGGGTGTGGGGTTGGCGAGGGTGGGGAGGTGGAGTTTGGCTGCGGTGAGGTAGACGATGGTGATCATCTTGGTTTTGTTGCGGTAGCCTCGGGCGCGGGCTTTGGCGGCCTGGACCAGGGAATTGATGCCTTCGAGCAGGCCGTTGCTGAGGTGGTTGGTGTGCCAGGCGATGATGCCGTCCCAGTGCTTCTCGACCAGGGCGACGAAATCTTTGATCGGTTGCAGGCGGGAGCGTTTGGCGCCGTAGCACCAGCGTCGCAGGTACTCGGGGGCGTAGCTGGGGTCCTGGTCGTAGAAGGCCTGGAAATCCTCCCGCCAGCGCAGCGCCCGGGCGGTGGCCAGTTGCGCCGACGGGCGCATCAGCCGGTGGAGCTCACCTTGCTGCTTGGCTGAGAGGGTGGCGTGGTTTTTCAGCCACAGCCAGCGGGTCTGCTTGAGCTCGGGGCGGGTGGCAACCTCGGTGCGGCGCACGGTGTCGATGGCCTCGCTGAGCTTGGCGGCCAGGTGGAAGCGGTCGAAGGTCATCCTCGCGTGGGACAGATGCGCGTTGATGCCGGAGATGAACGCGGTGCTCATGTCGGAGCTGGTGTCGGTGACCTTGTCCGGGTCGCCGCCGTGGCCGGCCAGATCGGCGGCGAAGCGGGCGACCGTCTCGGCCGAGCGTCCCTCGGTGGCGAACACCACCCGCCGGGCATCGAGATCAGCGAAGATGCTGATGTAGTCCTGACCCTTGCGCGCGGAGGTCTCATCCATCCCGACCCGCCTCACACCCGAGCAGTCCAGCTGGTCACGAGCGGCGTTGACGTGGTGCTCCACGATCCGCCAGATCCTGGTGTCGTGCCCGCGAGTCATCTCAGCGACCTTCGCCATCGGCATCGCCGCGGCGAAGGTGAGCACCAGCGCCTCGAACAACAGCGTGAACCCCGACCCCGGGCGTGCCCACGGCACGCTGACCTGCCGTACCCCGTGCTCGGGGCAGCGCACCCGCGGCAGCCGGGCATGCAGCAACGCCTTGTGCTGGAAGAAGTCCAGATGCCGCCACGTCTTGTCCACGCTGTCGTGCACCGGACAGTCACCCTGGGCACAGTCCTTGGCCGGACACGCGAACCGGGAACCACGCTCGAAGTCCAGATACAGATCCAGCTGAGTGGCCTCGGCGTCGAACTCGCTACGCATCACCCGCCACGGCCCGCTAAGCCCTAGCGCCGCCGTGAACAACCCCAGCTCATCCATACCCCGACAACCCCCTGCTACATGACCATCACGGACAGTCACACAGCCAATGAAACCATCACCCCCTCGTCAACCCGCCACGCCGGGTCCACCCCAACTTGATCACCAAACCCACTTGATACAGCGAGGAGCCAGTCGTCGGTGCTCCCAGCTCCTGGCGACGACCATGGCGCGTCGGAGCAGGTCGAGCACCATACACCCTCTCGGGTATGCTGGTAACGTATTCACTACCTGCGCCGACTTAATACCCGCAAAGTGCTGCGTACATGAGGGGGTGCCTGAGGATGGCTGTTATAACCGTGCACGAACTCATGGCCGAAGCGGCCTTCTCTCTGAGACCCGAAGGAGCGTCACCAGTTGGTCGTCAGCTGAAAAGTCAGACGCTACGGTTTGATTGCACGCTCGATTCGCGACTCCGCGTTACTTTGAACGCTATGCCGTCTTTTGGCTCACTAAAAAGATTTTTCTTCGAAGGAGTGGCTTACTCGTCAGTGGTGAAAATCACGATTCCTGTCACGGGAAGGCTTTTGGCTTTTTTTATGACGAATGAATCGCTGAGTCACTTGTCGACAGAGGGAGTGTGGCGTTGACCTCGAATCAGCGTGGCTTGCGGAAACGGTTCCTGGTGACGTTGTCTGTCGCGGTCATCGGCTTGGCGGCTGGCGTGGCCGGATGGCAGTTGTGGCCTCATGAATGTGGAGAGGCCCAACTCAACGACAAGGCCGACGGCGAATGCATCGGCATAACCGATGGCGCCTACGTTTTTAATGATCCAGATAAAGCGAAAACACCCACTGATCGAAAAATCATGGAAAACATTAACGATGTTCAGAAATTGATTAAGATCGAAAATGATGCGGTGACGGCGGGCTCTAGCCGTTATGTCAAGGTTGCGCTGCTCATGCCACTGACGGTGTCGCAGGCCAGGCCGCCTGCTATTCTTCTGAGAGAAATTTTGCACAGCTTGGAGGGCAGTTACGTTGCCCTCCATCGGGCCAATCATTCGCCTGCTTTCGGTGACCCATCGGCGGTGAAAATACAACTTCTGTTAGTCAACCAGGGAAGCCGGCAGAACGCCGACCCCGACTTCATTGACGGCATTTTGAAAATTTCTCAGATGAACCATCCTTTAGTGGCCGTGGTCGGGTTAGGTGCAAGCGTTCCGAACACGAAGACTGCTGCAGATTACTTGGCACAGCGGGGTATTCCCATGGTTAGCGCAGTGGCATCGGCCGACAGCTTGACTCACCTGCCCTTACTCTGGAGTGTATCCCCGAGCAACACGGAGTACGCGGTCCGACTTAAGTCTTTTCTGGACCAACAGCATGTATTGCGATCAGGCGTCATCGTCTACGACCGGAACCCCGATCTCTTCACGCAGTCCCTTGCGCAGGCCTACCACGACCAGCTCGGACTCTACGTCAAGTTTCCCGATCAGCCCTTCCAGGGAAGTACGATTAACACTCCAGCGGCGCCCGATATTTTCTTTCCTGTGGTGACGAATCTATGCAATGCTGCCAACGACCCCAACGCTCCCCTGGATATGGTCTTCTACGCCGGGAGAGTGGCTGACCTTGGCCCATTCGTTGAGGCGTTGAAGACGCGGACATGTCGGCAGCGTCCGCTGACAATGCTGGTCGTGACATCCGGCTTCGCCGGCGTGCAGGATACCGTGGGGGACCTTAGGGGTGAGACTATTAAATTAGGTGTCGCGACCTCGGCGGATCCTCTGTCCTTGGGGAGGAATGAGCCTGGCACGCCGCCCGGTTATGAGGCTTTTCGGGCAGAATACTATGCCCAGGGATTCAATGATAGCCCCAATTCGTTGGACGGTTTCACCATCTCGCACCACGATGCGCTAGCAACCGCGACGCAAGCTATCCGTCTTGCCGCCATAGGCAGACCAACGCAAGCACCTAACGCGGAGGACGTGGCCGGTCAATTCGGGCACCTCAACTTAGCCTATGCGGTACCCGCGGCGTCCGGAACGCTGAGTTTTCGGTCCGAAGGCGGCACGGCCACTGGTGAGCCCATCCCCATCGAGCAGATCGGATAGGTGCGCGTGACCGTCAGCTCAGCTGAGCTAAACTGTCCTCACCCGGCCGCCCAAGCATCCGGTCCGCGACACAATGCGGCCTCCAGATTAGGGACCTCGCCGTGCGCATGACGTGTTGTACAATATTCCCATCACGGGTGCGCTTTTCACAACAGGCGCATCCTCTCAGAGAAATGTGGCGCCATGGCGATATTTTTCGGTTCGATGTATGTCCGTGCGCGATGAAGGTTCGTAGCCAGTATTGGCTTAAGGTCTCGTAGGAGAGCGGCCTGGATGGACCTTCTTGTCGGTCTCTTATCCGAGCAGGCTATCGCCTCAATTCTGACTGCGTTACTAGCCATGATAATCTCCTACCCGCTGATCAAAGTCGTTGAGCGGGCCTTTGCCGGTAGCCCCGACGCCGACCCTGAAACCGACTCCGACGCTGCCCCCACCGATGCCTCCAAGTCACCGTCGGCTGACGATGCGACGGCAGTTAAGGTGATGGTGCTCGGCTTGGAAGGCTCCGGCAAGACCATGATGTTAGTCGGCATGTATCATCGGTGGGCGTTCGGCAGCCGACACGGGGTGACGTTAAGAGCCGATGAAACGACAAGTCGATTTCTTTCGATGCTCGCGAGAAAAATTAACAATCCGGACTGTGAGCTACCTGCGGGTACCAGGGCCGGGGATATCACGAAAGCGATCTTCACGTTCATGGTCGACGTTGTTGGTGACAGTGCTCGCTCGTCGTTCAGCCTCCACTATGCCGACTATGCCGGTGAGCGTATTAGAGGTGTTCTGTTCCCCTCCGAATCTCAAAGCTCGCCCGATCCCGAAGTGATGGCAAGTCTTGCTGAGGCACATGTTCTCGTAGGCGTTCTGGACGGTGGGGAAATCGCGTCAGCCATGCGCGAAAAGCTTTTTCCACCAGAGTTCGCCAACACTCTTATGGGCTTGATGCTTTATCTGGCCACCGCTAAACAAAAGACAATTCATCTAGTTATCTCTAAGTGGGATTTAGTGGTCGATGAGAATGGGCAAGCCTACCCCCTGTCCAAGGTAATCGAATTTCTTGATCAATACCCACCATTCTATCAATTCCATCAGCGACCTCCCCTCATAGGTGTACGGCGGATTATTCCGATCAGTACATTCGGTCTCAACGGGTTCATCAGAGTAGATGCTAACGGCACCACACACAAGGATCATACTTTGCAGTGGCAGCCCTTCATGGCCGAAAATGCCGTTGCCTGCTCTGTTCCGGACGTGATCGATACCGAGTTAGGGCATGCCATTGAGACTGCGGAACGAGTCAAAGGGCGCCTCCCACGTAGGTCGCTCGCACCCCTCCTAAAGGTCGTGCTGACGGTACTCAATACAGTTACAGCGCAATGGGGATTGCGACTCTTCGACACCAAGGGCATCACCAGTGAAGAGCTGGTCCGCACATGGTGGACTCTGAAAGGTGATCTCCGGACAGATAAACTCGAACACCACTCATCGAAACCTGAGGTCATACTTCGAGTGTTGCGGCTTTTCGCGGAGTCAGTTCGAGAACTCGAAAAGAAATTCCCAGAGTCAAAGATTGGTCATTACCGGCCTCGGCGGACTCGGTCACGTGGTACAGACACCAACGACACGGACGGTCGGCCGCGATGATGAGCTATTGGCCGTTCCTCACGGGGAGGGTTCGACGGACCGGCGACCGGGTGGTTGTGGCACCTGAACTGCTGACCGTGGATCAGGCCCGGTCTCTACTGGGTCGTCTCCCCGCGCCGCAAGGAGGGTTTCCTTCCGAACAGGGTGAAATCCTACGGCGCATAGTGCGGAGATCCTCAGTCGGTCCAGTCACCGTCTTCTACCGAGTTATCGAAGCAACAGCCGAGAGCTACGGCGTTGGCGGAGAAGGTGCGTTGCGCGACCAACATGGTCGTCCGATCCTAGTCACCGAGGGGATTGTGGTTAGGGGCGCAAGCGCCGGTATTTCCCGACGCAGCCTCGGGGCGGCGTTACGTCGGGCGCATACACTCGTCGCACCCTCGTTCCGGGATTTCTGGGACCGGGACGAAGCTTTCAATCTGGTATCCATCCCAGCACAGAACTTCCCGCCACCCCTTGTAGATGATCAGGCGGTTGCCCACATTGTCGACATGCCCGAGCCAGATCAGCCCACGAGTCGACCTGTTACCTCCGCTGAGCCTGGCTCAAGGGGGAGAAAGTTGCTGGTTACGCTGGCTATCGTTCTGGTAGCCCTGACGGCAGGGATAAGCGGTTGGCGGTTGTGGCCACGTGAATGCGGAGGGCCTTTTTCTGAAATCCGACTCAGCAACAAGGCTGACGGGGAGTGTATTGGAGTAACAGATGGCAGCTATCTCTTCAATGATCCAAATAAAGCGACGAACGCCAACGATCGGGAAGTAATCAGAAAAATTCACAACGTACAAAAGATGATCAAAACGGAGAACGGGGAGGTCCCTGACGCGGGGCGTTACGTCACGATTGTTTTACTTATGCCGTTGACAGTGTCGGAGGCCAGGCCGTCTACCATCTCTCTAAGCCAGATCTTGCACAGCTTGGAAGGTAGCTACACTGCCCTGTACCGGGCCAACCACTCGCATGCTTTCGGTGATCCCTCGCTCGTGAAGATACAACTCCTGTTAGCCAACCAGGGAAGCCGACAGGACGCTGATCCAAACTTCATCGACGGCATCTTGAGAGTATCCCAGCCGGACCACCCCGTGGTGGCTGTGATTGGTCTGGGCTCAAGCGTCAACAACACGAAAATCACTGCTGACCATCTAGCGAAGCAGGGTATTCCAATGGTTAGCGCAGTGGCCTCGGCCGATGATCTCACGATGCTGCCCTTACTCTGGAGTGTGTCCCCGAGCACCTCCGACTATACGCAAGCGCTCAAGCTCTTTCTGGATCGCCAGAATACATTGAAGTCAGGCGTAATCGTCTACGACCGGAACCCCGATGTCTACACGCAGTCCCTCGTGCTCGCGTATCGTGCCCAACTCGGACGTTACATCAAGTTTCCCGACCAGCTTTTTCGGGGAAACACAATGGAATCTCAGACAGCGCCCGACGTCTTCTACCCTGTGGTAACGAATCTGTGCAATGCTGCCAAGGACCCGAACACTCCCCTGGATGTGGTCTTCTACGCTGGACGGGGAGCCGATTTCGGCGCATTCACCGAAGCATTGAAGGCGCGCGCATGCGTCCAACAGCCACTAGTAGTCCTCGTCGGAGAAAACAGATTTACGACGACAAAAGATTACAAAGATCTCCTTAAGGGGGGAAATTTCGCGGTCTTCTACGCGACATCTTCGGACACCTCAGGCTGGGGGAAGAATTCGGTTGACGCACCGCCTGGATACGCAGCCTTCTTGGCGGCCTACCATGACAGGGGATTCCTAGATGATGGCGATCTCGCGGACGGCTACGCCATCGCACACCACGATGCGCTAGCCACTGCAGCACAAGCCATCCGCCTCGTCGTTCAGAACGGACAAACGCATGTGCCAAATCCGCAGGACGTGGTTAACGAATTCGGTCACCTCGACATGGTCCACGCCGTACCCGCGGCGTCCGGAACGCTGAGATTTCGGCCAATGGGTGGCAGAGCCGATGGTCAGCTGATCACGATCCAACAGCTCAAGTAGGGGCATTGTCAACTTGTTCGGTCTGACGAGCGGTGGAGATCATTCAGTGCGTGGTTGAGGGGGGACGGTCGGGTCCTCTCGAGTGGTTCATGCTGCGGTGGTCAGCCCGGTGACTTCGTTCCAGGTACTGAAGCGGTTGGCCATCTCGCGCCGGTATTCCTCGGCGTGGAGCAGGTGGCGACGGGGCCGAAAGTGTGGTGATATTCCGCTGAACGCGGAGAGAAACCGCTGCGCGTGCCCCGCTGAGGTGAAGCGTTTCATCGCGCGTTCGCGCTGCCGGGTTGGTTGGTGAGAGTTCTCCGCCCGGTTGTTCAGATACTTCGATCGGCGGTGCTCCACCCCGGTCATCAGCCGGTGTCGTGCCACGCCGTAGCTGGCCAGCTTGTCAGTGACCAGCACCCGAGGCACATACTCCAGCCCCGTGAGCAGCTTGCGGAAGAACCTGGTGGCGGCCTTGGCGTCACGCCGGGAGGTGACCAGAATGTCCAGGACACTCCCGTCCTGGTCAACCGCACGCCATAAGTAATGAGTCTTCCCGTTGATCTTGATGAACACCTCGTCAAGGTGCCACTTGTCACCGGGGCGAGGCCGACGACGGCGCAACCCGTTAGCGTAGGCCTGGCCGAACTTCCCGGTCCACTGGCGGATGGTTTCGTGGGAGACCGTGACGCCCCGCGCGAGCATCATCTCCTCGACCTCCCGCAAGCTCAGCGGGAACCGGTAGTACAGCCAGACACAGTGACTGATGATCTCCACCGGAAACCGGAAACCCTTGTACGACGGCGCACCGGTACCCACCAGCCCCCCTCGACCCACCACCCAGACGATCC
>QHBY01000584.1 GCA_003244245.1 Pseudonocardiales bacterium
CGAGATGTGCGGAACGTCAGACATATCGGGTTCCGTGACGTCGGAGTGAAGTTCGAGGAGATCCTGGTGGTAACCAGCAGCGGTGCGTACTGGCTCGATGACGATCTTCCGCACGTGAACCGGTGGAAACGGTCGGCGGCCGCGTGATGGCCAGGGACGTAACCGCATCGGATGGCGTACGGCTGCGGGTGCACGAGTCGGGACAGCACGGCGCACCCACGGTGCTGTGCGTACACGGCTACCCCGATGATCACATGCTGTGGGACGGTATTGCGGCCGAATTGGCGCCGCGCTACCACATGGTGAGCTATGACATTCGGGGCGCGGGTGAGTCCGGGAAGCCCCGCAGCCGGCATGCATACCGGCTCGACCAGCTCGCCCGGGACCTGGCAACGGTGATCGACGCGGTCAGTCCCGACCGTCCGGTGCATCTGCTGGCCCACGACTGGGGAGCGGTCCAGGCGTGGCATGCACTGACCGGGCCGTGGCTCAATGGTCGGGTCGGCTCCTACACGTCGATATCCGGGCCGTGCCTGGACCACGCGGGGCACTGGTTCCGGGCGCGGCTGCGCCGGCCGACACCGCGAGCGCTGCGTGAGCTGATCAGTCAATTGGTGTCGAGCTGGTACGTCACGTTCTTCCAGCTACCGCTGCTGCCGGAGCTGGCCTGGCGCACCGGGCTCGCCCAGCGCGCGCTGGCCCTGACCGGCGGCGCCGCTAGCCCCGCTGTCGCTGATGCGGTGAACGGCGTGCAACTTTACCGGGCGAACATGTTTCCCCGGCTGGCGAAACCCGGACCCCGGCGCACCGACGTCCCGGTGCAAGTCCTTGCACCCCAACGGGATCCGTTCGTCTCCAGATCACTCCAGACCGACATCCGGCGTTGGGTACCCGACCTTGCGGTTCGCGAGCTGCCCGGCGGGCATTGGCTGCCGCGCACCCAGCCGCACACCGTGGCGCGTTGCGCGAGCGAGCTAATCGACCATGCTGAAGGTGGATCGGAAGGCCGCGCCCTGCGCCGCGCCCGCCGTAGCGGGCCGCGACGAAGGCGGTTCGACGACACCCTCGTGGTGATCACCGGCGCGGGCAGCGGCATCGGCCGGGCCACCGCGCTGGAGTTCGCCGAGCAGGGCGCGGAGGTGGTGGCCACCGATATCGACCAGCAGTCGGTGGAACGGACCGCGCAGCTGGCCGGCACGCTCGGCCCCACCGCGAGTGCGTACCTGCTCGACGTCTCCGATGGCGGCGCGGTCGAGAAGTTCGCCACGCTGCTGCGCGAGGAACACGGCATCCCGGACATCGTGATCAACAATGCCGGCATCGGCGTCGCGGGCCCGTTTTTCGACACCACGGTGGCCGAGTGGGAACGGCTCATCGACGTCAACCTGTGGGGTGTCATCCACGGTTGCCGGGTGCTGGGTGGGCTGATGGTGCAAGGCGGTGTTGGCGGCACCATCGTCAACATTGCCTCCGCCGCCGCGTACCTGCCCAGCCGGGCGCTCCCGGCGTACAGCACGACCAAGGCCGCGGTGCTCTCGCTGAGCCAGTGCCTGCGTGGCGAACTGGCCGAAGCCGGCATCGGGGTAGTGGCGATCTGTCCCGGTTTTGTGCACACCAACATCGCCAGCTCCACCCGCTTCGTGGGCCGCGACGCCGCTGAGGAGCGCGCTACCCGGCAGCGCGCGACCGAGCTGTACCGCCGCCGCAACTTCACCCCGCGCCGGGCGGCGCAGGAAATCCTGCGCGCGGTGGAGCGCAACACCGCCATCGCCCCGATCACGGTCGAAGCCAAAGCCGGTCTGCTTGCCGCACGGTTGACGCCAGGTCTGCTCCGGGCTCTGGCCCGAGCCAACATAGGCCCCTGATAGCGACTGCCCCCTGATAACGGAACAACCTGAAGGGAGACCAGCGGATGTTCGGCCATCACCGCAGCGTCTCAGCGCCGCAAGACCCGGAGAACCTCGTGCTCCAGCCACGAAACGTCACGTTCGACTGGACCGATCTGCCTACCCACTGGGTGCCTGACCAGCCCTTGGTCACGCACACCTGCAACGTGCTGCACCTGCTTCTACCCGCCGGGGAGCGATGGTTCATCGACGTATTCACCCAGGTCCTTCCCACGGGCGCAGAATTGCTGGAGTACGCACCGGCCGGGGCCGCCGTGTATTGCTGCGCCCCACTAACCACCATGGCCAACGTTCGTCGGGACCGCCTGGCGAGCGCAGCTGCGGCCGTGCATTTCGAGCGATTCACCACACCGCCCATCGTGGGCGGTGCGCCCTTCGAAATAGAACTGCAGCGCAGCAAGCGCGTGCTCGCCGTACCCGCGGACCGATCCGCGCTGGACGTCATTCGCGACACGGTTCCCGACGTCGCCTACTCCTGCCAGCAAGGTTCGGCTGGTGCACCCGACGCAGAATTCCGCGCCGACCTGCTGCTGGCCGGCCTGACGGGCGACCTGCTTGCCCACCGCCGCCACGAACGACACGACACCCTCGATCACCTCATCACCGCGATTCGTCGCGCCGTGGACGCCCTCGCCAACCCGTGAGCCGCGAACCGGCTGTCAACGCGGGTCCGCCGCCCGACCCGATCGAGCCGAGTTCCGTCGCCCCTTGCAATTCGGCGTAGCTACGGGAGCCCCGAGCCCCCGTCAGTAGCCGAAGGCGGTGTTCCGTCGGCCCTGCTGGTCACTGGCTGCCTGGGCACCGCCGGCGCGTTCTTGATGTACACCTGGGCGCTGATCCGGGTCAGCGCCACAACCTCCGGGGCCGCGGTCACGCTGGTCCCACTGTTCGCCCTCGCCCTCTCCAGCCTGGTTCTCGGCGAACCCGTCACTATCAACGCGGTGGTCTCGGCCTTGCTGATCCTGAGCGGACTGACGGCCTATGCCCTCGCCCAGCGCCGGGCTGATCCCGCCCGGCATCGCGTCGGGCCGATGGTCGAGCACCCCGCGCCGGCGGAACCGCGATGACCACCGTCCTAAAGAACACCCAAGTCGCCAGTACCGATTGAAGCATCAGTCTGATGACCGGGCTTGACTTCGTAGTTGGGTACGGGGTTGATGATGTGGGCATGCGCACCAGCGAGCTGGCAGGCCAAGCCGGGGTCAACCCGGAGACGCTGCGCTACTACGAGCGGCGCGGTCTGCTGGGTACCCCGCCCCGCACCGCGGGCGGTTATCGGGACTATCCCGACGACGCGGTCCGGCTGTTGGGGTTCATCAAGCGTGCCCAGCAACTCGGGTTCACCCTCGACGATGTTGACGAGCTGCTGCACCTCGACCGCGGCGGTCCCGAGGGGTGCGATGCCGCTCGAGCCTTGGCCGAGACCCGCAAGGCCGACCTCGAGGCCCGGATCGCGGATCTGGGGCGCATGCGCGACTCCCTCGCCGACCTGATCGCCACCTGCGATCTGCCACGCCGTGACCGCAACTGCGCGCTGCTCGCCGCGATCGAGAACCAGCCACCCCTCCCAGCGGAGCCGATGATGATCGTGAACCTGGAAGTCCTGCACGTGCCCGACTGCCCGAACCTCGCCGCGATGCTGACGCGGTTGCGCCAGCTCACCGACTTGCCGGTCGCGACACGCGAGATCACCACCGAGACCGACGCGTCAGCGGCCGGCATGTCTGGATCACCCACCTTGCTGATCAACGGCCACGACCCGTTCCGATCCCCGAACCAGCCAGACAGCGCAATCGCTTGCCGGATCTACCGCGACGAGCACGGTCAACCAACACCCGCGCCGTCCACCGGTCAACTACGCGACGCAATCGCCGCGGGCGCGACCGTGCCCACACCCGGTGAGATGCTGAGCTCCTGCCGGACCCGAACACTGCCGCCAGATCCGACAGACAGGGCGGTGCACCAGGCGGTCCTACGCAGCTTCGCCACCACGGGACACGCGCCGCCCGCAGCGGAACTGACCATCCTCGCTACAGGGTCTGGCCGCACCCACACCGAGATCCTTGCCGCGCTGCACCACCTCGACGCCATCCGCCTGGGCACCGACGGTCAGGTCTCGGTGGCCTATCCGTTCTCCGCGCGACCGACCCGCCACCGAGTCCGCATCAACAACCAGGTTGACGTCCACGCGATGTGCGCGATCGACGCACTCGGCGTGGCCCCGATGCTCGAGCGGGACACCCGAATCGAGTAAACCGACACCACCAGCGGCCAACCGGTCACCGTCACCAGCACCGCGGGACATACCAGCTGGGACCCGCCAGAGGCGGTCGTATTCCTTGGCGCCGCCGCCGGCGGCGGCCCGTCAGCCGACAGCTGGTGCGACTACCTCAACTTCTTCACCGACGAGGCAGCGGCGAAAACCTGGACCGATGCTCATCCACACGTCCCCGGCCAGGTCCTCGCCCAAGACGAAGCCGAAGCACTCGCGCGTCGACTGTTCGGGACACTGCTGCACAACAACGCGCCATGATCCACGTACTGAAGCCGCCGCTGGCCAATGTTGACGGTCCTTGACGATCTCATGACGCTCCCTGTCTGCGTTGCTCATGGGTGGTGTGTAGGTGGGTAGTGAGGTAGTCGGCGGCCGCGGCGAGCAGCGCCACGGCTCCCAGGGCCAGGCTGGTGGAGGCGAAGGCATGCGCTGCCGCCGCACCGCCGGGTGGGGTGGCCAGGGCGAGGTAGATGCTGCCGACGGTGGCCCGGTGGCCCGGTGTACCCGGTGGCGCTGATGGCCAGGTAGAGCCAGCGCAAGCAGCAGGTAGCCCGCGACGGGCAGGATCGGGCCGAGGCGGGCGGGTAGGCGCCGGTGATCTGCCCGGAGGTAGCTGCGGCGCCGCTGGGTCACCCGCCGCGGGATCGGTGCCACGGCCGGGTCGTCGGCCGAGGCGAGCAGCACCAGCTCGATGGTGCGGGGCTCGCCGGTTGTGGGTGTCGTGTTCAACAGTGATGCGGGCGGAGGTATGCCACCCACACCCCTGCGGCTGTCCGTCAGTCGCACAGGTCGCACGGCATGTCATCGCCACACCGACCCCACCGCGCTCATCAACCCTCGACTCCAGCTACGGGTGGGCAACCAGCTTGGGGAAACACCCGATTTCTGGGGTACTTCCGTCCGGCCCCTTTAACGGACGGTGACCAGGTCGACGACGAAAACCAGCGTCTCCCCAGGCTTAATCGCGCCACCCGCGCCACGGTCGCCGTAGGCGAGGTGCGGCGGGATGGTCAGCCGCCGGCGGCCGCCGACGCGCATGCCGACGATCCCATCATCCCAACCCTTGATCACCCGTCCGGTGCCGAGCCGGAACTCCAGCGGGGAGCCTCGATCCCAGGACGCGTCGAACTGCTTGCCGGTGGCATGCGAGACGCCGATGTAGTGCGCGCTGATCTGCGAGCCGACGATGGCCTCAGGACCGTCGCCGACCACCTGGTCCTCGATCACCAAGTCTGTTGGGGCAGGGCCCTCGGGCACGGTCACATCGGGACGGGTCAACTCGCTCACGTGGTCATCCTCCTTGTCATGCCGCGTCATGCCGCCGCTGTCGGCGGGATCCCATCTTGCCAGCCTCCAGGTACACCACGCGGCCCGG
Source organism: Pseudonocardiales bacterium (assembly GCA_003244245.1). GTDB lineage: Bacteria > Actinomycetota > Actinomycetes > Mycobacteriales > Pseudonocardiaceae. The sequence goes on from QHBY01000584.1 coordinate 5,558, forward strand.
TCAGCGGGCTATTCCTCGGTGCCCGCTGCGGGCTGCGTAAGATTCTGGTATGCCGCACGTGCGAATCGGCACCCGCTCCAGCCCGATGGCCCTGCACCAAGCCGAGCAGGTCGCGACCGCCTTGGAAGCGCTGGACTCCACGGTGAGCACTGAGCTGGTCAAGATCACTACAAGTGGCGACCAGTGGATGGGTGATCTCGCGAAGCTCGGCGGCAAGGGCGCGTTCGTCCGCGAGATCGATCGCAACCTGCTCGACGGCTCGGTCGATCTCGCGGTGCACTGCCTCAAGGACATCCCCGCCGACGTCCCAGTGCCGGAAGGGCTGACCTTCGCCGCTTACCTTCCACGGGAAAACATCCACGACGCCGTCATCTCCCGTACCGGAAAGCTGTTGGCCGAACTGTCCGCTGGTGCCGTTATCGGCACGAGCGCGGTACGCCGCGCCGCCCAGCTCCGGCTGCACTACCCGCACGTGGAGATCAAACCGTTGCGGGGCAACGTCAACACTCGCCTGATGCGCCTCGATGAGGGCCACTTCGACGCGATCGTCGCCGCGGTGGCCGGCCTGTACCGGGTCAACGAGGCTGACCGGATCACCGAGATCCTGCCGTTGCAGACGATGTGTCCGGCGATCGGCGCGGGCGTCATCGCGTTGCAGTGCCGCAGCGCCAATACTGCCGTCCTTGCATTGAGTGGTCGACTCGACGACGCCGAAACCCACCGCCACGCCACCGCCGAGCGCGCCATGTTGCACGCCCTGCAAGGCCACTGCAACTCCCCCATCGCGGGTTACGCCAGCACCGAGCCCAACGGCAAGCTTTCCTTGCGCGCCAAGGTCTTCAGCCTCGACGGCAGCCAATGGCTCGACTCTCACCACTGGGGAGTCGCCGATGACCCAGCAGCCCTGGGTTACTTCGTCGGCGCCGATCTGCTGCGCCAGGGAGCTAGAGCGCTCATCGACTCCATCGCGCACTAAGGAGTACGGCGGCTGAGCTTATCTTCGTTCGAGGAGGGTTGCGGCGTGACCACCGGACCAACCGCCGATTACCGGGCCTTCCTGACCGCCCGTGATTTCCTGCTCGGCGTCCGCGAGGACTACGACACCGCATACCGAGAGTTCCGGTGGCCGGAGCTGACGGAGTTCAACTGGGCACTGGACCACATCGACGCCCTGGCAGCGGATCCTGAGTCAGCGAAGCGCCCGGCGCTGTGGATCGTCGAGGCGGACGGCTCGCCGCGGCGCTGGTCGTTCGGGGAGATGGCGGCGCAGTCGAACCGCGTCGCCAACTGGCTGCGGGGTACCGGCGTCAGGCGAGGCGACCGCCTGATCCTCATGCTTGCCAACCAGGTCGAGCTGTGGGAGACGATCCTGGCCGCGATGAAACTCGGCGCTGTGCTAATCCCGGCGACGCCGCTGTTGGCACCGGCGGATCTGCGTGACCGGATCGACCGGGGTAACGCCCGCCACGTCGTGGTGCGCTCCGTCGACGCGGGGAAGTTCAACGACGTGCCCGGTGACTACACCCGCATCGCGGTGGGCGAGCCGGTGGCGGGCTGGCGCGACTACGCACACGCCTACGGGGCACCAGCCCAGTTCTGTCCCGACGGGGTGACCAAGGCGTCGGACACCCTGCTGCTCTACTTCACCTCCGGCACCACCGCCAAGCCGAAGCTCGTGGAGCACACCCACGCGTCCTACCCCGTAGGGCACCTGTCAACGATGTACTGGATCGGTCTGCGGCCCGGTGACGTCCACCTCAACATCTCCTCGCCGGGATGGGCCAAGCACGCCTGGTCCAATGTGTTCGCGCCGTGGAACGCCGCGGCGACGGTGTTCATCTACAACTACGCCCGCTTCGACCCCGACAGCCTGCTCGACACCCTGGACCGCTGTGGCGTGGACACCTTCTGCGCGCCGCCCACGGTCTGGCGGATGCTCATCCAGGCCGATCTCGGCCGGGTGAAGCTCGGCGTTCGGGAGCTGCTCAGCGCTGGCGAGCCGCTCAACCCAGAGGTCATCGAGCGCGTGCAAAAGGCCTGGGGAATCCGGATCCGGGACGGATTCGGCCAGACCGAGACGACCCTGCAGATCGGCAACACACCGGGGCAAGCGATCAAGCCCGGCTCAATGGGCCGCCCGACGCCCGGCTATCCCGTCACACTGCTCAACCCAGTGACCGGCGAGCCTGCGAACGAGGGCGAGATCTGCCTGGATCTCTCCGTCCGCCCGCTGGGTCTCATGGTCGGCTACCGCGATGACGACGCGGGCACCACCGCGGCGATGGTCGGTGGCTACTACCACACCGGCGACATCGGTTGCCAGGACACCGACGGCTACGTCACCTACGTGGGACGCACCGACGACATCTTCAAGGCCTCCGACTACCGGATCTCCCCATTCGAGCTGGAGAGCGTGCTCATCGAACACGACGCGGTCACCGAGGCCGCCGTGGTGCCCTCACCCGACCCGCTGCGGTCGGCCGTCCCCAAGGCCTACGTGACGCTCGCGGCCGGCCACGAGCCTTCCCGCGAGACGGCGCTGGCCATCCTGCGCTATGCCACGGACAACCTCGCGGCTTTCAAGCGCATCCGCCGGCTGGAGTTCGCCGAGCTGCCCAAGACAATCTCGGGCAAGATCCGCCGCGTCGAACTGCGCGCCAGGGAGGCCGAGTTGCACGCCGACGCGGACGCCCGCCCGGAGGGCGAGTACCGCGACGAGGACTTCTCCGAGCTGCGCGCCTGAGAGCCGCTTGCACACGAGTTTCAGCCCGAGGCCATGGTGGGGCCGGTGAAGTGGCCTGATCTGCTCGCCCGTGCCCAGGCGCTCGCAGACGTCGGCAGTCGGCGGATCCTGGGCATCGCCGGGGCGCCGGGGGCAGGCAAGTCGACGGTGGCGCGGCGACTGGTCGACGCGCTGGACGGCGCAGCAGTGCTGGTCGGGATGGATGGGTATCACCTGGCGCAGTCGGAACTGCAGCGGCTGGGCCGCGCTGAGCGCAAGGGAGCCCCGGACACGTTCGACCCGGCCGGCTACGTCGCGCTGCTGCGCCGGCTGCGCACGCCCAACTCCGGCACCGTGTACGCCCCTGAGTTCCGGCGCGCCATCGAGGAACCTATCGCGGGTGCAGTTCCGGTGCAGCCTGGCGTCCCACTCGTCCTCACCGAGGGCAACTACCTGCTGCTCGACACTCCCCCCTGGTCGGCGGTCCGCGGGCTGTTGGACGAGGTGTGGTTCTTGGCGCCGGACGAGCGGACCCGCCGGAGGTGGCTTATCGCCCGGCACCGCCGCTACGGCCGCACTGAGGAACAGGCAGCCGAGCGCACCACCGGCAGCGACGAGCACAACGGGCGTTTGATCGCGCCAACTGCCGCCCGAGCCGACCTGATCGTCGACCCGGCGCAATTCGAATGAGTTGCGTACATAACCGGTCCCATCGACAGCTCAGCAGCGGAGTGGGTTGCGTCGTGGTGAGCGGGTGGGGTCTATGATTGCGGGTGGGATGAATTCGACGTGGCCGTGGTGGATGAGGATTTCCCAACCGGTACGATGCACCTGCCGATGGTGGGCTTCACACAGCAGGACGCAATTGTGCTGTTTTCTTTGATTGAAACCTTCTCCAATCCCGGCGGCACTGCGAGCTGCGCGGGCTGACCGGCCGGGAGCTGGAGGTCCTCGAGCTGCTCATCGAGGGCTGGTCCAACGCGCGCATCGCCGCGGCGTTGGTCATCGCGCCACAGGCGGTGGCCGCCCACGTAAAGCACATCCTGGCCAAGCTCGGCGCCGGCGCCGAGCTCCGGCAGGTGTACGCCGGCCCGGGTGCCACTGTGTTGATGCGGACCGGAGTTGCGTGCCGACCAACCGTCGGTGCACGGATCACGAACTCACTGGACGCTGTGAGCCGAGCTGTTGCTCCAAGTCAGGACGGCGAGCAGACGGCAGACTATCTGGGCATGCAAGGTTTGCTCGCGAGTGTGATTTCCGTGGTGGGGACGCTGTTGGGCTCCACCGTCACCTACGTGTTCCAGCGCGTTAACGCAGGCGCGTCGAGAGATTCGCTCGCGACGAGCGACTGCGCCAGGAGCGAATAGCGGCCTACAGCGGATTTGCCGGGGCGATCACCGCACTCCGGCAAGGGAGTGCCGTAAGTCCGGTTGTGTGTCACAACGTGAATGGGTCATCAGCCTCTGGTTCGTCCGCCACCGCGACGATGCCGCACGCCCTGAGCTCTACGTTGCACGTGCAGCGTCTGATCGCCTCGGGGCAGCCGCCGATCATGCACGGTTTCGGGTGCAACTGCTTGCCGAAAACCCTGATCTCCTGGCGCTGGCCGACGCCGCGTTCGAACCGATCGGTGCGATACACCATGCCGCAGATCGGGCTGAGCTGGTGGCGCATGAGAACCGGTGCCAGGATCTGTTGAAGGCGTTCATCACGGCGGCAGGCGCCCAGGTTCGATGACCGCTCAGAACAGCACAGGATGGCGCCGTTGATGTCCCGGTTGTCGTACCCTTGCGGGAATCTTTACCGGACGGGTCTTATGGGACATCCTCATCCGCGTAGCCCGGCTGGCCTGCATCGTTCCCGTAGAAGGTTCTCCATGTGAGACGGAGCCCTGGGCTCAAGTACCAGACTCGATGAAGGCCATTTTCGAGGGGGCGCTGCGATGCTGGGGCGGTGCACACCCAAATTGCTCATGCCTTCGATGAGGCAGCCCGATGGTTCCTCGAGATCAGTGCCCACGCGGTGGGCCGCTATGACGAGCCCGCCCTCGGCGAGTGGTCGGTGCGCGACTTGCTCGGACATACCAGTAGGTCGCTGTCGACGGTGGAGACCTATCTCGACGTCGCGCTCACCGACTCTGGCCCGGTGGAGCTGGCCGACGCCGTTGCGTACTACCACGCCACGGCCGACGCCCTCGCTGACTCTGCGGCGGTGGTCGAGCGCGGACGCGCGGCCGGCGCCGTGCTCGGCGAGGACCCGATACGCGCCCTGGGCGCTCTGGTGGTCCGGGTACCCGAGCGGGTCCGGGCCGCGCCGGCCGGGGCCCTGGTGCGCACCCCATTCGGGATGATGACGTTGGAGGGCTACCTGCCGACTCGCACCCTCGAGCTGACGGTGCACACCTGTGACCTGGCAGCTGCACTTGGCATCAGCGCCGACGTCCCCCGAGCGGCGGCAGCCGATACATTCACTGTCGTCGGTGGTCTGGCCGCGGCGCAGGGCAGGGCATCTGCGGCGCTACTCGCCTTGACCGGCCGCCGTGTCCTGCCAGCCGGCTACTCGGTCTTCTCACGCACCTCCATGCCACCCGAGCCGAGCGTATTCGGTTGACGATGACTTCTCGGGCGGCAGTGGCGTCTGAAGCGTTAGCGACAGGCCACAGACGCCGCGGCCCGGGACAGGCACGGTCGCCAGACGACCCAAGACCATGGAGTTCTGATCATGCGGAAGCCGATTGCGTGGGTGTTCATGTACTCGCTAGTGCGTTGACCTTGAACGATCGCCGGTTTTGCGACACGCCGGGGCTCATGCGTGATGTTCGGAGTGTTTCGGCCCATTCTTGATCTTGCGGGGGTGGATCGAGGTGTGCCATGTCTACACGTGTCAAGGCCCGTCGATTGACCCAAGATGAAGGCCAGTACCTGCAGCGGCTGGTACGCCGGGGCCGTCACGACAATGTGCGGTACCGCCGCGCACTGATCATCATGGTTTCGGCATCCGGTACCGCCGCACCGGCGATCGCGCGGCTGGTGGCCAACCCGATCGAGGCGCAGTTCGGACCATTGCGGATGTTCACCATGGCCAACTCCGATTGCCCCAACCACACCACCCTGGCCCGTGACCTGCACGCCTACCTACGCTGGCGCAACGCGAACAACCGCCGTCCCGAAGTCCTGGCCGCCCAACGCCGTGAACGCGCCCGCGTCCGCAGCGAACGCCACCAACGCTGGGGCCGCCGACCCGAAACCCAAGCCGCCTGACAAGCCCGGTCCTACTTCAAGGTCAACGCACTAGCTATGGCCTAGGGGTGTCCACTCTGGATCCCTGCCGATGAAGCCCAACAGCCTGGTCTGCGCGTCCGCGTCGTCCTTCACCGGGACCCGGGGACCGTATTCCCCAGAGGACCGGATGAGCTGGTCCATCGGCTCCATCCCGGCCAGCATCTGGGCGCAGAAGTCCGGGTCGAGGCGGTCGTCCTGGCCGGTGGCCCGGGCGAGGTCCCAGGTGTGCATGAACACGTCGGCGGTGTAGAACTGGTCGATCGCGCGGTCCAGCGGCAGCTCGCCGATGTGCGGGTTGGCGAGCCGCCGGTCGGCGGTGGCCGGGTCGTCGAGCAGCGCCTGCACGGCGTCGCAGTGTGCCTGCCACGCGCCGACCGGGTCGTCGTCGACCGACGGACCGCACGGCAGCTCCACGCCGGAGCCGGCGCGCAGGAACGGCGGGAGCCACTCCACGAGATGGCGCACCACGTCGCGGGCGGTCCACGCCGCGACCGGTGACGGCACGTCCCACGACCGGGTGCCACGGACGCGGTCCGTGAACCCCCGGCCGATCTCCCGGTGCCGCTCGGCGGGATGGTCAGACAGCGCCATTGGTGATCAGCTCCTCCAGCTTGGCGTAGCCCTCGTTGACCCCGACCTCCATGCCGCTCTTGAGCCACGCGTCGCGGCTCTCGAAACTGTCCACAAGGGACTGAGTGCGCAGCCGGGTGCGGCCGTTGCCGAGGCCCTCGAACCACAGCGTCTCCAGGGCCACGCCGTCGGGGTCGCCCTCGTAGGTGAACGTCTGCACGATGCGGTCCGGCCGGATCTCGTGGAAGCAGCCGCAGAACGCGTATTCCTCGCCGTCGCGCGAGGACACGAACCGGAAACTGCCGCCGGAGCGCGCGCCCCACTGGTCGATGCGCGTCTCCAAGGAGTTCGGCCCGTTCCACTGCACGAACAGCCACGGGTCGGTGTGCGCCCGGCACAGTTGCTCGGGCGTGGCCGCGAAGTCGCGGGTCAGGCGAATGATCGGCACCTTCGGATCGGCTTCGATCGTGGTTTCGGCCATGATGTTCACGCCGCACTTCCCTTCTGCTCGTCGGAGTCGTCGGTCGGTTGCTCGTTCATCGCCGCCAGGACGGCGTCGAGGCGGCGGTAGCGCTCTTCCGCCTGGCGCCGGTAGCGCTCGATCCACTTGTCCATCAGGTCGAAGACCTCCGCTTCCAGCCGCACCGGCCGAGGCTGCGGCCCCGGCTGCCGGCTGACCACCCCGGCGTCCTCGAGCACCTTGAGGTGCTTGTAGACCGCCTGGAGCGACATCTGGTAGGGCTCTGCGAGCTGGTTGACGGTCGCGTCACCAGCCGCGAGTCGGCTCACCATGTCGCGCCGGGTCGGATCCGCGAGCGCCGCGAACACCCGGGACAGCGCATCTGCGGCCATCGCCACCTCACTCTTTCAACCTCTCGGTTGAAACGAACCGTAGCCCGCGGCCCGAGCGGTGTCAACCGTATAGTTGAAAGCGCAGGCCAAACGCCGGTTGCCGCTCCATCGACAACACGGTGATCCTTGAAGGTCAACGCACTAGACGGCCTTCTCGCCGACGAGGGCACCGAGTACTGGCAGTTCTGCTTCGGCCTGCCCAGCGACCCAGCGGACCTGGAGCAGAAACTCGACGCTTACCAGAGCGCGTACGCGCACATCATGGGCCGCGCCGCCTACGAGGGCATGGCCGGAGCCTTGCCGACGGCCACCGACCACCCGTTCTCCGGCATCCTGAACGCCGCGCGCAAGGTCGTCTTCTCCCGGACTCTGAGGACGGCCGAGTGGGCCAACACCACCATCGCCGCTGGTGACAGGACAGAAGAGATCGACAAGCTCAGGCGAGGCGGCGACGACCACATCGTGGTCTGGGGCGGCGTCAGCTTCTGGCGGTCGCTCATGTGGCTCGACTTGATCGACGAGTTCCACCTGGACTTGCACCCCTACGTTGCGGGCGAGGGTACCCGGCTGTTCGACGACGTCCCCAAGTCCTACCGGCTCGACCTGGTCTCCAGCACCGCGTTCAGCAACGGGACCGTCGGGCTGCAGTACCGCCGGCACCGCTAAACCGGCGGCCGACAGGCACGACGAGTGGCAATCAGGCGAGCGCCGCTACCTGTCCGAGGGGTCCATGGCCCAACTCAAACCAACCAGCGATACTAGCGGCATCGCCGCGATCGACAGCGGCGAGTAGACACCGAGGATCAACCTCAAAGCCCACCACTCCAGCGGGGCACTGCCCTCACGACTTCAGCGCCCAGCTCCCGGTCGCGCAGGTTCAGCCGCTGCCCCGCCCGGGCCGACCCGGTGAACGATCCGTCACTGGGAGCGTCGGATGGTGTTGCGTCGTGGTCCTGGTCGGTCGCACGTGTGGTGATCACACTGCCTACGGATCGGGTTGGATGAGAGTCGTGGGAGAGGTGGGTCGTCGACGCGCGCAGATCGACGCGCAACGTACTTCCAGCTTGATCTTCCCCGACCATGCCGGTTGTGCCGGCACCCGCCATCGCGACGACGGCGTTCCTCGACCGTGCATGAGGCAACCGACCATGACGATCGCGCACCGCTTCGAGCACCCGCGCCGGCATACCGTGCGGTTGTTCGTGTGCGAAGCCCACGCCGTGGGCCACCCGGACCCACGAGCACTTACTGACAACGATCGAGCCGAACTACGCCGCCGATGCGCATCAGCCCATCGCCGAGGGCCAGGCGTCGATACCCCGTCGCCGTCCGAACGGATCCCGCCGCAAGCGATCGGCGCGTCGGTCACTTCGGTGGCCGCGACCGGGCGTAGTCGACACCGTGCTTGACCCACCCGGTGAGCTCGTCGTCGGCCGCGTTCGCGTCGATGTCAACACGAAGCCAGCCGTCCATCTCACGCCCGCGCATGACGAACCGGCTCGCCCGCGGATCGACGACCAAGGTGTCGGTGTGGGCCGGATCGATGCGGAGCAGAAGGCCGCCTTGGCCGCTCGCGCTGACAGCCATGTGCCCGGCCACCGTGAAGGCCAGGCCGCCGAACATTTGCTTCTCGACGACCCCGCGCTCACCGGCGAGGATCTCGCGTAGGCGGTCAGCCATCTCGACGTCGTAAGCCACGACGGAAGTATCCAGCGGCGGCACCAGCGAGACCACCTCCGACCGCGAGAGCGCGGCTCCAGCTTCCTGGTGCGCACCGACCCCACAGACCGATCCTCTACCGGCACGACGGCGTGTGTCTGGCCCCGCAGCTGTCTGGCCCGTTCGGTTAAGAAGCGTCTCGGGGTATGGACTCGCGGCGGCTGGGCGAGGTCGGGCCCTCACGCATCCGGGCCATAGACCGCGGCGATGTCCGTGGAGTCGGCCCACCGGCTGTAGGTGGCCCCCTGCGGCCAGCCCTCGGGCGAGTCTTGCCACTCCTCCTGCCGTCCGTACGGCAACAGATCGATCAACGCGAAGCTGTAACTGAGCTGCTCGGTGCCACGGCCGTTGGTGTGCCAGGTGCGATAAACGGTGTCGCCGTCGCGGAGGAACACGTTGACAGCGAAGCCGCCGTTGGGCGGTGCGCCGACATCGGTGCCGAATGCACTGTTCGCTGTCGAGTACCAGGTCATGGTGTTCCCGACCAGCCGCTTGTACGCAAGTGCCTCGTCGATCGGACCTTGGGTGACGATGACGAACCGGGCGTCGAAGTTGTTCAAGATCTCCAGCCGGGTGAACTGCGAGGTGAACCCGGTGCAGCCCGGGCACTGCCACTGCTCACCCGGGAACCACATGTGGTTGTAAGCAATCAGCTGTGACGTCGTGCCGAAGATGTCCGCCAGCTGGACCGGCCCCTCCTCGCCGTCAAGGGTGTAGTCGGGCATCTTGACCATCGGCATGCGGCGGCGCTGCGCGGCGATCGCGTCGAGTTCTCGGGTCGCAGCCTTCTCCCGGGCGCGCAGCGCGTCGAGTTGGCGCCGCCAGGTGTCGCCGTCGACGACCGGTGGTAATGCGTTGGTGGCCATGAGCTCCCTAACTGATCATGTCATGTTCACGGATCGCGGTTTGCCGGTATAGACCCTGCCCGCATGACGAACTCATCGGTGGCCGGCCAAGCTGATCGATAGGCCGCATATACACCTGGAAGACCGGGCTGGCAACGTGCCTGTCCGCAACAGCCCACTCTCGCCGCTGACCGTGTGATGCTCGCGCAGGCTAGCCCGGGCGAACCGCAACGTGGCGGGGGGATGGCCCTCTGAAATGCGAATCTTGCGCAGCCAGCCTTAACCAGCGCATTCCCGCAAGACCCGCCCGCAATAGCGCCCGGTGCGGGTAGCCAAACGCCATATGGCTCCACCGAAGCCCAGCATCTCAGCGCCCCAGATTGACGTGCCAGTCCCGCTGGGTCTGGCACGCCGCAGTCCATGCGGCTGAAGGTACATCTGGCAAGGGGTTCTTGTTGTCGACACTGGTTTCGCCATTGTCGATCCAGTAAGGGTCGGCATGGGGCGCGTTTCCCGGATTTCGGGGGGACGTTTCCCCATGCCGCTCTTCCGAGACCGGACGTGCGGCTTTCACCGCATCCGGCTCTCCACAAGTCACGTGGTGGCGACGGGTGTCGGTTGATCCCACGGCGTGGGGATGTTCGTTCCCCGGTAGCGATAACGTTTGATCGTCATCGTGGTGGGGAAGTAGAGCTTCACGCCGTTGTATTCCGGTTGCGATCCGTTGTAGTATCGGCGGATGATCCAGCGTTTGCTGGTGCGCGGGTGCTTGTTGCACAGCCATTCCCAGACCCGCCACCACATGTGGTTTTGCAGGTCGTGGTATGCCTGGCTGGAGGACCCGTGCCGGAAGTACTGGGCCCCCTGCGGACCATCCGGCCCAGTCGCAGGTACAGTCGGTCCGCGGGTTCCTGGGTGATCCGTTTGGTGACCGCTTTGACCTTCCGTCGGATCCTGGTCATCGACCGCTTCGACGGGAAGGTGTAGATCAGTCGCCGGTCGCTTCCTCTCTGCTGGTGCCGCCGGATGCGGAACCCCAGAAAATCGAAGCCCTCGTCGATGTGCACGACCCGTGTCTTCTCCGGCGCCAGCCGTAGCCCGACTTCGGAGAGGACCTCACCGACCTCATCCCATTGCGCCTGCGCATGCGCCCGGGACCCGTTCACCAAGATCACGAAGTCATCCGCGTACCGCACAATGCGATAGGTGGTGCCTCCGCGTTGCCGGTAACGGGCCCGGTTCGTGGCATTCTGATGCACAGCCCACCTGGCCTGGAAATAATCATCCAGATGAGTCAGGGTGAGGTTAGCCAGCAGCGGCGAGAGAATACCACCCTATGAGCAGCGCTGGGTTATGCGCAGCGCCTGGCGGTTGGCGCTGGTGGGGGCGGTGGTAGCGGCCGGACGCTGCGTATAACCTGGGCGGACTCTGATCACGCGGCTCGGCATGGTGCCGGGTCTTCGTGATTGGAGGTCAGCGGTCATGGTGGCTGTTTCCGAACTGGTGTCTGGATTGGATGCCGAGTTGGTGCGTCTGGGCTATAAGGCCTCGACGATGGTCTGGTACCGAGGCTGCTGGCGCCGCCTGGAGAGGTTCTTCGCATCCCGTGGGGTGCAGGAGTTTTCGCTGGATCTGGCGATGACCTGGGTCGACCAGGCCTGCGGTGGCTTCTTCGACAAGGAGCAGGCCGGGACGCTCAAGCCGACCGATGTTTACTTGTTCCGCGTCGCGCAGATGCTCGATGACTTCGCGGTCCATGGCGCGGTGCTGCGCCGCTATTCCCGCACCGTGGGCAAGCTGACCGCCGGCCAGGTCGACACACTGGCCCGGTTCCGGGCGTCGCTGCAGGCCAGTGGCTGCGCCGCATCAACGGCGCGGGCCTACGCCACGGTGGCCGGGGAGTTCCTCGCGTTCACCGGCAGGCGTGGTGGTCTGGCCGGCCTGGATGCCAGGGTCATCGGCGCGTTCGTGGCCACCCTGGCCGGTTATCAGGCCAAGACCGTGGAGCACAAACTGTGCGCCCTACGGTCGTTCCTGCGGCTCGCCGCCGGCGACGGGCTGATCGACGGCGCGGTGCTGGTGGCGGTCCCGGCGGCGAAGTCGACCAAGCAGGCCAGAATCCCATCGGTATGGGACCCGGCCGATGTGGCCAAGATCCTGCAGGCGATCGACCGCGGCAACCCGTGCGGCAAACGGGACTACGCGATCATCTTATTGATCACCAGGCTCGGGCTGCGCGGCATCGACCTCAAACGGCTCCGGTTCGCCGATCTCGACTGGCCCGGTAATCGGCTGTCGGTGGTGCAGGCCAAGACCGGCAACCGGGTCCAACTGCCGCTGCTCAAAGACGTCGGCTGGGCGATCATCGACTACATCCGGCACGGCCGGCCACGAAGCGACTGCCCGCAAGTGTTCCTCCGGCACACCGCCCCGATCGGCCCGTTCTCCGACCAGGATCACCTGCATCAGATCCTGACCAAGCACGCCCGGGCCGCGCACGTCCCGGTGGGTGAGAAACGCCGCCACGGCATGCACTCACTGCGGCACACGCTGGCGACCCGGCTGATGGAAGATGGCACACCGGTCGAGCAGATCGCCGACATCCTCGGCCACCAGACGGTCACGGCCACAAGCGCGTACCTGAAATCGTCGCTGGGCCTGTTGGCCCAGTGCGCCCTGGACCCGGACGCGTCGCCGTCGGGGATGACACGGTGAGCGCCGGCATCACGCTGTCCGACGCGATCACGGCCCTGGTGGCCGAGAAACGCGCGGTCGGCTACAAATACCACGCCGAGCAGCAGGTGCTGGCCCGGTTCGAAGCGTTCAGCCGTAGCGATTTCCCGGGGCTGGACACGCTCACCGAGGCCTCGGTGCAGGCGTGGATCGTCGCGGCGCGGCGTCGGGGAGTCACACCCGCGACCCTGCAGGGCCTGATCGCGCCGGTCAGGGAACTGGCCCGCTGGCTGGGCCGGCGAGGCGTGGCGGCCTACCTGCTGCCCCGGTCGGCGTTGCCCAGGCCCGCCCGCTACGTCCCGCACATCTACACCGACCGGGAGCTGACGGCGCTGTTCACCCAGACCGACCGCTGCCACTACTGCAGCCAGGTTCCGCTGCGCCACCTGGTCATGCCAGTGCTGTTCCGCACGATCTACGCCTGCGGCCTGCGCTGCTCCGAAGCCCGCCTGCTGCGCGTCGGCGACGTCGACATCGACGCCGGCGTGCTGCAGATCCGCGACGCGAAGGGCGGCAAGGATCGACAGGTGCCCGTCTACGAGGCGCTGCGTGCCAGACTCGCCCGCTACCACGCCCAGACCGCCGGACAGCCGGACCGGTGGGAGTGGTTCTTCCCCGGCAGCGGTGGCCGACCGCTCACGCTCGGCAACGTCGGACACAACTTCCGCCGGTTTTTGTGGCAGGCCCGCATCTCCCACGGCGGGCGCGGGCACGGCCCCAGGGTGCACGATCTGCGCCATACGTTCGCGGTCAACAACCTGCGGCTGTGGTTCACCCAGGGACACGACATCAGCGCGCTACTGCCGGTGCTGCAGACCTACATGGGCCATTCGTCGCTGGCCGACACCGCCTACTACCTGCACCTGACCGCCGAGTCCTACCCGGACATCACCACCCGGGTGCAGCAGGTGATCGGCGATGTCGTCCCGCCCGTCATGGCAGGGCCGCGTCATGGCCACTGACTTCGCGCTGTTCCTGCGCCGGTTCCTGACCGCTCACCTGGCCGGGCTGCGCGGCTACTCGACCAACACGATCGTCTCCTACCGCGACGCGTTCAAACTGTTGATCTGCTACTTCCGCGACGAGCGGTCCATCCCGCCGGAGAAGCTCACCCTCGAGCTGATCGACGCCGCCGCCATCACCGGGTTCCTCGACTGGCTGCATACCAGCCGACACAACAGCGCCTCGACCAGCAACCAGCGACTGGCCGCGATCGACTCGTTCTTCTCCTGGATGCAAACCCAAGACCCGGCCCGCATGGCGTGCTGCCAAGACATCCTGGCGATTCCCGCCAAGAAACACGACCGCCCGGCCGTGGCTCACCTAAGGGCTCGCGATGAAATAAC
>QHBY01000585.1 GCA_003244245.1 Pseudonocardiales bacterium
CCCTGAGGGGATCCCGAAGGTGGCGTGGAGGCCATGGCTTCCTTTGCTGGCGGGGATATGTGCGTCGCGAGCTTACCGGGAGCTGCGGCATCACAGCATCGGCTCACCCGCGCCTTGACTTGACCGCCGCCACTCCCTCGAGGAACGCCTCCGGCGCGATGTCGATCGGCGCGCCAGCGACGCGCGGCCTCAGGCCCGCCGCCAGCTGCGTGGCCACGTGGTGTCGGGCTCCCGGCTGCAGCGCCGAGCGGCGCTCCAGGAAGCCGCGCACCGCGGCGAGCTCGTCGGCGGTGATGGTCGAGGCATCCCAGCTCGGCGGGTCGACCCCGACTGGGCGTAGGGCGGAGGCCGGCGCCCCACCGGGTCGGCTCTGACCACGACGCTCGCGGACGACCAGCGTGTCCGCGGCCAGGTCGCCCAGCCGCTGGTTCCGGCGGCTGACGAGAATCGAGACCGAGCCCAGCCCGTAGAAGCCCGGCAAGAAGTCCACCAACCGGACCATGTTGCGGATGGACGAGGCGACGAAGCCGATGCGCCCCCCGCCGGTGCGGACCACCCGCAGGCCCGTCCAGCGCTTTCCCGGCGTACGGCCCGAGGCGAGCACCTCGAAGAGGACGTCATAGACGAACAGCAGGAGGAAGATGACGACGTAGAGGAAGGCGCGGACGACCGGCGAGCCGCCGGTTGCGGCCAGGACGACGAGCAGCGCGACGAGGACCAGCGCCTTGAGCAGCACGTCGAGCAGGGCGGCGATCAGCCGTGAGCCCAGGCCGGCCAGCGTGAGCTCGAGGTCCACCCCCTCCGGCGTGGCGATGTGGACGCGGTCCTCATACTCCACGGCATGAATCTAGAGCGTTTCCAGACCGAGCGAGAGCCCCGCTGGCGCGAGCTCGAGCGCCTGCTCGAGGACGCTCGGGGACGCGCCGAGCGGCTCGGCCCGGACGGCGTGCGCCGGCTCGGCGAGCGCTATCGCGGAGCGGCGGCCGACCTCGCGCTGGCGCGCCGGCGCTTCGCCGGCGACCCGATCGTGGCGCGCCTGGAGGATCTCGTCGGCCGTGCGCGCCCACTGGTGTACGACGCGACCAGGGAGCGCGGCTCGCTGCTGACCTTCGCGAGCCGCGGCTACTGGCGGCGGATCGCCGAGCGGCCAGCGCCGGTGCTCCTGGCCTGGGCGCTGCTCGTCGGCGCGGGCATCCTCGGGCTCCTGTGGAGCCGTCACGATCCAGGCGCTGCGCTCGGCCTCGTCCCCAGCGGCTTTCGCGGGGGCATGCGGCACTCCAGCGACCTCGCCCTCTCACCCGGCGAGCAGTCGGCCTTCTCCACGCAGATCTTCACCAACAACATCAGGGTGTCCTTCGTGGCCTTCGCCGGCGGCCTGGGCGCGGGCCTGCCGACCGGAGCGGCGCTGCTCTACAACGGCCTGCTGCTCGGGGTGATCGGCGGACTGGCCGGCCAGGCGGGCGGCGGCGAGACGTTCTTCGAGCTGGTCTTCCCACACGGAGTGCTCTTGCTCTCCTGCATCGCGGTGACCGGCGCGGCCGGTCTGCGGGTGGGCTGGGCGCTGGTCGTACCCGGTCGGCGCCGGCGCACCGTGGCGCTGCAGGCCGAGGCGCGGCGGGCCGTCGAGGTCGTCCTGGGAACGATCCCCTGGCTGGTGCTGGCCGGCCTGGTCGAGGGCTTCCTCACGCCCCGCGGGCTCGGACTGGCGG
Organism: Pseudonocardiales bacterium; assembly: GCA_003244245.1. Taxonomy (GTDB): domain Bacteria; phylum Actinomycetota; class Actinomycetes; order Mycobacteriales; family Pseudonocardiaceae. The sequence continues at coordinate 1,710 of QHBY01000585.1, forward strand.
CGGTGCTCGCGGTCGGCCTCGGCCTCGGCACAGTGTTCTGGGGGCTCGTGTTGTGGCGCGGCCGCGCGCCGGCCGGAGAGGCTACAGGCGCGCTCGTGCCTTCGCCCTGAGGTAGGCCCGAACGCAGGCGGCGCCCAAGCGTTCGGGCGACGCCTCGAGCACCTGCGCTCCGGTCGCGCCGAGGCGCCGGCCTACGCGCGCGCGAGCGTCGAGCACCCCGAGCGCCGTCGCCGCGGCGTAGACGTCGATTGCTCGCCGCGGTGGCGTGCTCACCATCCGCTCGAGCTCGGGGTCCGACGCGCTGGCCACCACCACCGCATGGCGGCGCGCCAGCACCGGGACCGCGTCCACGAGCGGACCGGCCGCGGACTCCTCGAGGATGTCGGTGAGCACGATGACCAGCGCCCGCTTGGCGCCCTCCACCGTGCGGAAGGCCAGCTCGTAGTCCGAGTCGATGGGCGCCGGCTCGACGTCGAAGAGCGCGCGAATCACGGCGTCGCCGCCGGCCCGGCGCGGACGCAGCAGCCGGCGAACCTCGTCGTCGAAGGCCACCGCCCCGCAGCGGTCGCCGACCTCGTCGGCCACGAGGCCGACGGCGGCCACCGCGTCCAGGGCGGCATCGAGGCGCGTGCGGTCGGGCGGGCGGCCCTCGCGGGCCGGGGTGGGCGCAGCCATCAGGCGTCCGCAATCGACCAGGCAGATCACGTCGCGATCTGACTCCAGGCGATACTGGTTGCTCATCGGTCGGCCCATCCGCTGCGTGGCCGGCCAGTTGACCTGTCGCACGTCGTCGTCGGGGAGGTACTCGCGAATCGACTCGAACTCCGTCCCCAGGCCGAGCGGGCCACGGCTGCGCTGGCCCTGGTCGCGAAAGCGGCCCTGGCGGACGGCGAGGGCCAGCCTCCGCGCCGCGGGAAGGTCGGGATAGACCAGCACCTCGCGCCCCTCATTCGCACGGTGCGTCCAGCGCCCGAGCCCGAGCGGGCCCTCGCGCCGGTCGGCCACGCCGGGAAGCGCGTGGCGCCCGCGCCGCCGCGGGAGCACGGTGGCCTCGAGCCCGCCTTCG
>QHBY01000586.1 GCA_003244245.1 Pseudonocardiales bacterium
GGCGTAGGGCGAAAACCCTGACCCGCAACCCACTCCGGTGTGCTCACCCCTTCGCGCTGGCCTGCTTTGGAACGAGCCCGCCGACGCGACTGGATACCGCTTCGCCCGACCTGCCATAGCAGACAGAACAATCGCCGACGTGCTGTCCACGTGCTGTAACGAACGGTCAATAGCGGTCAGCTGCGGTCCGCCGAGGTACAGGCCATCCGCAGGTCAGCAGGTATCACCTGGCACGATAGGGAGATTCCCAAGCTCTAGACGCGGGTTCGATTCCCGTCACCCGCTCAAAAAAGGCTATAGGTCTTTCGAGTAAGCATCGTTATCGCCTTTCGTACCATTCCCGTCCCATTAGTTTACCGATACTGTGGACTGGTCGGCGGCCGCAATTGCCGGCGTGGCCTGCGCCGGGGGTGCGAGGTGGTCCTGTAGAGCAGCGTGCCGGAACTGATATACCGGGCCCACGATTCGCAGTAGTCCCAGTCGGTACGCATCGTCTAGGAACATCATCAGAGACAATGGCAGCTGTCGCCGCGCCGCGAGCCACAGTGATGCCAGGACAAACACCGACCAGCGGGTGCTGATCACCGCCGGCGCGATCACCAGCCCGGCCACCAACCCGAACACCAGTCCGGCCACCGGCCCGGCCACCAGCCCGAACACCACCCCAGCCACCAATCCGAGCATGGCGGCGGCGAGGATCGTGAGCCCTCTGTCTCCTCGCTGACTCTCGGCTGGGGAGCTTGCTCGGCGGCCGATGCTCGGGCTGGCCGCGAAGCTGATCAGCCCGAACGCCAGCCCGGCCAGCAGACCACCCAGCCCAATCATCAGACCGTGCTTCAGCCCCACGAACAGCCCGACCCGCAGCCCGGACCACAGGCCGCCCAGCAGACCACCTAACAACCCGCCCAACAAACCGAATGCCAGCTTGGAACACAGCACGCCTACCCGGCCGCGCAGCCGAAGATCGACGTAGGCGGGTGCATCGTGGCGACCGCCAGCCAATCCGAACACCAGCCCAAAGACCCCTCCGGACACCAGCCCGACCACCAGGCCGCCGAGTCCTATCAGGAGTCCGTGCACCAGCCCGATCATCACCCCGACCAGGCCGAAGGTCACCCCGAACACCAGCCCGAACGCCACCCCGAACAATCCGGACGCCATCCCGACTGGCAGCCCGATCCCGAGTCCCGATACCAGCCCAGAGCCGGGCCCGTGAAGCCCGAACACCAGCCCCGACACGAGCCCAAACATCAGCCCGAACGCCACCCCAATCTGACGGTTGGTGACAGTGTGGTCGGCAAGCTGCCACCATCGCCAGTCGCGGGTCTTGGCGTCGCGGAGTTCGATGGCCAGGGTGGTCAGCCACCGCCGGACCTGATCGGGGTCGTGGTGACGTTTGGGCCGTAGTGGGTCCTGGCCGCCGGACACCGGCGGGCGACTGTGGACCGCGGCTGGGATCAGCTCCTCATGGAGATGGTGCTGGATTGCGGGCGGGTCGGGGTAGTGCGCAGGGTCGATCAGCGGCTGCGGGTCGCGGTGGCCCTCGATGTACACGGTGCGTAGCAGCCACAGCCCCAGTGGGCTGGCCACGACCTCGGCCAGTGGCCCAGCGGTGCCGTCCCGTAGTGCGGTGAGGACTGCCTGCCAAGACTCGTCAGGCTGGCGGGGCAAAAGGTTTTTCGCATAGGCGGCAGCCTCGCTGGCAGTCAGTGGTTCCGGTTCGATGACCGCAGCTGCGGCGAGCGCCTCCCGGCCGTGCACTGTCTCGATGTACTCGGTGGCGCGGCTGGTCATGATCAGTCCGGTGTCGGGGTGCAAAGATGCGTTGAGCCTGTTGATCACCTCGCCTCTGCGGTCCGGAGGGATCTCGTCCAGACCGTCCAGAACGGGAAGCAGTCGGCCCTGATCGGCCAGTTTGTGCGCCGCATCGGCGCCGAACGCTCTTAGGTTGGGGTAGGTCTGGGTAAGCTGGCTGGCGAGCCAGTCCTGGACCCGCGGCTGGGTTTGTGGGTCCCAACTGGCTAGGGAGAACAGCACCGGCACCGGCTCGTCCGACTGCCAGCTATCCAGAAGCTGCAGCAGCAGCTGCACCGCCAGGGTCGTCTTGCCCGACCCGGGGCCACCCACAATGACCAGCCTGCGCCGGCGCAACCGTCGGAACTGGTCGGTCAATGCCGGAATCCGGTCACTGCGCCCGGACAGCATGACCGGCGTCGGCGCGATGTGCTCGTCGTGGTCCATCACCGTGGGGTCCGACAATCGCCAGCGCACCGGCATGGGATCCGGATCCCCGAGCGACCGGGCCTCCGCCTCTCGACGCCACTGCTCCCGCACCGCCACCTGAAGCTCCTGCGCGGCCTGCGCCACCTGATTCGATCGTGCCGGCTCGCCAGCCGCGGCCCGCTGCTTGTGCCGCCATCTCGCCAACGTGACCAGCGCACCGGCGATGGCCAAATATCCGCTGAGCACCCCGGCCCAGGTGCTAGCCCGATCTACACCCTGAGTCACTGGCACGACGACGAGCAGCACCAGGCCGCCCAGTAATGCCAGCAGCCCTGCCAAGGATACGAGGCTCCGCACCCGATTACCCCGCCGCACGACGCACACGTAACAGATTGTGCTCTTACCGTCTGTGACTGCATTAGTGGGGCCAACGTGGCAGGAGTGGCTGTAGCGATGCTTGTGCCGTTGCTTGATGTCGGCGGGATCTCGCGTCCGATGCCGGCCGCCGCTCGACACGCGCTGCAAAGGTCGGTCCCGTCGAGTTCACGACGCTCACCCGCTGCTAGCGCCGCGCTGAGGGCGACTCGTGTACGTGGTGCCTCGAAGAGTTAGGTAGTGCTACGGATTGCCACGGACCGTCGCGCTGAGCGCTTTGGGTGAAGTCGACAGCGGCACTGCCGCCGGTGTCGTACCGCGCCTTTCCTAGGGGGATCCGATGTGTGATGCGATGAGCTCGGCGCAACTCGCCGAACAGAGCGTGGAGCTGTTACCGGCCCGTACTGTCCTGTCGCTGTGGCATGCAGGCATCGACGGCGCCGCCGGCGCCCCTGGCGATCCGGGTACACCCGGCGCCAACGGCCAGAGCTTTTCGGGCACCAGCATGTGGGAGCTGATCACCGGCAACACCCACTCCGGCTCCGGCACCAGCGTCGGCGACGCCAGCGCCAAGAACGGCTAGCGGGCTGCCGCTGCGCGCGCTGTCGGTATCGTCGCGGTAGCCGGCCCACAGCTGCGGACAGGGGTGAGATCGGATGGCCGATGAAGGTGACGTGCTGGGCCGCATCCACGAGCTGGTCAGTGCTGAGCACACGCTGCGGGAGCGTTTCGGCCGGGGAGAGCTCACCACCGAGGAGGAGCACATCCAGCTGCGCTCCCTGGAGGTGCAGCTCGACCAGTGCTGGGATCTGTTGCGGCAACGTCGGGCCCGCGCGGCCGCCGGGCAGGATCCCGACGACGCCAAGGTTCGCCCGGTCACTGAGGTCGAGGGCTACCTCAGCTGAGTCCAGCCGCCGCTCTTACGACGCTCTTACGAAGTCGCCCCGATGACGCAAGCCATACACAGCGCTCCCGAGGGGGCGCCGTTGATGGTGAGGCCTTGAGCGGGTACGCGCTGACCGCATAGTGCCTCAGCGTGGCCGCTGGTGGCGGCGAGGTTGACACCAGCGGGTTGCAGCAGGTGTAAGCGCCCGTCGTCGGGGCAGCGTGCCCACCGCAGCCCTTCGACGCTCGACCTCCCGACGTGATCGTCGCCCGAGCCACCCGGCTGGCCCACCGAAGCGCGAACCGGCGCCGGGTGACTCGGTGCTGGGTGATTCGGCCGCCGACCGGCAGGGGTCTTGGTGGGAAACTGAGGCGCCGGTATTCGCAGGCCCGCAAGGTGCGATGCGCGGTGCGGCGGCGCAACGGTGAAGAGCCGGATCTCCCGATCCGGTGGGGCCTGGTTCACAGTCGACTTCCCTTGTCAGTAGTACGACAATTCCGCGTGAAACTCCGCACGTTTGCCAGGCGCACGGGCGAGCTGTCACCGCTCATCGACACCCTGACGAGCCAACGGCGAGCCTGCCAGCTTCTCGGGGAGTCGCCCAGGTAGCCTGAGCGGCGACCAACCCGGCCACAAAGCTCGCAAACGCGTCCAATACCGACAGTGGTCCACTGACCACAGGTGACATTGGCTCGCGCCGCCCGGGCTCGGTCGGTCGGGTCCGTTCGTGCAATCGGACGGTGGGGACGTGTATCAGTTCGGGGGACTGTACATGAGACGTCTCATGACAAAACCGGCGGCGGAAGGGGCGTTGCGGGGAGGTCCAGCTCCGCTGCGCTGGCTGATCGGCGTGGAGCTGGCCCGGTACCGCAACTCGGCCAAGCTGTCGCTGACCGAGGCCAGCCAGCAGAGCGGGATCAGCAGGGCCAAGCTCGGCCATCTGGAGACCGGGCGCCAGCAGCAGGATCCGCACGACATCGCCCGGCTGCTCACCGGCTACGGCGCCGAGCAAGGCGACATCGACCGGCTCATCTCGCTGACCAGCCGAGCAGACGAGGCCAGATGGTGGGCCCCGTGGGCTCAGGTGGTGCCGGACTGGTTGCAGACGTTCGTCGGTCTGGAGGGTCTAGCCGAGAGTGAGTTCGTTTTCGAGCCGATTCTCCTGCCGGGCCTGTTGCAGACCGAGCAATACGCCGCGGCGGTCACCGCTAACACGCCGCGAGTTCGCGCCGACTACAGCGAGCGGTTCGTCGGCCTCCGGATAGCCCGCACCCGCCGGCTCACCGATGCCGAGCGCCCGCTCCGGTTACACGCCGTCATCACGGAGGGTGCGTTACGCCTCGCGGTGGGTGATCCCGAGCTCCGTCGAGCGCAGCTCCGGCACCTGCTGGTTATGGCTGAACTACCCACGGTGACGATCCAGGTGATCCGACCCGAGGATGGCCCACACACCGCGCTGACCGGCCAGTTCGTCGTGCTGGGCTTCGCGAACGTGCGGTCGATCGGCTACGTCGAACTCCACGACGGTGCGGTGTATCTACAAGATGCGGAACAGGTCCGTTCGTATACGATGGTGGCTGAGGACCTACAGCGAGTCGCGCTTGACCCAAAACGGTCAATCTCATTCATCCAATCGGTTGTCGGGGAGTGAAGGTCGGAGGCACACACCGTGTCTAACTCAAACTTAGCCACCGCTCTGTGGCGCATCAGCAGTTTCAGCGGAAACAACGGCACCTGCGTCCAGGTCGCCGCCTTGCCTGATGGACGCATCGCTGTGCGTAACAGCAACCATCCCGACGGCGGGATGGTGCTGTTCACGCCCGCCGAGATGACCGCTTGGATCCACGGCGTCAAAGCCGGCGAGTTCGACGATCTCACGATTTAGCAGACATGGATGGCCAGCATCGCGATGTCGTCATCGGTGGGTGCGCCGGCCAGGAGGTCGTCGCACAGCGGTTCGATGAGGTGGCGTACGTCGGCAGCGACGCGGGCGACAAGATCACTGAGATTGTCAGTCAAGTTCGTGCCGCGGCGTTCGATCAGCCGTCGGTGTAGAGCAATAGGGTCGATCCGACGGCCAGGATGACCTCACCCTCGGTGCGCGGCGGCGTCTGGGTGCGTACCAGGGCGGTACCGGTGACCCCCCGTCAGAAGCTGAGCGCCGCCGGCTGTAGCGAGTAACGGGGGCGGGTGCCCGGCACTGGCCCAGCGCATCGTCCAGCGGTCGCCGGTACGGGTGAGGTTGGCGTAGAGCAGGGTCGCGAACGGGGTGATCCCGAGCCCGGAGTTGACCTTGGAAAGCCTGTCCAGGATCGCGGCCGGGCCTTCGTCACGGTCCAGCGCCAACCCTCGCACCGTGGCGCGAAGGTGGCCCATCGCCGCAGCAGCGGTGATGTCGTGCCCGACGACGTCGCCGATCACCACGGCTAGCTGATCAGGGCCGCGCTGGAACGCGTCGTACCAATCGCCGCCGACCTCGTCACGCCCGGCCGGGCGGTAGCGGGCACAGATCCGCAGCCCGGGCACGGTGGGCGGTTCGGTGAGCAGGCTGCGTTGCAGCACCAACGCCGACGCCCGGGTCGCCTGGTAGATCAAACCATGTTCCAAGGCGATGCCGGCGTAGCGGGCGATCTGACCCACCTGCAAGTCATCCTCGCTCCACGTCGGTCGGGTGTGATGCAGCAGGAAGGACACCACCGCGACCACCAGACCATCCACGATCACCGGGGCCACCACCACCTGGCTCAGCCCATCGCTGAAGGTGGCCACCGTTCCGGTCTTCTGCGCCCACGATGGCGTCCCGGCTGCGGGCATGGGTTGGCGTAGCAGCTCTCCCCGGCGGATCGCCGCGGTCATCGGGTCGCCGTTGCCGTCCCAGCGCAGACCGGTCAATCTCGGTGCCAGCGTGATGCCGGGTACGCCGGCGACGGCCACCCGGTCGGTGATCACCGGCAGTGGCGGATCGGTACCGGGGGCCACCGGGCGGTGCAGCACGTGCACCGTGGACAGATCAGCGAGCTCGGGAACCACCGCCCTGGCGAGCTCCTGGAGTTCCGCGCTCGGGTCGAGGCTCCGGTTCAACGCCGCGCTGGCCCGAGCGAGCAGTTCCTGACGACGGGCGTGGCGTTCGAGTTCGCGGCGGCTCTGGACCTCCCCGGTGGACACCGGCCCAGTTTAGTGTTGTGACCTGAGGTATTCGTCGCGCATGAGTATCGCGCACTGCGGGTAGCGGTCCACGACACTTCAGCGTGACCGGTTGCCCATCGGCGTAGAGGATGGGGACAGCGATGCATCAGGCGAACCGGCAGAACGAGAAGAAGAACGGGCTCGCTCGCCGGGTGCTCGTGACGGTCGTCGGGGTGGCGCTGTGCGTGGTAGGGATCGCGTTGCTCGTGTTGCCTGGGCCGGGCCTACTCCTGGTGCTAGCTGGCCTGGTTCTGCTCGCCAACGAGTATCCATGGGCGCGCCGCATGACCGGACCGGTGCGAAGGCGGGCGATGCAGGCCGCCACCCAGAGCGTGGCCTCACCACTGCGGGTCAGCGCGACGGCGTTGTGCGGACTGGCGCTCATCGGAGCCGGCCTCGCCTGGATCCTGGTACCGTCGCTGCCCTTCGGCGGCGTGGCAACCGGATCCAGCCTGATCGTCTCCGGCATCGTGGTGCTGATACTGCTCGTCTACAGCTACCGCCACTTCCACCAGGTCAACAGCAGACTTCGTGGCGACGAAGAAACGTGAACCCTCTGCGCTGGCACGCCGCTAAGCTAGTCGGGCCTGCACTCGGCGAGAGATGTCACCATTCAGTTGTCGGGGACCCATCCAGAACCAGCGGGGACCCAGTCAGTGTTGAGCGGGTTGCGGCCGGCCACGAGCTCGAAGGGCTTGCCGTGATCGTCGATAGGGATGTCGACGCGGTCGCCGTCAATGACCGCCTCAAGGACGAGCTTCCATCGAAGGCGTTTCTCCTGCCCTGATCGGGCGGCGAACACGATGCGCTCGCTTTTGCCCGCGTCGAGCTGGAACCCGAAGTACGGCGACGGCGGCGCGCCCTCAGCGGAGGTGCTATCGATGAGCGTCGCTGTGCGCGTGTCGAGGTCGACCGAGAGATAGTTGGTCTCAAGGAAGCCGCCGATAGGACACGCGGTGGTGTCGCCCACCTCCGCGGGAAGCACTTCGGTCTCCACTCGCAGTGATCGAACAACCAGTGCCTTACGAGCGGTGATCACGACGTCGCCGGACGTGGTCTCGTAGTCGGCACCGCGGTTCGCCGCGGCCCATTCGTGGGATCCGTAGCATCCGAGCGGGCTCGGTCCCGGCGCCGGTCCCGCTTTCCGCAAGGCGCCGTGCGGGAACCAGAATCGCGCCGCTGCCGACGCAGTAAACGTCCGGTCCTTTCCGCTGACCATCTCCTCGCCGATCCGGACGTCAATCGTGTACGGGTGCTTTCCAGTCACGGCCTCGAAAACGTCCTGGAGGCCGCTCTGTACCGGCGGAGCGAGGACCGCCGCCAGCGCAGCGGCGACGATCCCGAGGCTCCAGGCGATCGCTGCCCGGGGGCGCCGGGGGCGGTCGCCATCGTCCGGTGCACTGCCCCGGCCACCGGTCGAGCCGTCGGTAGGTCCCGCACCCGGTCGCGGCGGGCTGGGCGGAGGATCGCTCATGACGTCGCCGTCATCGGGGAGAACACGATCTCGCGCACACCGGAGGCCACGACCGTGCTGCGTCCGGAGTTCTCCTCGATCAGCTCACTGGTGTCGCCGGTTGGCCGGCAACGCAGCCGGTGATCGGCATCGGCAGTCCGCGTTCCGCACGACATGCTGTCGATCAGCACCCAGCCGACGACGGACGACGCATATCGGTAAGTGTTCGGGCCCACGTTCTCGTCGCCCGCGCACGGTGTGGTGCGCGAACCGTCCGCCCCGCCCTCCGACCATGCCGCCGACACGAACCCGTTGGTCGACATGGCGACGTCCTCGACGACCGGCGACCGGTGGCCGGCCCAGTCCGGCGCAGCCGCGACGACATCGGCCGCCGTACCCGGGGGTTGGGGGAGCACGTTCACGGTCCGGACGTCGCGTCCGTCGGCCGTCATCCACGTCAGCCCGCTGGCGTCGAGCCTGACGAATCGCCCGCGTGCGTCGCGCCGATCGGCAGCACCTGGCAAGGGCCGCACAGCCAGCGAGGTTTCGCCGACGCCCTCGGGTCGAGGACGAAAGCCGCCTCTGTGTCGTCCACGAGCAACAGCTGGTCTGCGGAGTAGGACCACGCGCGAGGGCGCAAGCCTGCTGGGACGTCGGCGGTGACATCACCCCGATGGACATGCCAGCCAGCCACGTCGAGATAAGCGACCGCGATGCCGACACCTGCCTCTCCGGCAGGCGGCAAGGCGCTCTCGGAGATGCCCCCGCATCCGGCCACTGCGAGCATGCCAGCGATGACCGTCACCCGAAGTGACCTCTTCAACCGGCGCGGTATCGGTCGCACGCAGTAATCGTCGGCCGGTTAGCAGTAGATCGTTACTCCGGAGACCAAAGTGACGAGTCCATGCCGCCGGCGTACCGCGCCATCGACCAGGGCTGCGACGACGGCCTCTCGGAGAAGCCCGGCAGACCGGTGGTGCACTGGTCCTCGTGGAGACGAAGGGGCTCGAACCCTCAACCCCCGCCTTGCAAAGGCGGTGCTCTACCAGTTGAGCTACGTCCCCATGCTCCGGGCGCGATCAGCGCACCCAGCGGTGGCTCAGGAGTTCGGTGCGGTGGCCTCGCGCCAGAGGTCGGCCTCAGCCTTTGCCGAACGCTGACGCTGGACGACGATCAAAGCGACCAGGCCGACGAGCAACAGTGCCATAATCTTCTTCACGATGAATCTCCTCCTGCCACGATGGTACTTCTTCAGTGGGCCTAGCTGGACTTGAACCAGCGACCTCATCCTTATCAGGGATGCGCTCTAACCGACTGAGCTATAGGCCCCCGGCGACCCGGCGAAGGTTACCGCACAGCCCTACCGGGTCCGCATTCGCCCGGCCGCAGTCAGTCCGGTTCGGACAGGGTGATCTCGATGCCGCCGACCAGGTCTGCGGCGACGTTGTAGACCAGGGATCCGACGGTGGCCAGCGCGGTCATCAGCACGATGTTCACCAGGCCGATCACCATCGACGCCCCGAAGACCCGGCCGCCGCTGATCAGCTCAGCTCCTCCGGCCTGGGCGTTGGTGGCCGAGGTGAGGTCGGAGTAGGTCCCGTTGAGCTGGTCCCAGACACCCATCCCTGCGAGCACGCCGTAGAGCACCCCCACGGCTACCATCCACACGAGGAACCCGCAGACAGACAGCACCAGCGAGATCTTGAGCACCGACCACGGATCGAGCCGCTGCAGCTGCAGGCTCGTCCGTCGGGGAACCCGGACCGAGCGGGCCTGGTTGCTTGGCTGCGGCGCGGGCTCCAGCCGCTCTGGCGGCGTGTAGCCGCCGACGCGCACCGTGGACGGCGAGAAATCCGAACGCGCCGCCGGTCCGCCGGCCGCGACTGGCGGCCCGACGCCCGGTGAGAAGCCAGAAGCCGGGCCGCCCAAGGGCTGCCGCTCGACCTGCTCTCGACCGGCGCCACGGGCGTGTTCGGGGGCTCCCACCTGCAACGCCACCGTCTGGGGGTCGCCGTCGCCCGTGGTACCGCGCTGGCGCTGCTGCGGGGGTGACTCGGTCTCCTCGGCGTTCTCCGGCCTCGTCACGACTCACCCTCCATCGGTGCACCACCGGCTTCTGCGTCACCGGCATCGGCGCCGTCGAGGTCTGGGTCGACGGCCTCTTCGGTGTTTCGTGCGACAGCCACCAGGGTTGCCCCCTCACCGAGGTTCATCAAGCGCACCCCTTTGGTCTGCCGGCCGGCCTTGCGCACCTCCTTGGCGGTGGTTCGGATGACCCCGCC
>QHBY01000587.1:0-494 GCA_003244245.1 Pseudonocardiales bacterium
GGCCGGCTGAATAACCCTCAGAGCATCCGGTGGCTGTGACATCAGCCATCGCGGCGGGATCGTGCCCGCCGATGCTGTTATTGATCGCGGCCACGGTGGACTGCTGCGCCAGAACGGTGAACACGACGGCGAGGACGCACAGCACAGCGCCGATCAATGCGAGCATCCTGCGGGTGCCGAAAATCGCGATGAATCCCAGGATGATCCCGACCACCGCGGCCATCGCGGACAGGTTGTTGAGGATCGGCACTATGGAGAACACGCACCCGACGATGCCCAGGATCATGGCCGCCCAAGCGAGGCCAACGAATCTCGCCGGCTGCACTGCGGCGGGTGGTGGGGTATAGGACTGCTGGGGCTGGGAAGTGGTCGGCGTTGTCATGGCTAGTTCTCTTTCACGGTGGCGTGGATATCGGATGGGTTAGCGGTGTGGTTCAGCGGTACAGGTTGCGGTGCAGTTTCCCGTCAGGCCCCAATGCCGCTAAGTTAGCCGG
>QHBY01000587.1:526-8542 GCA_003244245.1 Pseudonocardiales bacterium
GGGCTTAACTTAACGGCATTGCGTCAGGCCCGACGTGTCGACCCAGCATCGCGGCCAACCCGAGAAGGGCGACCGGGATGCCGACGAGGGGGACAGTGGCGGCGATCCCGATACCTAGCAGCAGAATGAACAGGTTGACAGGTCTTGCGCTGAGGACACGCGCCGGGTTCCGCCGGTTGGTGTGGTGATCGGTACACCACCACGTTTGGTGCTCGTCACGGTCTGGCTGCCGTAAAAGCCGAGAGGGAGACGGTGGCCTACCCGGATCTGCTTTCCGGTGTTGCGACCAGATGTCGGGGTGGAGAGGTAGAAGCCGCCGACACGGTGACCGATCCGGCCGTTGCCGAGTTTGATGCTCATGGTTCGGGCCTTTCGTCGAGGTGGTCGAGGGCGACCAGCAGGAGGTAGTTCACGGCGCTGTTACGGCTGCGCCGGGTGCGTGCCGCGTAGGCGTCGAGGCGGTCGAGGAGATCGGGGTCGACACGGAACGTCGTGACCTTCGGTGTAGGCGCATCTTCAGGCATGCGGAACGTTAGCATTTCGCTATCGGAGTGCTGGCGTCGCGCTGTCATATCTATTCATCGCTGGGGGCGACGGAGTGTTACAGGATCCTGCGGGCAGACTGGTCCGTGACCGAGCAAAACGACCGCAGGCGGAGAGGATCCGGGCATGGCAACCTCCCGAGAGCGGGCCACGCTCCCACCGTCGCCGCTGGCTGACCCACCGATCCCGCCAGGCCCGGTGCTCGACACCATGGACCTGCCCCACGGGTTCCGGGCCACCCTGTACGGGCATCCGCGCCCGACCGGCGTCAGTCACCGGAACCCAGCGGAGCGGCCCTGAGCGGGGAAGGCCCGCCAGGTCGGGGCTAGGCGTCGATGGCGGTGGCGCCGAGCTCGGTGGTTGGGAGCGTTCCCAGGGGCACCAGGTCATCCGGGGTGCGCGGCCCTTACCGAACGTCGGTTCTGCGGGGGCCTGCCTTGGGTGCAAGGTCGCGATGTCGGGGCTGGATTGCACAGTGTCGGTACTCACGAGTTTCCCCTCGGTGGGTGGTGGGGTCCCGGTGGCCGGGCCGCTGGTGGAGACAGACCCAGCCACCGGGGAGCTGCTCAGAACGGCGGTGGTTCGTCGTCGCTGCTGGCGACCGCGCCGCGCTTGCCTGACGTCCAGGGGTCCTCGTCGCCGCCCTTGGACCTGCTGGCCTTGACGACTTTGGCGCTGGCCCACCTCAGCGAGGGGCCGATCTCGTCGACGAGCAGCTCGAAGCTGGTGCGCTTCTCACCGGCCTGTGTCTCGTAGTTCTTTTGGATCAACCGACCGGAAGCGACCACCCGATCACCCTTGGACAGAGAGTTGGTGACGTTCTCTGCGGCGTCGCGCCAAATCGCGCATCGCATGACAGTGGGTCACCGTCGCGCCATTCACCGGTGGGCTTGTTGAATACCCGGGGGTTGCTGGCGACAGTGAAGTTGGCCCGGATAAGAACGATCAATGTCCCTCTACGCCCGCCGCGTCTACGCAACGACCCTGTTGATGGTGACGGGCTTCACCTTCTTGAGCAGGCTCACCCAGATCGCCCCGCCTTCTACGCGGTTCGTGTTCCTCGGTGCAGAGGTACGCCTCGGGCTTCCTTCCCACCCCGCCTCACGACGACGCAGTTGCCTCCGGCTCGGAGTTAGCACCACCTCTTCCTCCAGGGGACTTCCACCCCCAATCAATCGCCCATGCCGGGCGTACTCAAGGGCGCGCTCCGCGCACCGCCGGCCCACCTGCCGCTTCGCTCACGGCGGGCCGGCACCACAAGCGCGATTCACGAGGAGAGAACAAGTGTCGAGCGTGCACGTCAGACGCCATTACTCCGTCGAGGACCTCTACATTGAACCATCTCTCGCAGGCGCCCGTCGGCAACTCAATTTCGAAGGCTACTCGTGCAGCCTAACGATGCCAGACGAAGGCACAGACTTCGGATTGCTGGACGACGACAAGATTTTTTCGATAGTTTCAAGATCTTGGTTTAATGATCAGCTCACTAGATATTCCATAGGCGTGCTTCGTGCTGAGGTAGAAGTGGACAGCTACCTCAGCGCACAACACCTTCCGAGAGGTGGACCACACTCGGACGAGGACGTAGACGAAGCTAGGCGAGTCTTCGCGATCGGCAGTAAGATCGCCTCAGAGTTGACAAGGCGATACATAGAGCATGTCCGGGACATCGACAAGGACGACGGCGGTACCACCTGCGTGCTGACCCGTCGACCAACTGCGGCAGCGCACAGGCGTGTCGGGCCTTGATACGGGGGAGGAGGACGAACCCGCACACTCCGCCCGACGACCCCGACCCAGACAACCAAACCTGACAGCGCTACGGCATGGGATGTCATGAGCTCCACTACCCGAGCAGCATCGGTTCACTCGGCTGCCTCAGAGATCTCGTTGTGTCGGCGGGGCGGCCGAGCGGCTACGCTGCGGTGTGAGCTCACGACTGGGGTAGCGCGGCCTGGATCGACGCCCCTCCCGCCACCCGCGTACTCAACCTCACGGGCCAACACAGCTAACCGGCCACCATGGCTCCGCTAGGCAGCATCGATCAACAGCGTCCCGTGATCACCCTGTCCTGACTCACCTACCCGGCCGTGAACTCCTTACGGATTGGCGGGTGCTCGGTCTCGTCTGCGAGACTATGGTGGTCCGCCACCGTGAGATGATCCTTGCACTAAATCACCCGGGAACTGAGTGTGTGACCCTCACAGGTCGGCAGCGCCCGGTTGAAATGACGACGTCGCCCGACGTGCAGCGTTTTCGTTACGGCATCCTTGCGGGTCATGTTGGCTTGCCGGACTAACTCGGGAGGTGCACCTCTTGACCGCGTAACGCCACCCGGCGGAGTCTTCAGACAGTCCCAGTCAGGGCGGGCCGAGATATGCAGTGATCGCCGCGAGTAGCGCGGGCTCCACCAGCGCCCGTATAGACTCATTCGCGTAGCCGAACCACGTGACGTTGTCATCGAGGGTGAGCGGATGGTCGAGCGGACCCTTTGGTCCAACGACCAGCACGCCGGCCTCCTCCGCGATCAAAGCCGTACAGATGTCGTATGGATGGCAACATTGAGGAGGTGGCAACCCTCTCTTCGCCAGAACCGGAGTGAGCAACGGGCGCAGATCCGCCGTCCAACGATCGTGCCCGAAAGCCAGCTCGGCCAGTTGGCCACCCGTCGAAATGTACTGATCCTCGAATGTCACTCCCTTTCCCGGACCCCCTGGTCCGACAACTGCGAGACAAACTTCGTCATCGATCGCAGCCAAAACGTCCCGACCTCCAGGAAAAACACGAGCCACCTGACCGAAACCGTGACCGATGGAATCAGCGGCGCTTGGTGTCAGCGGAAGCGGCGACGAAATCCCGGTTCGGAGATCTGTGCGAATCGCTGTAGCACCCTCCCCACGAACCGCCCACAGAGTGTCGGCTAGCGTCTGCTTCGGGTGCGGTATCTCGGTTTGCACGGCTACTTCGATGTCTCTCAGTGACGGCGTCCGCCCTGCGAAAATAGGAGAAATACCGGTCAGGATCCAAGCACTTCGCTTTCCGTACATGAGGCCGCGAGTTCCGTCGATCGGATCGACTATCACCCAGAACCGCGCATCCGATGGACTTGCCCCAGGTGGAAGGACTGCAGTTCCGGGACCAACGCCGATGTCAGGCAGTCCTTCGGCGACAACTACAACTGGGAGCCACTTTTCGAGATGCATACCGAGCATCTCCAGCAATACCGCCTCGCCCGCACGATCTATGCCATATATCGTGTCGCCGCCGCCACTGCCGTCGCCTAGTCGCATCTCTTCCGACGTCGAATTTACCATAGCGTCGATGACCGCGTCGCGGATTCGCACGTGCACTGCGCGGACGCTCTCAACGAGATCCTGAGCCTCATCGATGTTGTTAACTTGCGCCTCACTTTCGGATTCGATAGCCGGGCTGTCGCACGAGCCGGGAACTGCCACACACATCTGTGCGAAGACACGGTTCGCTGCTGAGACACAGACACGTTGCAAGCATGTGCATGCAAGCTCTGTGAAACCTGCCTCTAGCTGTTCGGCCGGCGAGCACTGTATACCTGGCTGCGGCAGCGAAGTGGCTAATCACCGTGCTCTACGCCCTGGGCTGGTTCAACTAGTTCATTGCAAGGTCGACAGACGTGCACCTCGTAGCACGGCCACTAACATCTCTTCGCGGGTAGGTTAGCCTGAGCGCGCCGCCTCGCTGTTGTCCTCGTCGAGGCGCTCAAGGACTCGGTAGTCAGGTCGCCTGTATGTCCAAAAGCCATCCACCTGCGCATTCAGGCGTCTAGCGCCTTCCTCCCCTAGGAGCTTTACTATTGTACTCGAGTCGCACATCACGACATTCGCCTCAGCAACTGCATGCTCTTTACGATGAGTTTCTCTCATTATAAATTCGACGATTTCGTTTTCCTTCTCCACGCTCAGAACAACTCGCCGAAGGGCCTCAGTTACAGCGGCACGCTCCATTCGACTTGTGCGCAAAATTCCTGCTTGGGCGAGCCGGTCGTGGTATTCGTTGAGCGAGTACTCGTACGGATCCGCGAATTCAAGCAGGTCAGAACCGGATCCGGTCGAGTTGAAGCGGGCTTGAAAGAAATTACCACCGAGCGCCTCTTCGCGCAAATCTTCAATTTCCTCTAAGTGGAGCTGGCTCAATTTATCCCAATTTATCTCGAATGCAAGCCTTGGTCGATCACCAACGGCCCGCTCTTCGACATGAACCCTCAAATCCTCTTTAGACGCAGATCGGTACAGCTGTGCTTCGACTTGATCCTCTAATCCGACTGATTTTGGGCCTGCGGCTAGAAACCTGTCGCGCACTCCAGGGGCCGTGCCAATTCCTAGAGCCCCCTTGAAGACGAATGGGATGTTGCCACCCTGAGCCTGTGCAGTAACGTCCCAGATATACCTCCAGTCGCTGTTGCTTTCGGGGTCGTCCGGTGGTTCAAACATTTTCTCAATGTCAGCGGCTCCGAACGGACTGCCATCCGCAATCCGATTCTCCACTTCGGTAAGAACTGCGCGAATAAGATCAGACGGCTTCTGCGCGTCGGCCGGGAGCGCGCGAAGGTAAAGCCGTAGCCTTCGGAGTGAGTACTTGTCGACTTCGGACCGACGCCACACGAGGGGCTCATGCCTATGCTCGGCACGTGCGACGATCAGATCTAAACGGCGGACATAATCCGGCGGAACCATCTCAGCACGCTTCGGACTAACTCTCCTCAAACCCTCTAAGACTTCACTCTGGGTCGCAATTGTGCCGCCATCTTCGCGCACTGCTCGCCGCAGAAAGCCACTACTCAGGGCGTCCCAGAATACACCACCACGATAGCCAGATGCAGTCTGCATTACTGGGTTATTATTGAGATCTGAATCGACAATAATCATACTACGGCAGTGTAGTGCCCCCACCCGAAGAAACATGTCAGTCTCCTCAGGAGCAGGTGGTTTGAAATTCAGAGTAAAGTGACCTTGAAGATCCATTGGCATGATTGAATGTTCGATTGGGCGGGAGATTTGGTTAGGTAACATTCGACTCATTGACCCTTCTTGCCATAAATTCCCTTAACGGCCACGTCCGAGTAGAAGATGCAGGTAGACGTGTATCACTATAAACTGCGACACTGACTGAATCAGTGCTCAGAGGTATTCGACTCGGCGTAGTTGCTAAGGAGCGTCGTAAGCCCTCGACCTCGATGTTATCCTGGGCAGATAGTGCACCGACTGCACCAATAACCATATATAAGTCCGGGTCCTTATCTGCTTCCGATTTATGGTACCGATGGGTTACACCGAATCTTTGGGCGCCTCGACGAAGCTCATCGAGAGAGTTCATTGGGTCGCCGCGAACAGGCACCGGCCAACCAAGCAACATAAGCTGACCACGATTCAGAGTTATGGTTCTTTTGAACAATCTCTCGCCGCGACTTGAAATATCATAGTCGCGGTCGACGAAGCCGCCGAACTGTACCGTCGAACCCGAATCGAGACAGTCTCCGAAGTATTGACACAGTGCATGAAGAGACCCTTCACCGCTCCGGCTTGGCAGTCGCGTCGACTCTTCCTCCGGGGATAACGCACCGTAAGAATCGAGACCGATGATGGTTGCGTGGACCTCTCCAAGCGGACGTGCGATAAATGATGGAATTCGCGCCACTAAGCGCTCCTGAAGACTCGCAACGTACGCCTCCAGAACCGTCGGTTTCGTCGAAGCGTAGTAAGCGATGATGGTTGCGCTTCTAGCCGACAAGGTCTATACCCCCCTTCCCTCGTGTAGTAACAATGTCCGCACCGCTACTCGGCCTTAGAGTCGTCGTCAAGAAATTCGTGATTTTTACCTTTGACCATCTCGCCATTGATCGCAGCGTGAATTATATTATCGTGCTGAATCACGGAGTACGCATCCAGCAACGCTCCTCCGACCACATCCGTTAACGGAAGATCTTGCTCTAAGCTCCGCGCGAAATCGACGTTCGTGGTCGTCCTGATGAGCTCGTGCACAAATTCCCTCATCTCTGCCTCAGCGACTGAGGATCGTATCTCTAGCCTCCTACTTTCTCCTTCAAAATTCGCGTTTCGACTCTTCGTTTGGAGCTCCAGACGTTGCTCACTTATCTCAATATCTCGCGTTCTGGCGGCGGACAAGGCTCGGTGACCCAAGCTAAGGGCATTGATCATAACTCGCGCTGTTAATGCCGCGACCACAACTCCGCCGCCAACACCGGTGAGACTAGGGTCCAAGCCGCTAACGGCTTGGCCGAGGGTATTAACTAAGTCTATATAGACACTGTTCCCTGTATGGATCTCACGCACCTGAAGAGCGCGTCTTCTATCACGACGGGCGCCAAGCATTGCCGGCAGCGGCGCCCAGAATAGTGACTCGTAAATTGAGTGCGATGCCAGCAGAAGTCTCGATGTTTCCTCTGCCGTCAAATAATCATAAGCGATATAGAAGCGCAAACCGTCTGAATCTCGGTCCGTCATCTTGGATGGATCGATCATAAGTTCCTCGCGTCGTGTTGTCTGGCGTGTCGCACCGACTGTGTCATCGTACTAGCCTGGACGCCGGTGACGTCGTCGTAGGCCCACCGTTCATGGGCTTCCAACCCGCGCCGGGTGTCGCGGTCCTCGGGTCGGTCGCTTCGCGCCGCGCCCGCTCGGCTCGCGCCCTCCGCCTCCGGCCCGGGCGCGGCCAGCGGGCCCGGTTGTTGCAAAGAATCAGCTTCATGCTCATTGGATGTCTTAAACGTTCTGGCCAAATAAAGCTCTCGTCGCCATTGAGGCTCACCACTAGCAGACACACCCGACCTAGCCCGATCCGCCACCAACCACCGATCCATACCACAAAAAGGCAAATGCAAAAAGACTCCCAGGTTAGCCGAGTGGGCTGCCCATGGAGTCAACTTTGACTTGAGCGGGTACGGAAGACTGCAAATATGGAAACTCCCATGCCAACCAAGGCTGACCAGCCAAGTATTGGGTAGTTCATCATTAGGGCAAGGCTCAGCTGGAAGGCCGCCAGATAGCCGACAATTGCGTAGACCGAGAGCCTGAAGCCTTCAGGAAGCCTCCACAGGCCAGTCATCACAAAGAACATGGCCATAACCCCTCCGGCGAAACTCGGAACTACGAGTCCTGCCACCACGGCAGTGATTATCGCCAATAGCGGCAGCGGAATGTCAGTGATGAAAGCTGGTAGTTCGAGCATGCGCTTTCCCCGTGGATTAGTTCAGCCGGAATTTATATCTCCCGTAGGTCATCGCACACGACGTCACGCGCGTTACAGACCACTCGAGGCAGCCGAGCTTTGCGGCCACGCCATAGTGGTGGGTGTAACGAGCCTCCGGGCACTGTCGACGCATATCGCCATGGGCCTTGATCATTCACGCTGATCCATAACTCCATGATCGTCTGGATTCGGGGCCATGATCGGTAGAGATAGCGATCTTGGGTATGGCGG
>QHBY01000588.1 GCA_003244245.1 Pseudonocardiales bacterium
GCTGAGCGCGGGTCTGTGAGTGGCTAGTGATGTTGCGTTGGGTGCGGTGGATCCGGTTGGGGGCGTGGTCGCGTGTCCCTGCGCTGTCGCCGTGGGTGCTGGTAGCGGTGTGCGCCGCGGGCCTGTGGCTTTTGACCGGTGTGGGGGTCACCGCGGTGCTGGGGTTTGGGCTGTACGAGTTGGTGTTCGTCTTCTTGCCGGGGTGCCTGGCGTATGAGCTGTTGAGGGGTGGCGGCGGTGTGCTTCGTCGCGTCGTGTTTGCTTGGTCGCTTGGCTATGTGTTTGAAATCGCCGCGTTCGCGCTGACCGCGGCGGCGGGTGCGCGCAGCTGGTTTATCGCCTACCCAGTGGCGTTTGCAGCGCTCGGGTTGCCTGCGCTGCTGGCGATGCGTCGTCGAGCGCGGCGGCCGTGCGAGACCAATGGTGTGGATCGGGGGTTGTCGGCCGGCTGGGCGTGGGCGGCGGCCGGGTTATGCATGGTAGATGCTGGGGATGGTGGCGCTGGCTTACTTTGAGCCCAACCCGCTGCCCGATCAAGTGGGGCGCGTGGCCTACGGGCTCGATCATGTCTGGAACCTTTCGCTGGCTGGAGAGGTCAAGCATCATTGGCCGGTCACCGATCCCTCGGTCTCGGGGACCGCGTTGCCCTATCACCTGTTCGCGAGCGTTGACCTGGCGGCTATCAGCCAGGTGACGGGCTTGGACTTGGCGGTCGTCTTCTTTCGCCTCTCCTTGGTTCCGCTCCTGCTCGTGTTCATCGTGGAGCTGGCGTGGGCGGGCGTCGTCGTTTCGCGCCGGGCGTGGGCGGGTCCGGTGGCGGCCGCGCTCGTGCTGTTTGCTGGTGAAATAGACATTGCCCCCCAGATCGGCCGTTCCTTCGGCAACGAGCTCACCGACACAGTGCTTGGCCTGAGCCCGAGCTTTCTCCTCGGCGCGGTCTTCTTCGTACCGGCGCTCGTTTTGCTCTACGAGGGATGCCAGGCCATGAGCGTGAATGGAGACTGGCGGCGCTGGATGATCGTTGGGTTGCTCTTCTGTGGCTGCGCGGGGGCGAAGGCGACCATCCTGCCGCTCGTGATCGTCGCGTTGGGCCTGTACGTGGCCTGGCGCTGGCTGACCTCCAGGGAGCGCGCGACCCATTCGCTCATCGCGCTGGCTTTGGCGATCGTGCTGTATCTGGGTGCCTATATCGTCATCTACGGGGCCGCTGGCTCCTACGGACTGGATCTGCACGTGCCGGGCGCGGTGCGCCAGATGTTCACCATCGAGCATGTCGCGGGCCTCATCCACGGCCAGCCACTCCTTGCCATCCCGTTCTGGGCGGCGGCCATCCCTGTCGGACTGGCCGGCGCCTACGCCGCGCCTCTGATCGGAGCCGTGTGGTCCTTCGGGATGCGAGGTGCGGCCGTCGCGCCCGGACACCTGCTGCTCGTCGCCGTGTTCATAGCCGGCCTCGGCCCATTTCTGCTCTTCACCCATTTCGGGCTAAGCCAGGTGTTCTTCGCCCAATACGGTCTGATCGCCGGCTGCTTGCTCGCCGCCGATGGTCTTTGCCTACTGGGTTCCGCCCTCGCCCCGCAGCTGCATGGTGCCCGCCCGCGGCCCGCTAGGCTCCTCCCGTGGCTCGTCGCGAGCCTGGTCGTCGCTGCCATTCTTCTCGCTGTTCTCCGGCCTAGCGCCGACTATTACAGCTCCGACTACTACAGCTATATCCATCTGGCCCTGGCGGCCGCCGCCGCTACGTTTGCGCTCATGGCATGGCGCTCGCGCCGTGAGTCCAGGACATCGACGCTCTACCCCCTGAGCGTCCTCTTAACCCTTGCCGCGCTCAACACGCCGCTTGACGTCCTCGCGCCGGCCATCCGACGAGCGGCCCGTAATGAGCCGCCCTACGGCACCACTGGGCACGGCCTGACGCCAGGGCTTCTGCAGGGACTGCACTGGCTCCGTGCCCGGACCCGCTCCGACGACGTGGTCGCCGTCAGCAACTACAGCTCCCGCAGCATCGATCAAGGCTTCGGGCAACGCGTCCCTGACGACTACTACTATTCGGCGTTCGCCGAACGACGCGTCTTCCTCGAAGGGTGGGTCTACGCCCAACGCGCCTTCAAACTCGGAGAACAGCAGGTCTTCGCTGGGATCAAGCGCCCCTTCCCGAAACGAATGGCTCTCAACGAAGCCGTCTTCCGCCACGCCAACCCACGAGCCCTCAGGACCCTCGCCGACCACTACCACGTTCGCTACCTGCTCGTCGACAACCCGCACCGCCGCGCCACTCACCAACTCCACACGATCGCCCACCCCGCCTACCACAACAGCGACGTCACGATCTACAAGGTGCCATGGAAGAGACCCACCGCGCCAAGGCCGAAGCTTTTGCTAACCGGGCATTGAACAGCAGCGGCTCACTGAGATGGCCTTGCCAACACCGATCGAATGGTGGACTGCTCCCCGAGTGCGTTGACGGTTTAGGCGGAAGTTTTCGGGTCGTTTGAGGCCCGATCTCTGTGGTGGTGGGGGATCGGGTCTTTTTCAACCGGCCTTGACAGCGGCTCGCCTTCCCTGCAGCCAGTAACACCATTCTCCTTTCGGCCGCGTGAGGGTTCCCCGGCTCCACGCGGGCCATCGCTCGCAAACCGAGGTCGTGGGGCCCTTAACGCAACCCCAAGACCCGGCGCCGCGTGCGGTCCTGCGCAGCCCCATCGCGACGCACGAGCGATCGGTTCTCCAGAGGACATCCGAGTCGCCGGCAGCTCGAGCCCGCGCAGGTACTCGGACCCTTGACTCCGAACAGGTACCGGCGACTTGCCTTTCAACCGGCGCACCAGCGCCGCGTGGATCTCAGTCTCCGCGCGGGAGCGTGACCGCGCAGCTGCCACCTCCGCCGCCGAGACTCCCCGCCCACAAGGCGGCGAGAGCTTGGCCCTCGGCGCCCGCGCGATGCTCGCCCGAGCTCACCGCGCCTGACGAGCGCAGAGTGCAGTCTCGGTTTGCTTGCGTCGCCCAGTCGAGCGAGCCGGCGCCCGCGGCGCAATGGATATTCGCGCGGGCGGATCGGAGGCATCGGCCCCGGAGCAGCTCCCGGGCGTCATCAGGGCGAGGGCGATCAAGCAACGGTGCAGCCGGGTGGCCGCATCATCACGCTCATTAGGTCGCTCATGGGTCTTCACGATGACCTAACGCTGCTCTAACCGGCGAGCGGCCACTATGTGGCCAGCTTTGGAGACTCGCGCAATCACCGCACCGCAGCATGGAGGCTGCCACCGACCGGGGAGCAGTGCCCTGATCCTCGAGACGACGTCAGTCCACCCCAGCGCGCCCGAACCCCCGGCGATGTTCGGGGCCTGCGCTTCGTCGGTCATGGCCCCCGAGCAGCCAGTCTTCGTGTCCCGTACCCAGCGCCGCGCGCGCGCCGTAAACGCCGCGGGCGGGGTGCTGGCAGTGTTCATCGCGCTGTGGTTGGCGGCGTTGGTGGGCGGCGGCACTGGGTTTGTCCACCTGCCCGCGTGGCGCCCGGCGGTCGCCGCGGCGCCGCGTTTTGCCCACCGACTGGCACGCGTCCGCGCTGCGACCGCGAGCCCCGCCCATCAGATCCAGGCGACGGTCGCGCCACGCGCGATCAGACATCGGCGTGGCCTTCGGTCCTAGCCGCGCTCATCGGCCCGGCCGGCGCTCTGCGCGCCTGCGTCGACGTCCGCCGGCGCACCGAACGCTGCTGGCATTCTGCCTCGGCGGGCTCGTGCTGCTGTTGATGGTGCAGGGATTCTCGGAGAGGACCGTGGGGGCGAGCGGGACTCCCGGCGGTGGCTTATCGCGCGCCACGCCACTTGCGGGTATGCGACCCCTGCTGACGGCGCAAGGAGGCAGGTTGCGCTCCACCGGGCCTTTGCCTGGTCGACGGATCGCGCTCACCTTCGATGATGGTCCAAGCTCGAGATGGACCCCGAAGATCGCGACCGTGCTGCGCGCCAACCACGTCCCAGCCACCTTCTTCGTCGTCGGAAGTCAGGTGTCAAATCATCCGGCGATCGTGCGGCGCCTGCATCGGGAGAGCTTTGAGATCGGCAACCACACCTTCACTCACGCCGATCTGTCCACGCTGCCGCGCTGGGAGGCAGCCGCCCAGGTGGGCTTGACGGAGAGCATCCTGACCGGGACGGCGGGCATCAGGCCGCGGCTGCTGCGGCCGCCGCCGCAGCGGTGGCGGCCCAGGCCCCCCAGGTCTCGCCCGGCGGCGGACCGGTGGGAACCGCGTCCCTGGGAGGCCTCGCCATCGACACCGGCGGCATGGTGCAGGCGCCACCCGGGGCTCCGGCCGCGATCGGCCAGGTGATCGCCGCCGGTAACGCCATCGCCACGCTTCCGTACATCTGGGGCGGCGGGCACGGCTCCTTCCAGGCCAACGGATATGACTGCTCGGGTTCGATCAGCTACGCGCTGGCGGCCGCCGGCCTGCTGAGCTC
>QHBY01000589.1 GCA_003244245.1 Pseudonocardiales bacterium
AACCCCGCCCCCTACTCGATCGCTTCTATGTCAGACGGAACTCTGTGCGAGACCCGTCAGTCTGTCACGGGGCCCGCCACCCCACTCCGGCCAGGAATCCGGTGGCGGGCCTCAGACCGTGCTCAAGACATACCTGGGCAGTAAGCCCTGGTCAGGCGGGCACGTCGGCGCTGCAGCTGTTGCATTCGCGATGGCCAGCTCGAAGCCACGTACTCGACAGCGGCGTCCGGCAACTCACCCCGACCAACGGGGAAGCGGCCGCGCTCGGTGTAGAAGCGCAGCAGCAGCGCGAACCCGAGCTTCGTCGGCCCACGCTTGCCAGCCACCAGCTCCAGCTCATCACCGACCAACGTCCAACAATCGATCAGCTCCTCCTGAACTGGCTCCCGCGTCACACGCGGAAGCCGCCTGCACGTTGTCTGAGTGTGTGCCCGTACGGTCTACGTCTACGCGGTGGCCGGCCGGCCGGTTTCCCCAACCCCGCCCCCGTGGGGACTGGCTGACCCGTTGAGCCAGCACGACGGCACTGTGCACCGGCATCAGGTGCAGTGTCACTGGGTCAAGGGCCACGCCGGGCACCCGGAGAACGAGCGCGCCGACCAGCTGGCAGCCAGGGGCCTGCACGAGGCGTGCGGTCAG
This sequence comes from Pseudonocardiales bacterium, assembly GCA_003244245.1. Lineage (GTDB taxonomy): Bacteria > Actinomycetota > Actinomycetes > Mycobacteriales > Pseudonocardiaceae. The sequence continues at coordinate 640 of QHBY01000589.1, forward strand.
CAGGTCACTTCGTCGCGCCGGTGAATGCCCAAGTCGTCGGGTTCGGCGTTGGTCATGCCGACAACCCCAGTAAGACCGAACCGGCCGACCACATCTCGATCATTATCGGCCACGCTCGGGTGGTCGGCAGGACGCCGACCGAGCCGTCCGGTCGGCGAAGGCTTGTCTGTCAGCGGCTCCGAGAGGTATGTTGTCCACCGCAACAAATTCGGTGAACGGCCGGGTCACGGCACGCGCTCCGGAGGGCTACACCGGAAGGACCGACACATGGGCAGGATCAGGGTGGCGATGGTCGCGGCGGGTGTGGGGCTGGCACTCACCGCGTGCGGGGCGAACAACTCGGGCGGCCCCGGGTCCGCCGGAGGCACGGGCGCCGGCCCGAAGGTTGGTGTGATCCTGCCGGAGACCGCCACGTCGGCCCGCTACGAGAGCTTCGACAAGCCGCTGCTGGACAAGGCGCTGCGCGCCGAGGGCCTCGACCCGGACATCCAGAACGCCCAGGGCGACGTGCAGAAGTTCGCCACGCTGGCCGACGGAATGATCAACAGCGGGGTGCAGGTCCTGGTCATCGACGCACCGAACAGCGAAGTCGGGTCGGCGGTCACGAGGAAGGCGCAGGCCGCTGGTATCCCGACCATCGACTATGACCGGCTCAACCTGGGCGGGTCCTCGGACTATTACACCTCATTCGACAACGTCCGGGTCGGCGCGCTGCAGGGTGAGGGCTTGGTGCAGGGGGTGGGCGACAAGCCGGGCGCGAACATCATCGAGATCCAGGGTGCTCCGACCGACAACAACACCACCCTGCTCTACCAGGGCCAGCAGTCGGTGCTCAAGCCCAAGTACGACTCCGGTGCGTACAAGCTCGCCGGTAGCCAGCGCATCCCCGAATGGAACAACCAGCAGGGCGGTGTCACGTTCGAGCAACTGCTCACGGCCAACGGCGGCACGGTGGACGGCGTGCTCGCGGCAAACGACGGGATGGCCGGCGCAGTGATCACCGTCCTGAGGAAGACCGGGCTGGCCGGCAAGGTGCCGGTCACTGGCCAAGACTCCACCCCGGAGGCGCTGCAGGCGATCCTGCGCGGCGACCAGTTCTCCACGATCTTCAAGTCGATTGCGGACCAGGCGAATGCCACGGCCACCCTGGCCGCCGCGTTGGCCAGGGGCGACCGGACGGCTGCCGATGCGCTGGCCACGGCAACCTCAACGGACCCGACGGCCAACCGCACGGTCAAGTCGGTGCTGCTGACCCCCATCCTGATCACCAAGGACAATGTCAAGCAGGTCGTGGACGCCGGGGGCGTCACGGCGGCCGAGATCTGCGTGGCCGACACGGCCGCCGTGTGCGGGCAGCTCGGCATCAGGTGAGAGTGAGAACGCGGTGACCACGCCGATCCTGGAACTCAAGGCGGTCAACAAGAGCTTCGGCCCGGTGCAGGTGCTGCGCGACGTGGACCTCACGATCCGCCGAGGCACGGTCACCGCTCTGGTCGGGGACAACGGCGCGGGCAAGTCGACGCTGGTCAAGTGCATCGCCGGGATCCATCCGACGGACTCCGGGGAGATCTTCTGGGACGGCGAGCCGGTGCGGTGCAACGGCCCGAGGGACGCCGCCGCACTGGGCATCGAGGTCGTCTACCAGGACCTTGCGCTGGCCGACAACCTCGACATCGTGCAGAACATGTTCCTGGGCCGCGAACGTGGTCCGGCCTGGGCATTGGACGAGGCCAGCATGGAGCAGGCCGCGCGCACGACCCTGGCCACCCTGTCGGTGCGCACCGTGACGTCGGTCCGCACCCCGGTCGCGGCACTCTCCGGTGGGCAGCGCCAGGCTGTCGCCATCGCCAAGGCCGTGCTGTGGGGCAGCAAGGTCGTGCTGCTCGACGAACCCACCGCCGCGCTTGGCGTCGGGCCGACCCGCCAGGTGCTGGACCTGGTCCGCCGGTTGGCCGCAGAGCAGGGCCTGGGCGTCGTGCTGATCAGCCACAACATCGCCGACGTGTTCAAGGTCGCGGACCGCATCGCCGTCCTCTACCTCGGCCGGCTGGTCGCCGACCTGCCCACCCGAGAACTCACCCCCATCCAGGTCGTCGAGCTGATCACCACCGGCCGGTCCGGCGAGCTCGGCTTGCCCCGTCCCGACACCGGCACCCTCTGAGACCCGCAGGCCGAAGCATCAGCACGAGGCGAGGACCAGCGATGACTGACACTACCCGGCGGCTTCAATCGTACGAGCAACTCCGAAGGCGGACAGCCTCTCGGCATAGAATTTCCGCCGTGCTGCCGTCCGCCGACCCGCTGGCCCATTCCCCGCGTCATCTGAGCGATCCTGAGGGTTCGGTGCTCTACCTGAGCCACTCCCAACCTGATCGGCTCGTTGTCTTCGTTCACGGGTTCTGGGGCGGAGCCCTCAAGACCTGGCAGCATTTTCCCGAGAGCGGCCTAACACGCGGTTGGTGGCGGGCGAGCGACATGCTGTTCGTGGGCTACCCTTCCGGGTCGGAGAGCATCAGTGGCACGGCGTACCGACTCTGTCAGCAACTGCCACGGTTCTTCCCTGACCTACCGCAAGGCCTCTTGGAGGAGAGGGGCGCGAGTGTTCGCCCGCCCGCTATGGCGCCCTACTCGGAGCTGTTGCTGGTCGGACACTCGCTCGGCGGTGTCGTCGTGAGACGCGCCCTATGCGAGGCCGCCCACTCATGGATTGAGCAGCGCAAGGCCGACGCTCAAGCGTCTAGGCCGACGCTGCTTGGGGCGGAAACCCGGCTTTTCAGTCCGGCGAGTGCCGGCTTTCGCCCGTCGGGCAGGCTTGGGCAGATCAAAGCCATTCCTCTGTTTTGGCGCTTGTGCATGATAAAGTTGCAGGGATCGTCGGATTTCAATGACCTGCAGGAAAGATCACAGATTCTAACCGACACCCGGAAGCGCACCGAGGAATTCGTCAGCCAGCATTCGGACGAGCTGTGCGGGGCGCTCCGTGCCCACATATTGTGGGCTAATCCTGAGAACATCGTTGTGACCGAACATTATACCACCGACCACCCCCCGTGCTCGGCGGATGGCACCAATCACTTATCGGTCTGCAAACCTGACGACAACTATCAAATCCCCTGGCGGTTCGTCGAGACGGGACAGCGATGATGGCCGACGCACTCGTCGACCCCGCGCTCTTTCGTCTACGGGCCTTTGAGGTCGAGTGGCTCGCACCGCTGAAAATCGAACTCAGTGATCTATATGACCGATCTGTTGAATTCACTCTGACGCGCAGGTGGACCGCGGAGTCGGACGGCACTGCACTGCTGCTCTACGTTCTCATCGCGGAGGCCGACCGCTGGCTAACCGTCGGACAGCAGGTAGGGTATTTCGCCCAGACCTCCCCCTCGACCCATCCCTTGTCGCTCGCCGAACCCCCGGAGTTGCAGTCGTTATTGAGTGCAATCCGTTCGCAGGCAGAGTTGCCGCCCGGCCTTGGCATCCGGGAGTTCGCGCGCGCCCTGGGCGAGGCCCGAGACGACCTCACAGCGGAGCGGCGAGAGTTCCTGCGCTTGGTCTGCTTCGCAGAAGAAGAAGAATGGCTCGAACGCCTGAACCAGATTAGGGCGCTCGCCGAGGAGCTCGCTGATCGGCCAGAAGAATTCCCCCCGTCCGAAATGGTGGACGGGGTCACCTGGGGTCTCGACGCCTTCGGGCGGGACATCAGCGGCAACCTGATTCATCCTCCTGCAGAGTCAGGAAGGGCGGGTTCCGAGACGTCGGCTGCGATTGAACTCCAGCATCATCTTCCCGCTGAGTGGCGTTCGGGGTCGCTTGCACTGGTTTCTAAACAATCACCCGTCACTAGAAGGCGGCTGGCGGCGCTGGCGGAGGTGCGAGCCTCGATCGCAGCCACAATCAAGGGGATTACCCAAATCCAGCACCCTGTCGGACCGTCCCGGTCCGGGGCTGTCGCCGGCTTCGGCATCGACACCACCGCGCGCAGCACCGGTGAGGCGCTGCGGGACTGGCGAGCTCGGGTCCGGGGTGGCCAGCTCGGATCGCTGCCGGCATGGCTCGGGCTGATCGGGCTGGTGATCGTGTTCTCGGTGGCCTCGGACAGCTTTCTGACCCTGGGCAACATCGCCAACCTGCTCGCACAGGGCGCCGGCGTCACGATCATCGCCATGGGTCTGGTGTTCGTGCTGTTGCTCGGCGAGATCGACCTCTCGGCGGGCACCGCGTCCGGGGTCACCGCGGCGATCCTCGCCCTGCACCTTGTTTCCGGCGGCAACCTGCTGGGCAGACTGGGTCTAGGCGTGTTCGTGGTGTTCTGCGTGCTGCTGGTGCTGGCCATCGGGATCGGCATCCAGCTGCGGATCTGGGCTGCCTCGGCTGCGCCGGCGATTGCGCTGGCCATGGTGCTGGTCGGGGTGGGGCCCAACCCGTGGCTGGCGATGCTGCTCGCGGTGTGCGTGGGCACCTCGATCGGCCTGCTCACCGGCTTCCTGGTGTCTCGGATCGGCATCCCGTCCTTCGTGGTCACACTGGCGTTGTTCCTGGCCTGGCAGGGCGTGATCCTGCAGCTCATCGGTGCGGGTGGGACGGTCGGCCTGCGCGAGGACACCCTGTTCGCGGTGGCCAACGGCAACCTCTCGGTGGTCGGTAGCTGGGTATTGTTCCTGCTCGCCGCCGGTGGGTTCGGCGCCGTCGTACTGGGTCGGCACTACCGGCGGCTGCACAGCGGCCTGGTCACCCAGCCCACCCCGCTGGTGTTCGCCAAGGTCGGGGTGACCGTGGCGCTGGCGGCGGTGGGCACCTACCTGCTCACCCGCAACCGCTCGCAGCGCGCGCTGATCGAGATCAGCGGCGTGCCGTACGTGGTGCCGATCGTGCTGGTGCTGCTGGTGGCCGGCACCTACGTGCTGGACCGGACCAGCTATGGCCGGCACATCTACGCCGTCGGCGGCAACGCCGAGGCGGCCCGGCGGGCCGGCATCAACGTGCCCCGCATCCGGGCCAGTGTCTTTGTCATCTCCGCATCGCTGGCCGCCGTCGGCGCGATCGTCTACTCCTCCAAGGTGGGCTCGGTAGACCCGAGCGCGGGGGGCGGCACCACGCTGCTGTTCGCGGTCGGCGCCGCGGTGATCGGTGGGACCTCGCTGTTCGGCGGCCGGGGCCGGCTGAGCAACGCGGTGATCGGCGGCGCGGTGCTGGCGATGGTCGGCAACGGCCTGGGGCTGCTCCGCCAGCCGGCCGCTGTGATCCTGGTCGTCACCGGCCTGGTGCTGCTGCTCGCGGCGAGCGTCGACGCGCTGTCCAGGCGAAGAGACCCGGGCAACCGGTGACCGCGCGGGTGCGATGCTGGTAGGCGTGCGGAGCACGGCCGCCGAGGGCGCTCGCCCGGACGATGCCCGGCGGCACAACCGGGAGGCGGTGCTGCGGCGGCTGCACGTGGGCGGTGAGTGCACGCGCGCGGTGCTGACCGCCGAGCTCGGCCTGAACCGGAGCACGATCAAGGCCGTGGTGGACGGGCTGGCGGAGTCCGGGTGGCTCAGTGAGCGGCTTCCGTCTCGGCGCAGCGGTGTGGGCCGGCCCTCGCGGGTGGTGGTGGCGCGCCCGGAGGCCGCCGTGGTGTTGGCCGTGGACGTCCGCGTGGACCTGGTGTCACTGGCGCTGGTCGGGCTCGGCGATAAGAAGCTCGGCCAAGACAGCTGGCCGCTGCGCGCCGGCGCTGGGGCGCCCGGCGAGGTGGTGACCCAGGTGGTGGACTCGGCGCGGGTACTGGAGAACGAGCTGGGTGTGCGGGCGGTCGCGGCCGGGGTCTCGGTGCCGGGTGTGGTGCGGCAGGCGGATGGGCTGGTCCGGAAGGCGCCGCAGCTGGACTGGACGGACGTGGCGCTGGGCAAGCAGCTGAAGGACGCCCTGCGGATGCCGGTCGCGGTGGCCAGCGACGGCGAGCTGGGCGCGCTGGCCGAGCACACTCGGGGTGTCGCGCGCGGGGAGTCGAACGTGGTGTTCGTTGCCTGCGACGTCGGTGTCGGCTGCGGGGTGATCTCCGGCGGTGCCGTGCTGCGCGGTCTCGGCGAGTTCGGGCACATGGTGGTTCGCCCGGACGGGCGGGAGTGCCACTGCGGCTGCCGGGGTTGCTGGGAAACCGAGATGTGTGAGGCGGCGCTGCGCCGTGCCCTCGGGTTGCCGGCCGACACCGGCCGAGGCGAGCTGATCGTCGAGCTGCGGAAGCCGGCCGCGGACCCGCCGGCCGCGCTGGCCCGGTTCGAGGAGTTCGCTAGTTGGCTGGCGATCGGTCTGGTCAATGTGGTCAACATGCTCGCGCCCGAACTGGTGGTGCTCGGCAACCTGCTGGCCGAGCTGCCCAGGCCGGTACTCGATGCGGTGGCCGCCCAGGTGGGCGAGCGGAGCATGGTCAGCCGGGCGGTCGGGCACACTCGGGTGGTGGCCTCCGAGCTCGGCGCGGAGGCCCAGCTGGTCGGGGCCGCTGAGCTGGCGTTCGGCCCGGTATTACTGGACGCGGCGACCGGCGCGGCGACCACCTAGCCGCTTGCGGAGTCCCGATCGACAAAAAGTTGTCTATGCCTCTCGACGAGGTGTTCATCAAGATCAAGGGGAAGACCCATTACCTGTGGCGGGCGGTCGACCAGGACGGGAATGTCCTGGACATCCTGGTCACCTCCCGGCGTGACGCCAAGGCCGCCACCAGGTTCTTTCGCAAACTGTTGAGGTGGGTGCGGTCCGTGCCGCGGGTGCTGGTCACCGACAAGCTGGCCAGCTACGGCGTGGCCCACCGACGGCTGATGCGCAGCGTGGAGCATCGTCGATCGAAGTATCTGAACAACCGGGCGGAGAACGTGCGACATGA
>QHBY01000590.1 GCA_003244245.1 Pseudonocardiales bacterium
CGGCCACATCGAGCAGGTCGGTGTTCGGGCGCCGGCCCGTCGCCACGAGCAGGGTGGCCGCCTCGATCACCTCAACCTGCCCGTCGCGCTCGACGGTGACCGCCACCCCTGACCCGCGGGCAGCGACAGCGGTCACCGCGGTGTCGAGCAGGACGGTGCAGCGCCGCCGCGCCAGTTCGGTGAACCGAGCCGACACCTGCTCGTCCTCGGCGCGCAGCAACCGGGGTCCGCGTTGCGCCACGGTCACCTCGGCGCCGAACGCGCCGAAGACGTGGCCCAGCTCGGCGGCGATGAAGCCACCGCCGATCACGAACAGCGAGGTGGGCACCTCATCGATCCGCATGATCGTGTCCGAGGTGTGGAACGAGACGGTGTCCAGTCCGGGGATGTCCGGGACGACAGGCCGTGCCCCGGCAGCAACCACGATCTGCTGGGCGGTCAGCTGCTCACCGGCGACCTCAAGCACCCGCGGGGCGACGAACCGCACCGACGCGGTATAGACATCGATCCCACCGCGACGCCGGTATTCAATGGCGCTGTCGTGCAGCGGGTCGAGACGACCGAAGATCCGGGCCCGGACCGCAGGCCAGTCCACCTTCTCGAGGGTGGCGTGCACACCCAACCGGCGGCCCTCCGGCACTGCCCTCGCGGCATCAGCGGCCACGACCAACATCTTCGAGGGAATGCAGCCACGGTTGAGGCAGGTCCCGCCGAAGCGGTCAAGCTCGATAATCGCCGAACGAAGGTGGGCGAGGTCGGGACCAAGCAACATGTTTCCGCTACCCGCCCCGACCACAATCAGGTCATAGCTCTTCCTACACGACATCAGACGCCCTCCGCCCTGGTGACACCCGGACCACGAACACCACCCCTTGACAGTGGCACTCAACCGCCGCTCGACCTCCTGCGGCAGCTACGGCCGTGGTCAGGCGTCCGAACTTGTAACGAAGTGCAAAACGAAGGCGACCGTGTCGCCCACTTCCAAGTCGGCGTGCTCACAGCGGCACGCCCTCCGCCCTGCGGTGCTGTACTGCAGCGCGAAGGCGATCGATTCGCCCGCCTCCAAGTCCAGACGCCAGCGGGCGGTGGACCCGTCGACCGCCGTCGGTGCTGGGCCGGCCAGCACGAGCACCGCGCTGCCGCCCCGAGCGAGCACGCCGCCGTCGATCACCTGAAGCCGCGGATGGACGATGCCGTACTCCGGGCGCGGGGCGGGGCATCGGTTACCGGTTCTGCGCCGACGACCACCGGGCTAGCACCGCAAGCCCGACGAACGCGGTCGGCTCTGAATAACTGTCGTCGCTACGATGAGACGTGCACGATTCGACTGGGACCCGCCGCCAGTCGCCGATCGCCGACTTCGGGTTCCTCCGACTCGGGGATACCGAGCCGTACCCGCCGGCTGAGCGTGACGCGTTCAGCGATCTGTAAGACTTCGCCTGCCTGTGCCTCTCGGACTTTAGGTTATCTTGATCGGCGTGGTTGAATTGATCGCCGGAGAAGAACCGCTGCGCGGGCTGGTCGGCATCGAGATCGGAGCAGACATGGTGCACCTGTGTACCGGCGCAATCATGGCCGTGGTCGGCTGCGCACGCCGGCGCACCGCATGAAGCGGGCAATCGTCCGAGGGCCGCTGGCCGGCCTGGTCGGTACTGCGGTGATGACCCTTGCGCAGCGCTGGGAGATGTCGGTGACCGGCCGCCGACCATCCACGGTGCCAGGGCAGGTCGCCGAACGACTACTGGGCCGCACGCAACCGGACACCGTGGCCACCCTGAACCTTCCGACGCATTGGGCACACGGTGCCGCGATGGGCCCCCTGCGAGGCGCGCTGGCCGGGATCGGTTTGCGTGGCGTCACCGGCTCCGCCGTGTTCTTCGTCCTGATGTGGACCGGTGACGCCATCCTCTACCGTGCTCTGGGCATCGCCGACTGGCCTTGGCGCTGGACCCCCGCCGAGCTGGCCACAGACATCGGACACAAAGCCGTCTACGCGCTCGTCACCGGCGCCACCTACGACATACTCGCCGCCCGAGACAGCACTCGCTCATATCGTTGACGAGTTGCCGCGTTCACCATCCTGGCCTGAGGGGGGCGGCAGAGTTCGAGCAGCGTCTGTTCGAGGACCTCTGAAGCTGGTGGTGTCCTCCAGCG
>QHBY01000591.1 GCA_003244245.1 Pseudonocardiales bacterium
TCTCGAGCTGGTCGAGGCGGGGGGGGGGTTGGACTTGAAGGGGACGTCGTAGCGCGATGCGCGCATCGCGGTCGTCGATCGTGTCGGTGAGGGCGATGGGTAGGTTCAGTAGGTCCTTCCGTGCCTGGGCGAACCAGTCTGTGCGTACCCTGCGGTGTTCCTCGACGGTGTCTTGGGAGACGAGTGCGGCGGCCGCGGTCGCCGCCGAGAGCCTGGCGGGGTGCGGCTGGGTTCCTGGCTTGGTGGTGGGCACCAGGTTGGCGAGGGTCTCCCAGCGGATCGCGCGAGCGTTACCGGTGTCATCGACCTTGACGAGCGTCGCCCAGGCGCTGGCGCGTTTGCCGTCGGATTCGGTCATGGTGGCGTCGAATGCGTAGAGGTCGTACGGGGTGAGGCTGGTGGGGTCCTCGACGGCCCCGCCCTGGTGCAGATCGGGCGCCAGGTCGTGTGCGGCCAGGCGGATGAGGTCGGTGAAAGCTGGTTCGCCGGGTCCGAGCGTGACCATGCCGGCAGTCTCGATGTTGCTGGCGTTGTCGCGGATTGCGTCGCCGCTGGTCGCGACGAGCATGCCGCGGCCGCCGCCGAGTGACTGAGGGAGATGACCGGCTGCGACGGTGAGCTGTCGGAAGCCCGGGCCTGCCGCGGTCGGTTGGGCGTTCAGTAGGTGTGCGACGCTGAGTCGGTCGAGGTATGACTCGACGATGGCGGGGTTGATGCGGGCGAAGAGGTCTCGCTGCAGAAGTGTGAGTGCGGCAATGGCGTCGACCTGGCTGGCGAGCCGGCGTTCGGTGTCTTGGACTTGTCGCGCGGCTCGTGTCAGATCGTGGGCTTGAACGGCGGGNNAACACCCGCTCCACCGCGACGACGTCCGGGCGGTGCGCGGCGATGGCCGCGGCGATTGCCGCCTGCTTCTTCGCGTCGTCGTTGCCGTAGAGGTCGGTCAACCATTTCTCGTAGTCGACCCCGGTGATCTCGGCGACGGCTGAGAGGCTGTCGAACATTTGGCCACGCAGCTCGTTGGCCGCGTTGACGAAGTTGTCGAGCAGCACGAACAGGGTGTCGCCCTCGCGCGTGTCGGTGGCGACGAGGTTATAGAGGAAGACTTCGTGCTGCTGGCCGACGCGGTGGATGCGGCCCATGCGCTGCTCGAGGCGCACGAGGGACCATGGGATGTCGTAGTTGATCAGCACGTGCGCGGCTTGGAGGTCTATACCTTCGTTGCCCGCGTCGGTGGTGACGATGATTTGGAACTCGCTGCGCATGAAGGCCAGACGGACCGCGTCTCGCTCGGCATTGTTCTGCCGACCTGAGTACATGCGGGTGGAGTAGCCGGCCGTGCGGAGCCGGTCTGTGATCCATTGAGCCGTGTCGGCGTATTCGGTGAACACGACCGCTTGCTCAGTGTTCCCAGGGGTGATGCCGTTCTTCGCGAGGCAGCTATCGACGAGCCGTTTCCATTTCGACGGTTGCCATGCCGGGTCCTTGATCGAGGCGCTGATCTGGTCGATCAAGATCTTGATCGCTGAGCGTTCAGCCCGCGACGCGGTCGAGCCGGCGTGGACGACCTTCGCCTCGTCGGCTTCGCTCTCATCGCCTTCGTGCTCACGATCGGCTTGGAGTGCAGCTTCCGCTTCGCTCATCTCACCCATGTGAGCGGCGCGTCGGCGAAGCGTCTCCACAAGTGACCAGAGGCTCGATGCGGCTCTCTTGCCGTAGACCATCCGAGCGAGTGGTTGCGATGTTGGCGGGAAGTATTGGTCGACCATGTCGAGGGCTGCTTGGTAGTAGCCGAACTCGAGTGTCGATAGCGGCACGCGGTAGTTGCGCGCGGTGCGGCCCTTGAACAGGCGGGTCTTTCCGTCGTAGTCGACGAGGTCTTCTTTCATGCGTCGCAGGAAGTGCGTCGGGCCGGGTCGCAGGGGCGGGAGTGCGATGTTTGGGTCGGCGCCAGGGTCTGGATAGATGGCCGGGTCGACCAGGTGAAGGAGATGCCGGAACAACCACTCCTTACCTCGGTGCGGGGTTGCGGTCATGAGCAACGCCCGCGGGGTGTTCTTCGCGAGCAGACGACCGACTTGGTGGAAGCTCGTGGCAGTCGGAGTCAGTCGATGGGCCTCGTCGAAGATCACGAGGTCCCAGCCGGCGCGGTCGGGCCGGATGGCTTCTTGGACGGCAGGGTTGACCGCGGCGAGCTCCAGGGACACGACCCAGAGATCGTGACTGCTGACCGCCTCCTCACGAACGGTGTTTGCGGTGAGGTGGCGCAGGCCACCGCCGAGAAAGCGACGGAAATCGGCGACCCATTTCGAGGTGAGGTTCGCGGGGCAGACGATGATCGCTCGCTGTACCAATCCGAGGCGCTGCATCTCGCGCAGATACAGCCCGGCCATGATCGTCTTGCCGG
>QHBY01000592.1 GCA_003244245.1 Pseudonocardiales bacterium
GGTTTATCCCGGCGCTCCAAACCTCAGTCATGTGTGCGGAGGGCAACGGCGCGCTCCCGCCGTGCGCACCCTTGTGAAATGAAGATGCTACGGTGCTGTTTCGGGAAGCAGCCAGTCCAAGTTCGGCACCCAACAGGAGATAGATCATGGCTCGGTGGGGGGCAAAACGGTCTGCGAAGGCGGCCGTGGCGGGTGGCTACCGGAAGGTAAAGGTTGTGGCAGCATCAGTGGTGCTCGCGGTGATCGCCGCAGCCCCGGCTGCCGGGACCTCGGCGCACAACGAGCTGAGGCTCAACCGTGGCGACAGGCTGCAATCGAATGCGTGGCACTGCGGCGTCTACTTCCGCAGCTGCTCTTGGCAGACCTCGGCCAAGTTGCTCGGCTACACCCCCGCCAATGCGCGATGGATCACCAACTATTCTGAGGTGAAGGCGCACGGCATCAGCCCCAAGATCACGATTGGGAAGAACACGAACGTGGAGATCACATTCAAGTCGTCAACGTTGATCAAGACGCGTTGGACAAACCGCAATGCCTGGATCTCCTGGAGCTCGGGGAAGGTTTCGCCCTCGTTCACGACGGCCTACATCTCGACGCGCGAGAGCGCCTATGCCTACCACCGCTTCTTCGGGCGTCCAGGTCCCGTGACGTCCTACGCGGGTGCCATCTAGCCCGGCCCGGCGTACCGCGAGCAGCCCAGCGCAGCGTACCACGAGTCGCCTTCCTTCCTGGAGGCTGCTCTTGGCCGGGCTATTGGTCCTGGTCATCGCGCTTGCCGCGGGCGCGCTCGTGGTACGAGGCCTCGGCGGGCGGGAAACGAGCACGTTGGAGCGTGACTTCGAGCGACTGCGCTCGACCGACGGCCTCTACACCGCGCCTCAGATCAAGTCGCTGGCCGGCAATTCGTTGCCTGAAACCGCGTACGCCAGCGCCGCCATGGCCCTCCTCCAGCTCCACCCGCATCTGAGCCGGGCCACGGTCGCGCGACTGCAACCCGGAGTCGAGGACGATCCCACTTGGGATGTGTGGTATGGGGTGCTGCTCGCCCGTGCCGGCGCGCCGGCACGGGAACCGGCACGCGAAGCAGTGCTGCGTCTGTGGCAAGCCCACGCGCCATCCGAACCGGCGATTGATGCCTCCGCCCGGTTCTTCGCTCNNGGCCGGGATCCAGGCGCGTGAGCTTTCGCCCGCGGATCGCAGGGCGATCCGACGCTCGCTGACACGCACGGTCCGCGAGCGCTCGCCAGCGGTTGCGCTGGAGCGGGCGAGGCTCCTGCGGTTCCTCGGCCAGCCGCCCGACGCAGCGGTGAGAGCTGCCGCCCAGCGCCGTGCGCCGCGATCCGGAGACACCCAGCAACGGTCGATCGAAGCGGCCTCCCGGATCGAGCTCCGGACGATTCTCCACTTGAGCGTCAAGGCGGCCGAAGTGGTGGCCACAGGTGGCGCCGCGGCCGACGCGGGCACGCCCNNCGCACGAGCCGCGTCCGTCGCTGGTGTTCCTGCCACGGCGCTCGTCCCTTTGCGACAGCGCTTGCTGCGCACGATCGGCGGCGACGGAGCAGTACGGGAACGGGCGATGTTCCCCGGCATTCCCAAGGCTGTGTGGCTGATTGCCCAGGCCCGACGAGAACTCAACATCGACGCTCTGCCTGACAAGGTGGTGGTCCGGCTGAGCCAGGCCATCCCTCGCACCGCCGCGGGCGATCAACGCGATCCTGACAACCTTGCCTTCTTGCTCGCGGCGGCTAAGCTCGCGAATCTCAGCTACGAGGGTGTCCGCCTCGGCGCGCTGCCCGCACCGGCGCAGTCGCTGTCCAGTGCCGAAGACGCTGCGGTGTGGAGCCAGCAAGCCGCCGCTCTCGGCGACCTGGGCATGCGCCAGCGCAGCGTAGACCTCGTGCCGTGGCAGATCCGGACCGAGCCCGAGCTAGCCGCAACTGGGGCGATGCTCGACACCGCTCGCCGACTGCACATCTCGGTTCATCCGCCGCGCACCTGGATCGCGACCTTCCGCCGCCGGGCGAGCGCCCACATTTTTCAGACCGCCCGGGCGACCCTTCAGACGAGCGCGGGGCTTGTCGCACTGGGAGACCGCCGGGCGGCCGGTCGACTCGTCGCCCGCTATATCGGCATCGGCTGCCGGGGGTATCGTGTGCTCGCCGCGGGCCCCGAGCGCGAATGCGATCTTGAGAGCACCGTGCTCATCCTGCGACTTCGCCACGCGGTGCCCGCCGCCGCACGCCTCGTCGAGCGGATGACGAGCACCGCCGGCTGAGGTGGACCGCGAGCC
>QHBY01000593.1 GCA_003244245.1 Pseudonocardiales bacterium
GCGCAGAACAGCCGCGCGTGGCCTAGACCGGAGAACACTCGTCGAGCCTCTATCCGTGGCTGCACAGGCATCTTGGAACCAGTGCAGACAGCCCGGTTTGCGCGGAACTCGAGCACCTCGGCCCGGATCCCGTGGCCATGCTGGGGACCTGCCGTGAGGCCCGCTGTGGACAGACGAGAACATGGCACTGCACGGAGCCTGCCTTTCGCGTCCCGCGCAGTCCTCGCGCGGAAGACCGAAGAGTCTCGAATGCGGAAAGCGCGTGCTTACAGGGCGTGGAGCTCGTAGATCGTGCTGTGGATGCCGGGACAAAGTTCGGCCAGAGTGTCCACGTCGCGTGCGATGTCTTGACCCAGCGGGGACGCGAAGTCGCGCTGCAGCGAGGCTATGTCGTCCCACTCAAGCTCGGCGATGAGGTAGTACGGCTCCGGACCGCGAACCACGGAAGGATTGCGACTCACCGTGTAGCCCCGTAGCCCGGGCAGCTTCTTGGCTAGTGGCACGTGAACGTCATAGTAGTGATGGTCAAACGCTGCGACGTCGGTGGGACGCTGGTACAGAACGAGGAAGCGAACCATGGCCGCAGCATACTAGAGATCACTTGGATGATGCAAGTGATCTTGGTATGCTTTCCGTCTGTGAAGCGAAGCGAACGGAACTCGCACTGTCCCGTCAACGTCGCGCTGGAGACGGTCGGGGATCCCTGGTCTTTGCTGGTTATCCGCGACGTGGTGTTCCACGGCAAGCGCACTTTCGGCGAGTTCCTGACCTCCGAGGAGCGGATAACGACTAGCGTCCTCACCGACCGACTGACGACCCTGGTGCAGAAGGCCATCCTCACCAAGCACCGGTCCTCCGCAGACCGGCGCAGGGAGTGCTACTCGCTAACCGAAAAAGGCCTCGCGCTCGTTCCTGTGCTGGTCGAACTCGCGAACTGGGGAGTGAGCTACGGCCCGAAGGTCATCGCCAACCCAGTTTGGGTCAGGAAAGCTGAGACCGATCGGCTGGGCCTGTACCACCTCATCTGCGAGACCGTCCGAGCAGGCGGAGCCGTCTTTCACGGGCAGAACAGCGTAATCGAGAAGCTCCAAAGCGAGACGTCTCGCCTGAGCTAGCGCCTGATGTTGGCTCACGAGCCCGCGCCGGCGTTCCAGCTGCGAGACCCTCCAGGCCGGCACACCGACCAGACACGAACCCGTTTCGCGCGGAGGCACTGAGATCGGGGCAAGCTGTCTTCTACATCGGCGTGGGATTCGCGGGGCTCTGTCACAGACCCAGACGCCCGCTCCCCCGGTTTCGGAAGAGCGGGCAGGCCGGGTCCTGAGTGCTCCTCTGGAACGAACTCGCGAGCGCCGATTCCGCTCGACCAGACGCCCGGTGCGCCACGCGATCGGAACTGGTCGCCGCAAGCGGCGTATGCCGGCCCGGAGCCCGCCGGAGACTCAATAGACCTGCTCTTGTGCGGCGGCGTACATCTGGATCATCGTCGACCGCTTCCCTGCTCCGCGCGGAAAGCGAGACTCTGAGACCCGCCGTGTCGCGTGCCCGCTCAGGACGAAAGGCGGTCGCGTCTGAGGCCGCGCTGCGGGCGCCCGCTCTCGGCGCACAGCAGTCACGCGGCGACGGGCGTCTATCGTGGGATGAGGATCTCAGGCGCGCCGCAAAGCAGAGTGGATGCGCCGTGGCGCCCGCGGACATCCACCCCACCGGCCCCGCCTTCTGTCTGAGACGGCTTCTGGATCAGCCGCCCGCGAGCGCCGCTTCGATGGCGGTGCAGGACACCGCTCCTTCCCGAACAAGCGACCACTCGCGTTCGTGCTCGTAGCGCCGCAGGTCCACGACGGTCGAGGGGACCCCGGGGAGCTCGCCCCCATCGAGGACGAGATCGACCCCCTGACGGATCTCGCGTGGGATGTCCTGCACCCGGTGGGGATCGGGGCCACCGGCTAGATTCGCGCTCGACTGCAGCAGCGGCCCGCGTAGCACGGTGAGCGGCTGCAGGGCACCGGTGAGGCGGGGCACCCGCAGCCCAAGCGTGCCGCGATCGGGTCCGTTGGCCAGCGCGAAGCGTGCGGCGGGGTTGGCCAGCAGCACAGTCACCCCCCCTGGGAGCAGTCGCGCAAGCGCACGTACGGTGTGCGCACCGAGCTCGGGCAGCGCCGCCAGCGCAGCATCCAGGTCGAAGAACATCACCGCCGCGGGCTTGGCCGGCGCGCGCCCTTTCAACGCGTAAAGGCGATGGACCGCCTCCTTGGCATCGGGATCGCAGGCCAGCCCGTACACGGTGTCGGCAGGGAACACCGCCACCCCACCGTCGCGCATGCAGCGGGCGAAGGCCTCGACGTCCCGCGCGGTCACGTTCGCCGGCCGACCACCACGCGCTCGATTCCGGCGAGATCGCACCTCACCTCTATCCGCGCGAAGTCGGCGGCGGCCAGCATCTGGCGCACCGC
>QHBY01000594.1 GCA_003244245.1 Pseudonocardiales bacterium
CCCGCCACGCCGGGACCACACTCGCTTGATCACCAAACCCACTTGATACAGCGAGGAGCCCAGTATCAGTATATGGCCAATCGATATCGTTAGGGGCAGCCGGTGTTCGGCGGTTCTTTACGAGCAGGAATGTCTGTGGGTGCTGGAGTGGCGGGACGTTTTTGGTCGTTGAGTTGCTCAATAATGTGCTTTTCCTGCGTCGGAGTTAAGATGATTGGAGCTTCTGGCTTCTGATTCAATGCGACCAGTGCGATGATGACAGCCAGGATGGAACTCAGTGCTTGAACGAAGCTGTAAGCTTGATCCTTATTTTCTGGCAGCATATGGATTAACCAGGCGAAAGGAGTTCCGTCAATCTGTGCAGCGATTTGCTCTGGCGCAAGGTTATTCTCCTGAGCGCCATGAACGATCTCAGAAAGTTTTTGGTAGTCCTCGATAGTCGCGGGCGTATCCACCACTGCGCGCAGTAATCGGAACGTCACCGCGTCGGCGGCGGGCGCGGAGTCAAAGGCGCTCGGCATGTTGGAGATGATGCCATCAGCGGCGTGGCCGAAGTGGGCAGGGCGTGACCAGGTTGTCGGGCGGCTTCGCGGTGCGTCTGGGTACATAACCGATCGCTTGGAGATCTCCAGTGTCGGTGACTGAAGGTAGTGATCATCGGGAAGATCAAGGTACGTTACCGAAGCCCACCGCACCGTGGGGTGCTGTTCCTCGATCAGCTACGGGAGGCGGCCCACGGCATGCGGTGGGTGACGCTCACTGTCTTCAGCAGATGAGTACATTGCGGCAACCACGTGCGTCCGGAGCCGACGCGAGACACGATCCAGCCCGCGAGGCCGGGGGCCCACGAAGGTGTGCCTTGTTCGCCGCCCTTGAACCGAGCCGATCAACGACCTCGCCGCCACAGGCTCAGCCTGCGTGAAGGCGGATCACTCGATAGGTGTGTCTTAAGCGAAGAGTCGTCTTCCCGCTCCCCGTACCGCCGACGACGAGGAAGGCCAGCCGGGCGGCGACGATGGCCCGCAGCAGCCTGCCGGCCTCGGGCGACACGCTGCCCACCGCCTGGAGCGCGTCCAGGCCGTGGGTGGTCGGCCGCAACACGCGCAGCGAGATGCAGGTGCAGCCAGCGGCGATCGGCGGCAGCACGGCGTGCAGCCGGACGCCGCCGGGCAGCGGAGCATCGACGTAAGGCGATGCATCGTCGAGGCGTCGCCCGGCAGCCAGCGCCAGCCGCTGAGCCAACCTGCGCACCGCGTCGGCGTCGGCGAAGCGCACCTCGGTGCGGCGCAGCTCGCCGGCCTGCTCGACCCACACCTGGTCGGGCCCGCTGACCAGCACATCGGTGGTCTCCGGGTCGGCCAGCAGCGGTTCCAGCGGGCCAGCCCCGACGAGTTCCTGCTGCAGCTCGCGCAGCGCCGAGAGCACCTGCAGATCGGCCAGCACGCCATCGGACTCGGCCCGCACCGCGGCGGCCACCGCGGCCGGAGAAACCGATACCCCAGCGGCGGCCAGCCGGTGTCGGACCCGGTCGACCAACTGTCCGGGCAGCGTGGGGGTGGCGGCTTGGCGCCCGGACGAGGTCACGCCGCCGCGCCTGCAGCCCGGCTGGAGCCGTCGAGTATCGCCAGCACCTGACGGGCGGCGGTGGCCAGCGGCCCCCGGGACCGGCCCGGTATCGCGCCGCGGTCCAGCGCGCCGGCCAAGCCGGGCTGCGGTCGCATGGCGGCGAGCAGGGGAAGGTCCAGAGCCCGGCTGAGGTCGCTGGGAGTGATCCCACCCGGTGCCGGTCCCCGCACCACCAGCTGCAACGCAACCCCGTAGCGCCGTACGCGCGCCGCCACCGTCGTGGCGGCAGCACAGGCCCGGACCTCTGCGGGCACGACCAGCACCGCCAGATCTGCGGACTCCAGCGCTGCGGTGCCCGGCTCGCAGGGATGCCGGGGCACATCGCAGACCACTGTCTCGCCAGCGCGGCGGCCAGCGACGCACACCGTGCGCACCGCGACGCCGTCCGGTCCTGGACCGTCCCGATCACAATCCGAACGTCCGCAAGACAACACCGTCAGCCCACCCCGACCGCTCACGCGGGGCGTGGGCAGTGCTGCGTGCAGCGCGGCAGCCGGTACCCGGCCATCCCCCAGTGCGAGCCCCGACCACCGCAGGCCGTCCATCTTCTCGGCGCCCAGGACGAGGTCCAGGCCGCCGCCCAGCGCGTCGCAGTCGACCAGCATGGCGTGGCGTCCCGCTTCCGCGACCGCCACAGCGACGGCGGTCGCGAACACTGACGCCCCGGCGCCACCGCGGCCACCGAGCACTGCCAGCACTCGTCCCGGGTCGGCCGGCGACTCCACCGCATCGGCCAATGTCCCCACCAGCCATGCTTCAGCGTCCGGCAACACAGCCACGTGTTGGGCACCCACCGCGACCGCGGATCGCCACACCTCCGGATCACTGTCCGCGGAGACGATCACCACCCCATCTCTGCGGGGCAGGTCGGCGCAGGCGCTAGCCCTCGCCGCGTCGACGTCCAGCAGGATCAGCGCGGCGCAGCTCCACTGTTCGCGTACCGTCGCAGGGTCGGTCACCCGCTGGGGATCACACCCCGCTGCCGCCGCAAGTCGGGCAACCTCGTCGGCGAGCCCACCTGCAGCCATGATCATCATCGGCCGCCGGGCGCCCGAGCATCCTCCGCTTATCCGCACTGTTGCCCCCACAGGTCCCGCGCCCCGTGCTCCCCAGGGCGTCGGGTGCCACTGTCATCGGGCCGGGGCGCCCAGGCCAACAGTTCAAGATCGACATGTGGATAACTGGAACGCTGTGGATAGAGCGCAGTCGTTGCCTCATATGCTGCCTGTCGTGAGCTCTAGCAGCCCGAACTCCTCGGGCATCGCGGCATTTTTCGACCTGGACAAGACCATCATCGCGAAGTCCAGTGCGTTTGTGTTCTCCCGAGCGTTCTTCCAGGAAGGTTTGATCAACCGGCGCGCGGTACTCAAGAGCACCTACGCCCAGTTCATGTACTTGCTGGCCGGGGCCGACACCGAGCAGATGGAACGGATGCGTGCGCACATCACGGCCCAGTGCACCGGTTGGGATATCGCCCAGGTGACGGCGATCGTCGAGGAGACGCTGCACGACGTGGTGGACCCACTGGTCTACGCCGAGGCGACCGAGCTCATCGCTGCACACCGCCAGCGAGGCGAGGACATCGTCGTGGTGTCGGCCTCCGGGGTGGAGGTCGTTGCGCCAATCGCCACGATGATCGGCGCAACGCACACTCTGGCCACCCGCATGGTGACCCACGACGGTCGATATACCGGAGACGTGGAGTTCTACTGCGCAGGAGAGAACAAGGCGCTCGCCGCCCGGCGGCTGGCCGAGGAACGCGGTTTTGACCTCCAACGCTGCCACGCCTACTCCGACTCGATCACGGATCTGCCGCTGCTGGAGGCGGTTGGGCACCCGACGGCGGTGAACCCGGACCGGGCGCTGCGCCGGGAGGCGCTGCTGCGGGGTTGGCCGGTGCTCGCATTCTCCAACCCGGTCTCGCTGCGGACGCGAATTCCGGCGCCCTCCGGTGCCCAGATCGCCGCAGCGGTGGGATTGGGCGCAGCGGCCGCTGCCGGCGTCGCCTGGTACGGGTTGCGGCGACGGCAGCGTTGAGCCGGCTCGGCTCAATGGGACTTCGCCTGGACCAAACGGGTGGCCCCTACCGGCTATTCGCGCGGAGAGTAATCGAAGTGCGGTGCCTGATCGGGCCTCTTGCTGTGCCCCCGGTCACGGAGTAGACATGACTACACGGACATCCGGAAGGCCAGGGGCGGTGCGGCAGAGAAGTACCGTCAACCCCGTCCGGAGCTCCGTGCACGGGCGTCGGGCACCCCACGCGCAGCACGCCGCGGGAGGCTTGTCGTCAAGGGTCTGCGTGCCGTGTCCTCTGGGGATACGGGCGCCGAGACACCGCAGGGTACGACACGAGTTGCACGCTTGGTACCCCGGCAGTCCGTGCGGACGGCGGCGCCACTGGAAGCTTGTGATGGGTTCCCAGTAGCGCCGCCGTCGTCATAATCAGAGGGCATGCGTCGCCCGCTTCGGTGGCCACGGATCCCGTTAGCTATTACTCGCAGTGACCGTTTCGGCGATCGAGGCCGCCTCCCGCGAACCCGCGGTGAGCGCGGTGCAGCAATGCACGATCCACTGGCCAACCGCGAGTGCGCCACCGCTGGCGAAGCCAGCCGCAGCGGTCCGATACTGCCCCGCACGGCGCAGGTGGGCTACCTCCGGCACGATCAGTCCCTTGGGATCCAGACCGCTGGACACCAGCGTGAGGCGGGCCGCGGCCCTGGCGACCACACCGTTGCTCTGCGCGAAGGGCGCCAGCGCCAGCAGCTCGCCGTGCACCACCGCGACCAGTACCGGCGCAGCAACCTGGCTGCCCCCGGTGACCAACCTCGCCAACCCCTCGAGCCGGGCGGTGATGTCCCGCGACGAGTCCGGCCGGCCCAGCTGCGGACCGGGCAGGAGATCCGCCGCGGCGAGCACGTGTAGTCGGGCCAGGGCCTGTAGCGGAGCCCGTCGCCAGGTACTGAGCAGGCCGCCCAATGCCTCCGCCACCCGCAAGGCGCCGGCCAGCACCGGGTCGCGCACCGACCCGTCGCCGGGCAACGCGGGGCTACCGCCGTCCAGCGCGGCCGAAGCGCGGGCGGCCCGTACCGACGCCTCGGCCGCCGTGGCCGGCCAGCTACGCCGGTTAGCCGGGTGCTGGTGCGCAGCGGTTATCGCGTCGCGAGCGCGCGTGACGGCTTCCCCGACTCCGGGAAGATCCATCAGTGGGGCCAGCGGGTCTGCAGGCACCACGCGAGACTAGGGTCTTGGCCAGTCCCAGTTCATCGGCGATCCGCCACGCCTCGGCGCCGAGAAGTCCGGAGTCCGCGAAACGCACCGGCAGTCCGGCGAACAAAGCGCGGGCCCGCGCCGCCTCGTCGGCTCCGAACTGACCACGCCAGGCAGCCTCATGCAGCGCCGACAGCACCTCAGAGCACGCCAGGGTCGGTGGTCCTGCTCGACCCGGAGGTCGGCGATGAGCAGGTGGGCGCTAACTGAGGCAGTTCGCACCCCACGTGCTGACCGCGGTCTGGTTCGCCGGCGGCCCCGGCACCGACGAGCAGGTGCGGACGACCTACGCAGCAACCTCGCCTAAGCCAACGGGGGCGGCCTGCTCCGTCGCCACCACGATTAGCAAACCGAACAGATGTGGTGCCTGACCCTGGGGACAAACCGATCGTGCGCTGGGCCACCGAGACACCAGCATCACCAGGGCGGTCGGTTCGGTGGTCGCCACGGGGGCGCGCGGGTGGTCCTCGCGTCAGCGTGAGCGCAGCCGTCGCGGACCCTCGCCTGAGCCGAGGCGTCCTCCCTTCGCGGACCCTTCTCCCGCGCGGGCGCGTGCCGCGCTGATCCCTGAGGAAGCCATAGAGTTCGATCAGCAGTGGCGCGAGGTCATGGCTAACCGCCACCGAGACCCTTGACCTCACCGAGGTGCTCGCGGTGCTCGAGTCCTGGCGTCGGATCGCGTCGATGACCAGCATCAATGGACCCGACGCGCACCGGCGGATGTACCGCCGCTCGGTCCAGACGAAGGCTGCGGGAGCAGCCTGTCGGCGGCGCTGTAGTCGAAGCTGGCGGAGTGGTCAGGCGGGTAGCCGATCGAATCCGTCGTAGTCGTTGGTGACGATCGTCGCGAACGGAAACCGTCGGTCGGCGGGCACGTCACCGTCTGGGTCGTAGAAGAAGATGGCTCGTCCGCTCGGGCTTACTGCGGCGTGGTGGCAGGTCCTGGGCGCCCTGCTCAAACAGCCGCTGTCGGTCGCTGGCATCGCCCGCGAAATGGATATCACCCGCCAGAGTGTGCAGCGGATCGCCGATCTGCTGGTCGAGCGCGGAGTATCGACCGAACCCGGCCCTCCGCCGCGCCAAGCTCGTCGCACCGACTCTGGACGGGCGCGAGGCGCTGTCCGGGATCGATCCCGCACATGCTGCGGCCAGCGCGTACGCGCAGTACGTCGCCTGTCCGGAGGCGGACGTGGCGTTGCTACCTGCTGGTGTCGACCCGACGATGGCAGCAGCAGTGTGCATGAGCGGCTTGACCGCGCTGCAGACGCTGAACGCAGCCGGGCTCAGCCTCGGCCAACAGGTGATGGTCAACGGAGCGGCCGGCGGCGTCGGACACCTCGCGGTGCAGATCGCGGTGCAGATCGCGGTGAGCCGCTGCGCGAGGGTGACTGCTGTGGCAAGCGGTCGCGACCGAGATTTCGTCTTGAGCCTCGGTGCTGCACGGTTCGTCGACTATCGCATTGAGGACGTGCCCGCCGCAGTGCAGGACATGGACATCGTCGTCGACTGCGTCGGTGACGACGACGTTGTCACGTATGCCATGGCTACGAGGTGCTCGGCCTGAGCCGACGCACCACGCCGGCTCTCGATCTCGCCCGGCCCGGCACCATCACCGGAGCGCTGACCAAGCGTGACCTTGACGACGATCCACGCGCTGGTCAAGGACCCGGACCGCGAGTTCGCCGCGATTCTGCGCCGGGCCAACGATGACGGGTGACTGCGGCTGTCTCCAAGCTGGAGTCGGGAGACAGCGGTAGCCCTGGGATGGGGGGGCTACTACCGTCATCAGCTGACCGTGACGCACGCGACACAGGAGGTCCTTCCGCGATGGGTGACTCGAGCCAGCGCCTCGCCAATCTGCAGACCGAGAGCCGGGCGTTTCCCCCAAGCGAGGAGTTCGCCGCGCAGGCGAACGCCACCGCGGCGCTCTATGACCAAGCAGACGCAGACCGGGAAGGATTCTGGGCTCAGCAGGCTCACCGGCTGCACTGGGATACCGACTTCGAACAGGTCTGTGACTGGTCGAACGCGCCGTTCGCGAAGTGGTTCATCGGTGGCAAGCTCAACGTCGCCTACAACTGCGTCGACCGCCACGTCGAGGACGGCCACGGCGAGCAGGTCGCCTTCCACTGGGAGGGCGAGTCGGGCGACACCCGCACCATCACCTACGCCGACCTGCAGCGTGAGGTCTGCAAAACAGCCAACGCCCTGCTGTCACTGGGCTTGCAGACCGGGGACTGTGTCGCCATCCAGCTCCCGATGATTCCCGAGGCGGCCTTCGCCATGCTCGCCTGCGCGCGGCTGGGCCTGCCGCACAACGTGGTGTTCGGTGGCTTCTCCGCCGAGTCGCTGCGCCAGCGGATCAATGACGCGAAAGCCAAACTGGTGATCACCGCCGATGGCCAGTACCGGCGCGGCAAGGCGGCCCCGTTGAAGGCCAACGCCGACGAGGCGCTCAAGGAGACCTCGACGGTGCGCAACGTCGTGGTGGTCCAGCGAACCGGCATCGACGTCGACTGGACGGAAGGCCGCGACCTGTGGTGGCACGATCTGGTGGATGACCAGTCCGACCAGCACACCCCCGAGGCGTTCGACAGCGAGCAACCGCTGTTCATCCTCTACACCTCGGGCACTACTGGGAAGCCCAAGGGCATCCTGCACACCTCCGGCGGTTACCTCACCCAGTGCGCGTACACCCACCACGTCGTGTTCGACCACAAGGCCGGCCAGGACGTCTACTGGTGCACCGCCGACATCGGCTGGGTGACCGGGCACA
Organism: Pseudonocardiales bacterium; assembly: GCA_003244245.1. Classification (GTDB taxonomy): domain Bacteria; phylum Actinomycetota; class Actinomycetes; order Mycobacteriales; family Pseudonocardiaceae. Next base: position 7,670 of record QHBY01000594.1, read on the forward strand.
GCTACATCGTCTACGGTCCGCTGGCCAACCGGGCGACGTCGGTGATGTACGAAGGCACCCCGAACACCCCGCACGAGGGCCGGCACTGGGAGATCGTGCAGAAATACGGCGTGACGCTCTACTACACCGCGCCGACCCTGATCCGCACGTTCATGAAGTGGGGCAGCCAGATCCCGGAGAAGTTCGATCTGTCGTCGCTGCGGGTGCTGGGCAGCGTTGGGGAGCCGATCAACCCCGAGGCCTGGATGTGGTACCGGGAGCACATCGGCGGCGACCGCTGCCCGATCGTGGACACCTGGTGGCAGACCGAGACCGGCGCGATCATGATTTCACCGCTGCCCGGCGTCACCGCGACCAAACCCGGCTCGGCGATGCGCCCACTGCCCGGCATCAGCGCCACTGTGGTGGACGAGTCCGGCACCCCGGTCAGCCACGGTCAGGGCGGCTATCTGGCGCTGGGCCAGCCCTGGCCGGGGATGTTGCGCACCATCTGGGGTGACGACGAGCGCTACCGGGAGACCTACTGGTCGCGCTTCGCCGAGCAGGGCTACTACTTCGCCGGGGACGGCGCCAAGTACGACGACGACGGCGCGATCTGGTTGCTCGGCCGGGTCGACGACGTCATGAACATCTCCGGGCACCGGATCTCCACCACTGAGGTGGAGTCCGCGCTGGTGTCGCATCCGACGGTGGCCGAGGCCGCCGTCGTCGGCGCTCCGGACCCGGTTACCGGGCAGGGCATCGTCGCGTTCGTGATCCTGCGCGGCCACGTCGCCGAGGACGAGGCGAAGGGCGAGGAGGCGATCAAGGCGCTGCGCAACCACGTGGCCAAGGAGATCGGCGCGATCGCCAAGCCGAGGCAGATCATGGTCGTCGCCGACCTGCCGAAAACGAGATCCGGCAAGATCATGCGCCGCCTGCTACGCGACGTAGCCGAGCACCGCGACATAGGCGACGTCACAACCCTCGCCGACTCAGCGGTCATGGACCTCATCTCCGCCGGCATGAAATCCGGCTCCGGGGAGTAACCCAGCCGCGATTCGGCTCCGAATGGCGGTCCGGCAGGTACCCGGGAGCGCCATTCGGAGCCGAATCGCGATGTCAGGCATGCTGGGTAGGTGTTGATTCCGGAGGGTGAGCTGCGGTGGCGGTTCTCCCGGTCGAGTGGGCCCGGTGGGCAGGGCGTGAACACCACCGACTCGCGCGTCGAATTGATCTTTGACGTGTCGGCCAGCACGGCACTCAACGAGCAGCAACGGGCCCGTGTCCGAGAGCGGCTGTCCAACCGGCTAGTCGATGGAGTCCTGACGGTGGTGGCCAGCGAGTACCGCTCCCAGCTGCGTAACCGGGAAGCTGCCCGAGCCCGGCTCACCGCGATGCTGCGCGCTGCGCTGGCCCCGGATCCACCCACCCGCCGGCCAACTCGCCCGTCCCGGGCCGCTCGCGAGCGCCGGCTCGCCGACAAGCGACGCCGGATGCTCCTCAAGCGGCTGCGCAGGACGACGGACGACTGATGGTCGGGCGCTAACCGCCGAGCACGAGGCGACTGGCGGCGTAGTCGATGGTCACGGTGCCGAACCGGGACAGGACGTCGGAACCCAGCAGGCCGTCCAGGCCGGGAACCGGCAGCGCGATGCTGTCGAGGTCCTGGGCGGGCAGCGTGACCACACCGACCCGCCAGGAGTCCACGTGGACGGGTTGCGATTTAGCCGAACAGGATACTCCGGCCGCGTTGCCAGCCCGCCCCACCGGCGGCAGCGACAGCTGCTGTGCAACCCTGCGGTCCACCACTGAGCTCGACGCACCGGTGTCGAGGGCGAACCTTCTGGACCCCGCGCCCTCGATGGTCACTGGGACCACCGCCACGGTGGAGGCCCCCGAGCGGATGACGGTCATCGGCACGCGCTGGCTACCCGGCGCCGATGGCGCGGGATCGGCAGGGGACGGCGGCGCCGACGTTGGGGCGGTGGCCTGCTCGGGGCCGGGCAGCAGCACCTGCCCGGCGCGGTAATCGAGTTGGAACCGGCCGAATCGGCTCCACACGTCCGAACCCAGCAGGCCGGCGATGTGGGGACCTTCGGGAGCTCCCGTCAGCGGCAGCGAGGTCAGCGTCTGCGCGCGCAGCGGCACCTCACCCACCGACCAGCTCGGCATCTGAACGTGAGCGGCCGCCACGGTGCATGCCACCCCGGTGGCCGGGGTGGACGTCCCGGTCAAGGCCAGATGCAGCTGGTCGGCCAGGGTCCGGTCCACCAGCGACTGGGTCGCGCCGGTGTCGAGAACGAACGGGTACGGGCCGTGCCCGGACAGGCACACCGGTACCAGGACCAGCGTGGCAGTGGCCGTGTGCACAACGCGCGCCGGGATCGTCCGGGTAGCCGCGGCGCCGGACAGGGCGGTGCCCGAGCCGGTGCACGACGAGGAGAAAGCGGCCGGTGACGTCGCTGAGCCGCCGCAATCCACCAGTCCTGCTAGGCCTGCCAGCAGCAGCACGAGGGTGAGCAATTTCGCCGCTGCCGGTTTCGCCGTCCTCGAAACGGTCAACACCCCTTTCGAGTCTTCATCTCGCAGTCGACGGTCAGGATCGGCCACCGTGATCATCATAGCCGTGCTGGCCGCGTGGCCGCCGGGCTGACGCTTCGGCACGTCGCGGCCGCGCCCCAGGCCGTCGCGGGCAGAACAGGGGATTGCCGTAGCACGTGCCGGCTACGGCGCCCTGTTGCTGACAGTTCCGAACCCGGTGATCGGGCTCTACACCGGGCACCGCGCCGACCGGCTGACCCGGGCGGTGACCCGGGTGCTGGGCAGCCGCCACCTCATCCAAGCAATCCTCACCGCCGGTACGCCCAGCGCCCCCACGCTCCCCCGGGGGGTGCAAGTCGATCTGGCGCACGTCGCGTCGATGCTCGGCCTGGCCGTGCTCGACCAGCGGCGACGGCGCGCGGGCCTGGTCGACGCCTTCGCCGTAGCCGGTGTGGTCCTGGCTCGGCGCGCCTCCGCGCTGCCAGATACCAGCCGACTGCCGGGTTGACGAGAAGATCAGTCACTGTCCGTGTCTCTCACGGAACCAGTGTCGCCTCGCGCGGACGTGCCACCCACGGCAACTTCTCATGAAAGTTGCCAGCTGTGGCACGTCCGAAGTACATCCCTACACCTACCCGCTGGTGCGGATGTGACCTCAGTGGTGAAGAAATCAGGGCCGCGGAGCAGGGTCCGATTCGTGCGATACTGCGGCAGGCGAGAGGCGGTGGGGATGTCCGGCGGGGCGGGGGGCCAGCGGCCGGTCGAGTGGTCGTTCCTGGCCTCGGGTGGGCGAACCGGAGAAATGATCGCCGAGCTGGACTGGTCGACCACCCCGCTGGGGCCGATCGCCGGCTGGCCGCAGAGCCTGCGCACCGCGGCGAGCATCTGCCTTGCCTCGCGGCATCCGATGGTGATCTGGTGGGGCCCCGAACTGGTGTTGATCTACAACGATGCCTGGGTACCGATCCTGGGGCCGGCCAAGCATCCGGCGCTGGGCAAGCCGGGCGAGCTGGTGTGGCCGGAGATGTGGCACATCATCGGCGCGCAGCTGCGCGGCGTGCTCGACTCCGGGCACGCCACCTGGTCGGACGATCAGCTGCTGCCGGCGATGCGGCACGGCTACCTGGAGGAGGCGTACTTCACCTACTCCTACAGCCCGATCCGCGACGAGAACGGTGGGGTGGCCGGGGTGTTCACCGCGGTCATCGAGACCACCGACCGGGTGCTCAACGAGCGGCGGCTGCGCACCGTGCGGGAGCTGGGGGACATCTCCGCGGTCACGGCGCCGACGGTGCAGGGCGCCTGCGACGCCGCGCTTGAGGTGCTGGCGCTCAGCCGCGCCGATATCCCGTTCGCCTCGATCTACCTGCTCGGCACCGAGGGCGTCGCCCAGCGGGCGGCGTTCTGCGGGATGGTCGATGACCCCCGGATCGTGCCGACCGAGCTGGATCCCGACCGCGACGCCGAGAAGCCGCTGTGGGCGGTGCTGAACTCCAAGCAGCCGCAGGTGCTGACCGGGCTGGCCGCCGACTACCCGGGCTTGTTCACCCCCACCGGCAGCCCGATGGGCGATGCCCCACCTGATGCCGCGGTCGCGATGCCGCTCGCCACGGCCGGCGGCGGTGATCCGGTGGGGGCACTGTTCGCCGGGGTCAACCCCTATCGGGCGCTGGACGCCGACTACCACCGGTTCCTCGACCTGGTCGCCAGGCAGGTGGCCACCGCGATCGCCGACGCCCAGACCTACCAGGCGCAACGCCAGCGGGCTGAGGCACTGGCCGAGCTGGACCAGGCCAAGACCGAGTTCTTCACCGGAGTGAGCCACGAGCTCCGCACCCCGCTCACGTTGATCACCGCGCCGGCCGAGGACAGCCTCGCCGACACCCAGGACCCGCTGTCGCCGGGACAGCGGACCCGGGTGGAACTGATCCGGCGCAACAGCGGCCGGTTGCGCCGGCTGGTGGACACCCTGCTCGACTTCGCCCGGTTGGAGGGCGGCCGGCTGACCCCGGACCGGGTGGCGGTGGACCTGGCCGCGCTGACCCGCGGGATCGCCGAGTCCTTCGCCCCGGCCATCACCCGCGCCGGGCTACGCGCCACCATCGACTGTCCCGACCTTGGCGACGCAGTGGCCGTGGACGTGGAGATGTGGGAAAAGATCGTGCTGAACCTGCTGTCCAACGCGGTGAAGTACACCCTGGCCGGTGAGGTCACTGTCACCCTGCGCACCAGCGGCGACGGGGGCGTGGAGCTGGCCGTCGCCGACACCGGGATCGGCATCCCGGCGGCGGAGCTGCCGCTGCTGTTCCAGCGCTTCCACCGGGTTCGCGGCGCGAATGGGCGCAGCCACGAGGGCTCCGGGATCGGGTTGGCCCTGGTCGCCGAGCTGACCGGCCTGCACCAGGGCCGGGTGAGCGTGGACAGCCTTCCCGGGGCGGGCTCGACGTTCATCGTGGCGCTACCGGCCGCCGCCCGAACCGGCATCGCTCCCGCCGACACCTGGGCCTGCTCGGCGGTGGAGCTCTACCGCGAGGAAGCGCTGCAGTGGAGCGGACCGGACCGCGACGCCCCCGCCACGGCTCCGCTCGACGTGGGACCCACCGCGGGCGCGACGGTGCTGGTCGCCGAGGACAACTTGGACCTGCGCCGGTTCGTGGCCCGGCTGCTGGAGCCGCACTACCGGGTGCTGCTCGCCGGCGACGGCCGCAGTGCGCTGGAGCAGGTCCGGGTGGATCCCCCGGACCTGGTGCTCACCGATGTGATGATGCCGCGGCTGGACGGGTTCGGGCTGCTCTCCGCGCTGCGCGCGGACCCAGCCACCGCCGCGATCCCGATCATCCTGCTGTCCGCTCAGGCCGGCGAGGAGGCCACCGGCGAGGGGCTAGCCGCGGGCGCGGACGACTACCTGGTCAAGCCGTTCTCCTCGGCCGACCTGCTGGCCCGGGTGCGGTCGAACCTGACGTTGGCCCGGCTGCGGAGCCAGGAGTCGGCTTGGCGCTCCGCCCTGATCAGCGCGATCCAGGACGGCATGTACGTCGCCGACTCCGACGGCACCGTCGTCGAGGTCAACGACGCGTTCACCGGCATCGTCGGCTACACCGCCAAGGACCTGCCTTGTGTACCGCCGTACCCTTGGTGGCCCGACCCGGTGCAGGAACCCGAGGACTTCGCGCAGGTCCACGCCGCGTTCACCGCCGCACTAGCCGGCTGGCACGGCCGGTACGTGCTGCCGATGCGACATGGCGCAGACCGTCGGCGGATCTGGCTCTCGATCACGTGGGGCACGGTCACCCGTCCGGACGGCACCGTCGCGGCGCTGGTGGCCACGATGCGCGACGTCACCGCCGAGCACCTCAGCGCGCGGCGCGACGTGGCCGTGGCCCGGCTCACCGGGCGGCTGGCCGGAGTCAGCGACTCCGACGGCGTGTTAACGACCGGGCTGGCCGAGCTGACCGCCAACTGGGCCACCCGCCGCGCGATGATCGTCAGCTGGGATCTCGCCGGTCAGGGGTCGGTACTCGGGGCGGGCACGTCGTGGGCAGCGCTCTCCCCTGCGACCAGGGCGTCGATCACGCGAATCCACACCACAGGGCGAGCGCACTGCCAGGCCGGTGACCGGTCGGTGGATCCACCTCGGCCTACGGTGGCCGGCGCCCCGATCCGGTCCGGCACCCACACCAGCGTGGTCTGGCTCGAGCTGGACCCGGGACGCACCTTCCGCGACGAGGACACCGCGCTGCTGTCCGACCTCACCGGTCACCTCGGTCAGGCACTGACCAGGGCCCGGCTGTTCGACGAGCAACGTACCGCCTCGCTGACCCTGCAACGCGCCATCCTCGGGCCGACGGTGCTGCCCGCCGGGTTCGCGGTGCGCTACGAACCCGCCGTCAGCCACCTGTCGGTCGGTGGTGACTGGTACGACATCGTCGAGCTGGGTGGCGATAGGGTCGGGGTGGCCGTCGGCGACTGCGTCGGCTCCGGGCTGCCCGCCGCCGCCGTGATGGGCCAGCTCCGTACGGCCTGCCGCACCCTGCTGCTGGAAAACCACACCCCAACGCAGGTGCTCACCGCGCTGGACCGGGTGGCCGCGTTGATCCCCGCGGCACGCTGCACCACCGTGTTCTGCGCCATCCTCGACCGCGGCACCGGCGCGGTGTGCTACAGCTGCGCCGGCCATCTCCCGGCTATCATCGCCCGCGCCGCTGGCGGCACTGAGCTGCTCGACGACGCCCGCGGCGTCCCGTTGGCCACCGCGGATGTGGCCCGGCGCGGAGCCGGCGCCAAGCTTGCCCCGGGTGACACCGTGCTGCTCTACACCGACGGGTTGGTCGAACGCCGCCGACGCTCCCTCGACGACGGCATCGACAGTGCCCGCGAGATCCTCGCCGAAAACTACCACCTTGCCCCCGCCGCGATCGCCGAGCGGCTCGCCGCGGGACTGCTCAGCGATGGTCACGATGACGACGTCGCCTACCTGATCTACCAGCACGCCGGGCGACCTGGTAGGCACAGTCCGGCGAAGAGCGACTGAACCGTCGCGGTCAGCGTCTCGGTGGTATGCGCGGCGGCAGGGGCCGCAGGAATCGAGGCGACCAGCGCCATCAGCGTGGCGAGCACGACGGCCACCACACCTGCCAGACCCATGGTGGGTGTCGCACGGCCGGCTCCGGTGGCAAGGTGGCCTCCCGACATCGATCTCGCCACCGGAACGCTGCCTGCTGAGGGGGAACGAGCGCGATCCAGCAGACGACCTGGGGATTGCGGCAAACCTCACAAGGGACAGCTATCGTCGCTGCTGTGCAGAGCGCACCCAGGCGGGCTCTGGGGATCTTGCTGACCGGAGGGCGTCATGGGGATCTATGGGGTGGACATCCACCCGCGGTTCCAGGCCGGTATCGCCATCGAGGAGATCCGCCGCGAGGGCTTCGATTTCATGGCCGTCAAGGTGTCCGAGGGCGCCGACGGGTCCTACCTGGCGGCCGGGTCCGCGGACTTCCTGCGTCGCGGCGGCGCGGCCGGGCTGCTGACCCTGGGCTATCACTACCTGCACGCGGGCAACGAGGACGCGCAGGCAGGAGCCTTCGCCGAGGCTCTGGACACCGCCGGAGTGCCCGGCATGCTCGACGCCGAGGCCATCGCCGCTGACGGGCAGACACCAGCCCTGACGATCGCCGGAATCCGCGGCTTCATGGCCGCATGCCGGCGCCTCGGCGTCCGGGTGCCGCTGCTCTACCTGCCGCACTGGTACTGGGACCGGCTCGGACAGCCCTCGCTTGCCGGGCTGCCGCCGCTGTGGGCGTCGTCGTACGTCAGCGTCGCGTCCGCACCCGCTTCGGTGATGTACCAGTCGCACGCTCCGGGCAGCTGGGACTCCTACGGTGCGCTGGGCGTCGAGGTGTTGCAGTTCACCGATCGCGCCCAGGTGGCCGGGCGGCTTATCGACGCCGACCACTACCTCGGCACCCGCGAGGAGTTCGCCGCCCTCATCGGTCGACCACTTCATCGTAAGGAGCATCACGAGATGGACCAGCTACCCCCCACCACGACGCCCGCAGACTCCGACAGCGACCCTGGAGGCTGGCCGCAGCGCAATTACGACGTCGGCTTCGACGTCGCCGGCGGGTGGGAGGGTGGCTTCGCGTTCGGGTTCGGGACGCAGGATTGGGTCGGCCGCACGGTCGATGCCGCCCGGGGATACCTGGGTCTGGCGTCGTGGATCATGGCGGATCGCACCCTGAGCCCGGTAGACGGGGTGTTCAGCTCCGCGGGGGGCGGCCAGGTGATCTTCGCACACAATCCGACGCGCACCTACGCGGCGCCCGACGGCGCGGTGGGCCTGACGCTCAATTATGCCGCACCTGGCGGTGCTTATGTCACCGAAGGGCGCTCCGGTTGATTTACTGACGGCATTTCTTCATTCAACGTTCAGCTTCTCGTAGCGGTAAGTTCGTCCGTCACGGAAAGAATCGATCTTAGGGTAGGCCAACCGAGAAAGGCGCGATTCTCCCGCACGCACAGCATCCACAAACCATTCTCACAGGATTCTTGCGCCAGTCCAACCTTCACCTACGGCGTATTCTGATGGGCGGGCGGTGTGGCCGTGATGGCTTGGGCGATCTGTGCGGCCATCGCGGGCGCGCTGTGTTTCGCCGTCGCTGCCGCGCTGCAACAGCACGAGGCGAGCGCCGCCCCGGCCACGGGTGTGGCGGGGTGGCGGCTGCTGGCCACCTGGTACGGCGGCCCCGCTGGGTGGGTCGGAATGGTTCCGATCACAGCGGTGGCCGGCGGCGTCGCGGTGCTCGGTGAGGTGTTGCCGACGGATATGGCCAGCTTGATGATCGTGGCGCTGTCCGGCGTCCTGATCGTCAGCGGGATCGGCTACCTGGCTGACCCCCCGCCCAGAGATCCTCCACTCGCGCAGTGAAGGCGCAGTCCGTCATCAGGAAAGGGAGCCCGGAAATGTCAGCTGACCTTGCATCCTCCGCTGCGGGACAGCGGATTCTGATCGGCACCGATACCTACTACCCGGACGTCAACGGGGCGTCCTATTTCACCCAGCGGCTGGCGGCGGGGCTGGCGGGGCGCGACCATGACGTACACGTGCTGTGTCCAGCCCATCCCGACCAGCCGATGGTCGGCGAACGCGATGGTGTGACGGTTCACCGCATCCCTTCGTTACCTGTTCTGCTGCACCCGACCTTCCGTATTCCAACCCCCTTGATGAGTGGGATCCACGCCCGGCGGATCGTCGGGGCGCTGCGCCCGGACGTGATCCACGCGTTGGGTCATTTCCTGATCGGCCGGGCGCTGATCCACCACGCCCGCCAGGCGGGCATCCCGCTCGTCGCCACCAACCATTTCATGCCCGAGAACCTGCTCGGCTACTCGCACCTCCCGGCGTGGCTGCATCGGAGCGCATGCGCCCTGGCCTGGCGGGACTTCACCCGGGTGTTCCGTACGGTCGCGCACGTCACTACTCCGACCCCGACAGCCGCCCGACTGATCCGCGACAAGGGTGTGTGGTGCGAGGTCGAGGCCATCAGCTGCGGCGTCGACCTTGCGCGGTTCCATCCCCGGATCGCGGCCGACCGGCCCCCCGCACTACGCGACATCCCCGACCGGCTCAGCGTGCTGTTCGTCGGCCGGCTGGATGAGGAGAAGCACCTGCCCGAGCTCATCGACGCGCTATCGCTGGTGCGCAACACCACCAACACCGACGCCCAACTGTTGCTGGTCGGTACCGGCAACCAGCGTGCCGCCCTGGAGCAACGCAGCCAGCGGCGCGGAGTGGCCGAGCACGTGCACTTCCTGGGGTTCGTGCCTGATGAGGAGCTGCCTGCGGTGTACGCGGAAGCGGATGTGTTCTGCATGCCCGGGGTGGCCGAACTGCAGAGCCTGGCGACCCTGGAGGCGATGGCCAGCGGCAAGCCGATCGTGGCCGCCGACGCGATGGCCTTGCCGCACCTGGTCCATCCCGGCATCAACGGCTACCTCTACCAGCCGGGCAACGTCGATCAACTCGCCCACCACGTCAGCGCCCTGCTGGGCTCGTGGGCACTGCGCGAGACCCTGGGCCAGGGCAGCCTGCGCATGGTCGCCGAGCACGACATCCACGTATCACTAGCCCGGTTCGAAGCCCTTTACCGCCAGGCCCACAGTCGGCGACAGTCCACGGCGCCGCCGGTGCTATCCAGCCGCCGCTAGCTTGGGATGAGTCGTGAGCTAGTGTAGATAGATGTGTTT
>QHBY01000595.1 GCA_003244245.1 Pseudonocardiales bacterium
GGTCGCCTACGGGTGGGCGGGCGGCCGGGCAACGCCGATCGAGGGCATCGACCGCGTGCCCGCGGGGACCGCGCTCACGGTGGACCTCGACACGCTCGAGCGCAGCGAGTGGCGCTGGTATGACCCGGCCCGCGCCGTCGACCCCGAGCGAGCCGCGGCCCTGGCGAGGGCCGACCGCGCCGGACTGGCCCGCTCGGTGGAGGAGGCGCTGCGCTCCTCGGTTCGCCGGCGTCTGATGGCCGACGTGCCGGTGGGGGCGATGTGCTCGGGCGGCATCGACTCGAGCCTGATCGCGGCCTTCGCCCGCGACGAGGCGCCCGGGCTGGTCGCCTTCAACGCCAGCGTGAGCGATCAGCCGGCCGTCGACGAAGGGCCCTGGGCCGAGCGAGTGGCGCGAGGGCTCGGAGTGGAGCTGCGCACCGCCCGCATGTCGGCCGCCTCCTGGCGCGCCGGACTGGTGGACGCCGTGCGCCACAACGAGTTCCCGCTCATGCACGAGAGCGCGGTCCCCATGGCCCAGATCGCCGCGCTGGCGCGGGAGGCCGGCGTCAAGGTGCTGCTCAGCGGCGAGGGGGCCGACGAGCTCTACGCCGGCTACGACGGGCTTCACGTGCCCGAGTACCGCGCCTTCCTCCCGGCGGCCCTGGTTCGCCGCCAGCGGGTGACCGCGCTCCTGCGGCGCGCCGACGCCCTGCGTCGCCGGCGTGGACGCGACCTGATCGGCGGGCTGCGCCGACGCCGCGAGCGCCCGCGAGCGGGCGTGGCCATGACCCCGACGCCGGCCGTGTCGGCCGCCGCGCTCGAGTCGCAGGTGATCTCCGCCGCGGGCGCCGCCTATGACCACAATCCCGGGGCCCGCGGCGAGCTCGAGGCGGCGACGCTCGGCGACCTCTCCCTCTACCTGCCCCACCTGCTCAACCGCCAGGACAAGAACACCATGCAGCACTCCGTCGAGACCCGCGTCCCCTTCCTGGACCCCGACGTCGTCGCCCTGTCGTTGAACCTGCCGCTCGAGGCGCGCGCAACGCCCGAGCGCAAGGGTGTCCTGCGCGACCTCGCTCGGACCCATCTACCGCGGGGCGTGGCGTCGCGGTCCAAGCTCGGCTTCGGCTTCGACGTGCGCCCCTACCTGGCGGGCGCTGCCCGCCCCGGGTTCCTGGCCGAGGGTCACCTGCGCGAGCTGCTGGGCATCACGGTCGACGACTGGAGGGCCGGACTGACGGGAATGTCCTCCGCGCACGCACTGCGTTTCTGGACGGGCGAGATCTGGTGTCGTGTGCTGCTCGGCGGCGAGCGGGTCGAGGACGTCGAGTCGGCGCTCTGGGGGTAGAGGAAGTGGGCCCTCCGTTGCCGCTAGGGCGACGCGGCCGAGGGCACATGCTCGGCCGCGTCGGCGCCCTCGTCCGACACGCTGGCGCGCCCGCNNCTTGCCGTAGCGGACGGTCCATGCGACCAGGCACGCGATGACGACCAGGGCCATCGGACTGCCGATCGCCTGCATCAGCGAGATCGGGAGTGTGTAGACGAGGACAACGCGTACGACCGCCTCCAGCATGAGCACGACGCCCCAGGTCACGGACATGACCCGATTGGCACGCCGGAATGACGCGTAGCGCCACAGACCGTTCCAGTGCGCGATCGCCCGCGGGTCCTCTCCTGCACGAAAGCGTCGCCCGAAGTAGAACGTCAGCGGCCGGGGCGCGAGGAGCGAAGCCAGGTAGACCAGGCCGAGCACCCCCGTGAAGAGCGACTCCTTGGCCAGTGCGAGCCGCGCGCTTCCGGTGATCAGCGAGGATGCCAGGCCGACGGCGATGAAGCCGAGCACGAGGATTCCCACTCCGTCGATCCGCCGGCGCCGCAGCCAACCGAGTAGCACGCCCAATGCCGGGAACACCGACGTTGCGGCGAGCGCAGGCACGGTGTGCACTCCGGCGCTGCCCAGCGCCTGAAAGGCCACCGCCGGGGCGGCCACGTCCAGCAGCAACCCAGGCGCCATCGCCCGCCAGGGCTGTCTTCCAGGCGCCTCGGACTCGGCGGCGTACGGTGACGCGGGTACCATTACTGTGTGAACTATAGACCGATCGTGAACTTTGATGCACAATATGGTGGATCTGGCTCTCCCCCCCAGGGGCCGCCGCGCTCCCGCCCCTTCAGCCTCATCATGTTCGCGCTCGGGATCACGCAGCAGGCCGAGGCGGGACCGGTGGAGGGAGCGCTGCTCCTGCGGGTGGTCGAGGACCTCGGGCTCTCGGCCTCGGCGGCGCGCGGGGCGATCCTCCGCATGCGGCGCGAGGGCATGCTGNNCTCCCGTCAGATTCCGGGCACCGGCCTCGGGCTGCTGCGCTCCGAGCGCGCGGGCCGCCGCGCGCGCTACTCCGTGAGCGACGAGGTCGCTGCGGCACAGCAGCGCTGGAGGACGCACTTCAGCGCGGGTCCACCGCGATGGGATGGCGTATTTGCAGGCCTGCTGCACGAATTTCCCGAGCGCCAGCGCGCCCGGCGCGACGCGCTGCGCCGGGCCGCCCAGCTCGCAGGCTATGGCCTCCTACGCCCTGGCCTGCTTGTCAGCCCCGACGACCGCTGGGCACAGCTCGCCGGGCGCTTCGAGCCCGACGAGCGCAGCGGACGTATCCTGCGCGCCAGCCTCACGCTCGCCGCACCGGACCTGCGCTCGATCGCCGCCACGGTGTGGAACCTCGATGCGCTCGCCGGGCGCTACCGGCGGCTCGCTGCGCGAACCCGCGATGAGCTCGCAGGCGAGCGGACGGAGCTCGCCGGCCCAGCCGCGCTGCGGCGACTGCAGTCCGTTACCCAGCCGGTCTACGAGGCGGTCTCCGAGGACCCGGCGCTCCCAGCCGCGCTGCTGCCCCACGACTGGCCGGGCCAGGAGCTCGGCGCGACGCTCACCGCGGCGCTCCGGGCCCTTGGCCCCGCCGCGATCGCTCACGTCCGCGACCTCGGTGCCGCGCCGCGGTGATCGAGCGCGAGACTCCTAGTGCTCGAGCGCGCGCCGGCCGGCCCAGGTGAACGCCCGCGCGTCGGCGCGCAGCGCGGCCGTCCTGTGGCCTTGGACTACCTGGTCGGCGAGCCCGCCGAGGATGAAGTCCTCAAGCCCCGTCCCGGGCGCGAGCCGGTCGCGGACCGCTGTGAGCATCGCCTCCTGGTCGTGCTCGGCGAAGGCGCGGCGACGGGCACGAATGGCCGAGAGAGCGCACTCGGCGCCCCCGAGGGAGAGGCACCCGTGGCGGCTGAGGTAGGCGTAGGCCGTTTGGAGCCGGCTGCCGCCGTCGAGCTCGATTGCCAGGCCCTCGAGGGTGGCAAGCTCGTAGTTGGGCTCGGCCCTGTCGATCGCCGCGAGCTGGGCATCGTAGAGGTGCAGGACGTGCACGCTGACCTCCGTCCCGGGGCTGTGCTGGAGCGTCGCCGGGATGGCGCCGTAGGGCGAGATGTGCGCCGAGTAGACGACGTCGAAGTCGCGCAGCCAGCCGTGCACCGCGGCCACCGGCGGCGACGGGGCGCCGAGCTTGTGCGTCAGACCCTCACGCGAGCGATTGGCGCCGTAGGCCAGGAGCGGGTGCGGGCCCGGCTGCGTAGACGAGTCGGCTTGCGCCGGCAGCCAGAAGCTGTCCTCCGTCACCGCATAGGGGTAGGCCAGGGCTCGGCGCAGCCGCGCGGTTCGATCGTCGGGGGTCAGGACGCCAGCGAGCCGGTGCGCTCGCGCCGGTACGCGGCCGCCTGGTGAACCAGGGCTGCGATCAGGTGGCTGGACTCGTCGGCTTCGGGGTGCCATTGCACGCCCAGCGCGAAGCGCCGATCTGGCGCCTCGATCGCCTCCGGCACATCGTCGAGCTCGGCCCACCCGGAGATCTCAAGCCCGTCGCCCAGCCTCCCCACGCCCTGGTGGTGGTGCGACTTGGTCGCGTGCCGGGTCTCGCCGGCGCAGCGCGCGGCGAGCGAGTCGGGCGCCAAGCGCACGTCATGGTCGGCGCCGTCGAATGTGCCCGGCGTACGGCGATGCTCGTGGTGGCCGAACTCCTCGGGCAGGTGCTGGCGCAGGGTGCCTCCGCGTGCGACGTTGATGAGCTGCATGCCGCGGCAGATGCCCAGGAGGGGAAGGTCGCGCTCCAGCGCCCCGCGCACCATGGCGACCTCGAAGATGTCCCGTTCGGGAAAGGTCTCGTCGGTCTGCGGGTGGCGCGCCACCCCGTAGCTGGAGGGGTCGATATCGGCGCCGCCGGCGAGCAGGAGCCCGTCGCACAGCTCGAGCGCCTGCTCGGGGACGAGTCGCTGCGCCGGACACTCGTCGACGCGGCAGCTCCCGCACGCGAGGGGATGGGGTGGGACCGGGTGGGTCAGGAGCTCGAGGCGATCTATGAGGAAGTCGCCGAGCGCCGGCACGCCGCCGAGGGCCACGGCGACGTGCGCGCGCGCATCGGCCGCCGTTCCGTCATCGACGTCGACCTGCATATGCATACCGACCATTCCCACGACTGCGCCGTCCCGGTCCAGGAGCTGCTTGCGACCGCCAAGGCTCGCGGGCTTGGCGCGATCGCGATCACCGACCA
>QHBY01000596.1 GCA_003244245.1 Pseudonocardiales bacterium
GCCCTCGAGGTCCTCAAGACCGGGGCCGCACGCGACGGTGAGAACCTGATGCCCGCCCTGCTGGATGCGACCCGCGCGCACGCCACCGAGGGCGAGATCGTGGAGGCGCTCCAGCAGGTGTTCGGTACCTATACGGAGTCGCCGGTCTTCTGATCGCCCGTCGAAAGAGGGGCCGGGGTCGGGACGCCCCCCGGTGCCTGCCCACGGAATGCCGCGCCGCGACCTGATGACCGTGCTCAGCCTCAAGGGGGGCACCGCGACGGGTCGATTGGCCGGGCTGCTCCCGCGCACCGTCGTCGAGGAACCCCCGCTCTTCCTCTTCGTCACGGCCCTCGCGCTTGCCTACGCGGTCTACGCGGTGATCCAACACGACAATTTCCGAACGGGCCTGGACCTCGGCATCTTCGACCAGGCGCTGTGGCACTACAGCCGGTTCGAGGCGCCCGCAAGCACCCTCCTCGGGCTCTCGAACCTTCTCGGCGACCACTTCCACCCCATCCTCGTCGTCCTGGCGCCGCTGTACTGGGTGTGGTCGGATGCTCGCGTCCTGCTGATCGCCCAGGCCGTGCTGGTGGCTGCTTCGGTCGTGCCGGTGTTCCTGTTCGCACGCGCTCGCGTCGGTCGGGTGGGGGCCTACCTGCTGGCGCTGAGCTACGGGACGTTCTGGGGCCTTCAGGCCGGGATCAGCTACGACTTCCACGAGGTCGCCTTCGCGCCGCTGCTGATCGCCCTGGCCATCCTGTTCATCGACCGGCGCCGGTGGGGCCCGTACTTCGTCATCATCGCCTTGCTGCTGTGCGTGAAGGAGGACCAGGCGCTGCTCGTCTGCTTCTTCGGCGTCTATCTGGCGACGATGCGGGAGTACAGGCGCGGGGCGATCACCTTCGCTGCCGGGATCGTCTGGTACCTCGTGGTCACCAACGTCGTGTTCCCCGCTCTCTCGCCAACCGGGGCCTACACCCATTGGGCCTACCCGCAGTTCGGAAAGGACCTCCCGCACGCGCTGCTCGGCGTGCTGGACCATCCGCTGCGCGTATTCGAGGTGCTGTTCGACAGCTCGCAGAAGGTCAAGACCCTCTTCTACCTGCTGGTCGCATTCCTGGGACTGGCGCTGCGCTCAAGGCTCGCGATCCTCCTCGGCCCCCTCATCGCCGCGCGCTTCCTCTCCTCCAGCAGCCAGTTCTGGCAGCCCTACTTCCACTACTCCATGACGATCGCGCCGGTGCTGGCGATGGGCGCGGCGACCGGCCTCGCGGGCCTCGCGGCGTCCCTTCCCGCCCGGTGGCGACCCGCGGTGCTCAGGGGGGGCGCTCTTGCCACCCTGACCGCGGGAATCATCGTGACCGCGGCGGTCCCCCAGACCCCGCTCAAGCAGGTCGTCAAGTCGCATGCGCATACGTTCGATGATCCGCCGTATGCACCCGCCCTGCGCGCAGCGCTCGCGCGCGTGCCTCCCCACGCTTCGGTGATGGCCGTGGATCCGCTGGTGCCTCACCTGACTCGCCGCAAGCTGGTCACCGAGATCGAGCAGGGCAAACGCGTCGCAGACTACCTCGTGACCAATGTGGTCGACCCGGTTGGCTCGCCGGGGCCTTGGGCACTCGCCGGAGGGTTCCCGGACAGCTACGCCAAGCTTCAGGGCGAGGTACTCAACCGACTTGGCTACTACGAGCCGATCTTCCTGGAGGACGGCTGGTTCGTGGGCCGGCGCCGGGGGGCCCACGGCGCCCCGCGTCCGGCAGGACTCGCGCCGGCGAGCGCGCTCGACGTCAGGGCCCTGGTCGCCGCCGACATCTCCTGGGAGCGCGCCAGGGCGAGCGCGCTCTCCGATGTCCTGCGTTGCACACAGCTCGGCCGGCGTCACGACGGCGCGACGCACGACTGCTGGGGGGCGGCGGGGACCGACCTGCGGCGGCGCCGCCCTGTAGTCGCGGCTCTCTTGGCCAGCGTCGCTCCGAGGGTGGGCGCCGGCTGCGGCATCTTGGCGCGCGCCGCGCTGGTCGGCACGGCGACCTTTGGCCAGGGGGTCGAG
>QHBY01000597.1 GCA_003244245.1 Pseudonocardiales bacterium
GCCGGGAACGGGGGGGGGGGGGCCGGGGGCGGGCGCGGCGAGGCGGCCGCCGTGCGCGCCGCGCCGAGGGGAGTCCCCGACCCCGAGCTGGTCGAGCGGCCGAAGCGGCGGCGGTTCACCGCCGAGTACAAGATGCGGATCCTGCGCGAGGTTGACGCCTGCACCGAGCAGGGTGAGATCGGCGCGCTATTGCGCCGCGAGAGCCTTTACTCCTCGCACCTTTCGAGCTGGCGCCGCCAGCGCGACGAGGGGGCGCTGAAGGAGTTCGGCCGCAAGCGCGGGCGCAAGCCGGCCGATCGGCCCGAGGCCGAGGTCGCGGCGCTGCGCCGGCGCGCCGAGCGCGCCGAGGCCAAGCTCGCCAAGGCGCAGCGGGTGATCGAGGTGCAGGGAAACGTCTCAGCGCTCTTGGGCGATCTGCTCGAGCCGGGGAGCGCCAAGGAGAGCACCGAGCGATGATCGAGCAGACGGTCGAAGAGCTGACCCCGCTGGTCGGCACCCGCCCCGCCTGCCGCGCGCTGGGAGCGTCAGCGGCGACGATCTACCGGCGCCGGCGGCCACCGGAGCCCAAGCCGCGGCAACCACGTCCGGCGCCGGCCCGCTCGCTTTCGGAGGCAGAGCGCGAGACGATGCTCGAGCTGCTGCACTCGGAGCGGTTCGTCGACGCCTCGCCCGCCCAGGTCTGGGCGACGCTGATCGACGAGGGCCGCTACCTGGCCTCGGAGCGCACGATGTACCGGCTCTTGGCGGCGAACGGCGAAGCGCGGGAGCGCCGCGACCAGCTCACCCATCCTGCCTACGAGCGCCCGGAGCTGCTCGCCGAGCGGCCGAACGAGGTCTGGTCGTGGGACATCACGAAGCTGCTCGGGCCGGCGAAGTGGAGCTACTACTACCTCTACGTGATCCTCGACNNNAGCCGCTACGCGGTCGGCTGGACAGTCCAGCAGCGCGAATCCGCCGCGGTCGCCGAGGCGCTGATCGCCCAGGCGATCGACCAGCAGCAGATCCGCCGCGACATGCTGACGGTGCACGCCGATCGCGGCAGCTCGATGCGATCGAAGCCGGTCGCCTTCCTGCTCTCAGACCTCGGCGTCACCAAGACTCACTCGAGGCCCTACACCTCGACCGACAACCCCTACTCCGAGGCGCAGTTCAAGACGCTCAAGTACCGCCCCGGCTTCCCGCAGCGGTTCGACTCGATCGAGCAGGCTCGGGCGTTCTGCCGCGACTTCTTCGCCTGGTACAACCACGACCACCGCCACTCAGGCATCGGCCTCATGAGCCCAGTGACCGTCCACTACGGCCAGGCCGAGGAGGCCTACGCCGCCCGCCAGCGCGTGCTCGACGCCGCCTACGCCGCGGCGCCCGAGCGCTTCGTCAGGGGCGCGCCGAAGCCGCCCACGCTGCCTGAGGCAGCGTGGATCAACAAGCCCGACGACGAGGAGGTTGCTCACTAAATTCCAATGACGAGTGTCTCATTCGACTTGACAGGCTCCGGCCGTTCGAGCGTGGCTGAGCGCCTGCCCCTCGGCGTGAGCCGGTCGCGGCCGTTGAGTCGGCGCTGTGGCGGCTAGCGCACCCCAGAGACAGGGCAAGCAGGGCCGCGGTGAGGCTCGACCTGCCGACCAGCATCGTGCTGCCGTGACACATGGTCCGCCGTTCCCGCATCGTCAGCACGCTACTCGGCTGAACCCCTCCGCGCGGGGTAGCTCTCATCGAACGCGTAGCGTCGCGGTCGAAGAACTCCAAGTCGCCCTGGACGCCGTCTACCGCGCGCTGCAGTAGACGATGTTGGCTCAGGTGCCTCGGGCGGTGGCGGCGTTTGAGCTGTGGCGCGTGCGATCGTAGCCTGGTGACAGGAGCCACGGACAATCAGGGTCGGACCGGGTCGTGCGCTGCTGGCTGACGGATGGGACCTGCCTGCTGACCATGCGTCGGGCTCCGCGAACGCTCGAGCGGCGATCGCGCACGGTCAACCTGGGCGTGTTTGCGGGGACTGCGGATACTCTGATGGCATGCGGTCAGTCAGACGCCCTTGGGCGCAGCAGACGGGCACAGGGCTGCTGGCGCTTACGGACGCGGCGAAGCTGCCCGTCGGTGACCTGGCGGTGTCTCGCGCCGTGCTCTGGTTGGGCGCGTAGCGGCTGTGGTCGGCGAGTCCGCGATCGGTGTTCGCGGGCTTGTCAAGCGCTACGGTGCTGTCGAGGCGGTGCGCGGCATCGATCTTGAGGTGGCTCGCGGTGAGGTGTTCGCGTTGTTGGGGCCCAATGGTGCGGGCAAGACGACGACGGTCGAGATCCTTGAGGGCTACCGGCCGCGGACGGGCGGTGAGGTCGAGGTGCTGGGCGTCGATCCCGGCTTGGGTGGGCGGGCGTGGCGCAGCCGGATCGGGATCGTGTTGCAAAGCGGCGAGACAACGCGCGAGCTGACGGTGCGCGACACGCTGCGTCTGTGGGCGGCGTATTACCCGGCGCCGCGCGCGGTGACCGACGTGATTGATCTCGTCGGACTGGGGGAGAAGGCCGACGCGCGGATCGGGCGCCTGTCGGGCGGCCAGCGCCGACGTGTTGAGGTCGGGATGGCGCTGATCGGCAACCCCGAGCTGGTCTTTCTCGACGAGCCGACGACGGGGTTTGATCCCGAGGCGCGGCGTCAGTTCTGGGGGGTCATCGGCGGGCTGCGCGATCTCGGCACTACGGTCTTCTTGACGACGCATTACATGGATGAGGCGCAGGCGCTCGCCGACCGGGTCGCGATCGTCAAGGACGGCCAGGTCGTCGCCGAGGGTCCGCCTGGGGAGCTCGGTCCGGGCCGCGACCAGGCCGCCGTGATCACCTTCGTGCTGCCGGATGGCAGCCAGGCGAGCGACCTGCCGGCGGGGCTTGGTGGCGAGACGGCTGTGAACGGGCGCCGCGTGACGTTGCGCAGCGAGCGCCCGACCGCGGCGCTGGGTGAGCTCGCCGTGTGGGCGGCGCGCCACGGCGGCGAGCTTGCGCAGCTGACCGTCAGCCGCCCGTCGTTGGAGGACGTCTACCTCGAACTGACCGGGGCGCCATGAGCGGCTTGCGTCGCGCGGGGGAGCAGCTGCGCGCCGATCTGCTCGTCTTCGTGCGCACCCCCGCCGCGATGTTCTTCACCGCGATCCTGCCGATCATCTTCATGGTCCTCTTCGTCGCGATCTTTGGCAACGAGACCGACAAGAAGCTGCACATCAAGGTCTCGACGCTGCAGGTCCCTGCGTTTATCGCACTGGCGGTCACGTCGGCGTCGTTTCTGGGCCTGGCCATCGGACTCGTCCGCGGCCGGGAGGACGGCGTCTTTAAGCGTGTGCGGGGCACCCCCGTGCCCATCGCGGTCGTGTTCGGCGGGCGCGTCGGCGTCGCGATCACAAGCGCGATGGCAGTGTCGGTGCTGCTGCTCGTGATCGGCGGGGTGCTCTACGGCGTTGAGCTGCAGACCGCGCGCGTCCCGGCGTTGATCGTGACGCTCGCGGTCGGCGCGACCGCGCTCAGCGCGGTCGGGATCGCCTACTCAAGGCTGATCCCATCCTTTGATGCCGCACCCGCGATGACAAACGCCGTCGTGCTACCGCTGTACTTCATCTCCGGGGTTTTCGTGCCGACCTCCCAGCTGCCGCACTGGCTCGCGCAGGTTGCCAGCGTATTCCCGATCAAGCCGCTCAACGACGCGTTGTTCGCCTGCTTTGACCCGCGCGCTAGCGGCAATGGCCTTCAGCTAGGCAAGCTCGCGGTGCTAGCCGCCTGGGGCATCGGCGCGCTGCTGCTGGCAGTGCGCACGTTCTCGTGGGTGCCGCGCCGTGACGCCGAGTAGGAGCGAGCCGACGACCGGTGCGTCGAGTGGGCGGACCGCCGCCGCGCACAACCCGCCCGGACCTTCGCGTGTAGGCGCGCGAAGGGTTCGGCGCCGGCGAGTCACCCTGGCTGGCCCAGCGCGGCTTCGCCGGCGGTCTTGCCCTGCGCGCGTTTGTTGGCGATGTAGGGACTGGCTGTAGGCATCGCAGCGGTCCTGGTGACGGCGGTGCGGTGCAGGATCGCGTTTGAGTTTGGCGGGTGCCGGGGCGGCGAGCTCGCGGATCCAGCGCTGCGCGGCCTGCGCGGCCATCCCATCAGCGAGCATCACCGAGGACTCTGGTTTGGGAGGAGCCAGACGTCCGGCATGTACTCCGAGGCTGTCGGGGTTGATCGAGTTGCACAAGCGCAGATGCCAGCGCGGCCGGGTGGGGTCAGCGCCCGCAGTGCATTGCGCGGCAGGCTTGATAGCGGCGTATGAGGCGGCGCACGTAGGCACTCGAGTTTCGGGCTTTTTGC
>QHBY01000598.1 GCA_003244245.1 Pseudonocardiales bacterium
AACGCCGATCTTGGACACCCTTCGCGTATCAACCGGTCACGACACGCCCGACCACCTCATACCCCTTGGAATAGATCATCTAGGCTGGAATCGCTGGCCGGGTTCGCGAGGGAGGTGCGTACGGATGTTCAACATCGGCTGGGGAGAGTTCCTGATCCTCATCGTCGCCGGGTTGTTGATCCTGGGACCGGAACGTCTGCCGTCGGCGGCGGCTTGGCTGGGCCGTACCGTGCGCCAGGTCCGGGAGTACGCCAATGGCGCCCGCGAGCAGCTGCGTTCCGAGCTGGGCCCGGAATTCGACGAGCTCCGGGCTCCTCTGGAAGATCTGCGTGGGCTGCGTAGCTTCAACCCACGCGGGTTCAACCCGACAAGCGCGATCACCCGCCACCTGTTCGACGATCTCGGCGCCGAGCCGTTTGGCGGGGTGCCCGAACCTCTGAAAGGCAACGTGAGCAAACCGAACGGGTACGCCGCGCCCACGGGCAGAGGAACTCCGATTTCCCGGCCGCTACAGCCGGGCGAGCGCGCACCCTTCGACCCCGATGCAACCTGACTGTCTGCTACCGCGAGCTGGGGCTCACCGAGAGCAGCCGACCGGCCAGGCCGCGCGACCGCGTCGCGAGCCGATCAGCTATGCCGCGTAGCACTACCGAGGCGGGCGACGTGGGATCGGCCAGCACCAGGGGAGTGCCGGCGTCGCCGGTCTCGCGCAGCCGGGGGTCCAGCGGAATCTGGCCCAGCAGCGGAACCTCACTGCCCAGCGAGCGGGTCAGCGAGTCGGCGACCACCTGGCCCCCGCCGGAACCGAACAGGTAGCTGCGCGAGCCGTCGGACATCTCCAGCCATGACATGTTCTCCACCACACCGATCAGCCGCTGGCGGGTCTGCAAAGCGATCGCCCCGGCCCGCTGCGCCACGTCCGCGGCGGCTCGCTGCGGTGTGGTGACCACCAGGATCTCGGCGTTGGGGATCAACTGCGCTACCGAGATGGCGATGTCGCCGGTGCCCGGCGGAAGGTCGAGCAGCAGCACGTCGAGGTCGCCCCAGAACACGTCGGCGAGGAACTGCTGCAGCGCGCGGTGCAGCATCGGCCCCCGCCACACCACCGGGGTGTTGTCCTTGGTGAACATGCCGATCGAGATGACCTTCACGCCATGCGCCGTCGGCGGCATGATCATCTTTTCTACCTGAGTGGGGCGGGCGGTGGTGCCGAGCATGCCCGGCACCGAGTGGCCATAGATGTCGGCGTCGACCACACCGACCGAGAGACCCCGATCGGCCATCGCAGCCGCCAGGTTCACCGTCACCGAGGACTTGCCGACCCCGCCCTTACCGGAGGCGATGCAGTACACCCGGGTCAGCGATCCCGGCTCGGCGAACGGGATCCGGGGTTCCTCGGCGGTGCCTCGCAGCTGCTTGCGCAACGCCGTGCGCTGGGCGTCGCTCATCACGTCGAGCTCCACTCGGACGTCCCGGATGCCCGGCACCGCGAACACCGCCATGGTGACCCGGGAGGTGATGGTGTCGCGCATGGGGCAGCCGGCGACGGTGAGCCACACCGCTACCTTCGCTGTTCCGTCGGCGGCGACGGTGACGTCCTTGACCATGCCGAGCTCGGTGATCGGCCGGTTGATCTCCGGGTCGTGCACCCCGTTCAGCGCGGCCTTGACCGCGTCAACCGTGGGGACGCTTTGGATGGAGGCCACGGGTGGCACCGACTTTCCGATTGAGTGAGGGGTCTGTCTCCCATGCTAGGCGTTACTCCATGGGGCGCTCACCGGTCTACCGCCGGCTGTCTTCGATCAGCCCCGCTTGGCCCGCCGATACCCACCGGGCCGTTCCGACCGAGACCGGTCCGACGGCGCCGAATCGGGTGGGCTTGGTTCTCTGAACTCGGTCAGCCGAACGAGCTCGGATCGGAGGAAGTCTCGGGTGACCACCTCGCCGACGGCCAACCGCAGCGACGCCAGTTCCCTGGCCAGGTACTCGGTATCGGCCTTGGTGCGCTGGGCACGGGTGCGGTCTTCCTCCAGCGCGACCCGATCGCGATCGTCCTGACGGTTCTGCGCCAGCAGGATCAGCGGCGCCGCGTAGGCCGCCTGCGTGGAGAACGCCAGATTGAGCAGGATGAACGGGTAAGGATCCCAGCGCAGGGACACGGCCGCCAGGTTCAGTGCGATCCACACGATAACGATGACGGTCTGCGCGGCGAGGAATCGGCCGGTTCCCAGAAAGCGGGCGATCCGCTCGGAGAAGCGGGCGAAGGCGTCCGGATCCATTCTGGGCGCGAGTCGTCGTGGTCCGCGTGGTAGATCCAGCCGGGTTGCCGCGTTCTGCCAACGTGACTCAGCCATGGGTCACCTCGTCCGACCAGTCGGGAGTGGGCCATGCCTCCTGCTGCCGCCAGTCGTCGGGCAGTGCGGCGTCTAGCAGATCATCCACGCTGACCGCTCCGAGCAGATGGCTATCGGGGTCCACTACCGGGGCGCAGACCAGGTCGTATGCCGCGAAGTAGCGCGTGACCTCGGCCAGTGTCGCCTCAGGACCAAGGCGGGCCAGCTCGACGTCCAGCACACCGGCCACCAGATCCGAGGGGGGTTCGCGCAGCAGCCGCTGCAGGTGAGCGCAGCCCAGGTAGCGCCCGGTTGGGGTGGCCGTAGGGGGCCGGCAGACGAACACCATGCTGGCCAGTGCGGGGGTCAGCTCGGGGTTACGGGCCCGGGCCAGCGCCTCGGCGACAGTGGCGTCCGGGGTGAGCACCACCGGCTCCGGGGTCATCAGGCCACCGGCGGTGTCCGAGGAGTAGGTCAAGAGGCGACGGACCGGTGCTGATTCTTCGGGAGCCATCAGCCGCAGCAATCGCTCCCGTTCGGTCTGGGCCAGTTCGCCGAGCAGATCGGCGGCGTCGTCGGGGTTCATCGCCTCGAGCACGTCGGCGGCGCGCTCGTCGCCCAGCCGGCCGAGCACCTGGGCCTGCTCGTCTTCGGACAGCTCCTGCAGCACGTCCGCGAGCCGCTCGTCGTCCAGCGCGTCGACCACCTCATAGCGGCGTTTGGCGGGCAGCTCACGCAGCGTGTTGGCGACCTCCACCGCTCGCATCCCCTCGAAAAGGGACAGCAGCTGCTCGGCACCCTGTCCGCGGGAGGACACCTCGGCCAGCGTCAGCCCCTCGATCTCGTCCCAGCCGAATACCTCAACCGGGCCGCGCCGGCTGAGCCGGCCGGTGCGTTCCCGCACGGCCAGCTTCGTGATCACCCAGTCCCGGGTGCGGGCCTGCTCGATCCCGGCGTCCACCACCACCGCGACCGCCCCGGTGGCGGCTACGTGCACCCGGGTATCCAGGATCTCCCCGATCACCAGCGTTTCGTTGGGGCGCAGGGTGAACTTGCGGAGGCTGACAGTGCCGGTGGCCAGCACCACCGCGCCGGGTTCGATGGAGGTGACCCGCAGCATCGGTACGAAGATCCGTTGCCGGATGGCGAGCTCGATCACCAACCCGAGGACCCGCGGCGGTCGCGGTCCGATGCGCAGCGCGGTAACCAGGTCGCGGACCTTGCCTATCTGCTCGCCGTCGGGCCCGAACACCGGCAGCCCGGTGACACGGGCGGCATAAACCCTGGTCGGAGTGGCCACCACACGAGGCTAGCGCCCGTCCAATTCGCGTGATCCAGCGCCATTCGGTGCCAACTCTGTCCCAGATCTGGGCACCCGGACACGGCCCCTCGATCGTCAGGCTTCAGCCGGTGCCGGCGTGGATCGCATCGCCGGAAGTGCGCTTGCCCATACCCATATGTGGGATACTGGGTCCTGTTCCGGTTGGAGGAGGACGCACACGAGCGCACCTGCTGGTTTCGAGCCCGTCGCGGAAGTCACCGCACGAGGAGTGAGCGCTCCACCATTCATTTTGTTCTTCACTGACGAGGCGCAACGCGTGGGACGAGCTAGGCACGGCCGGGCATGCGGTCATGCTGAAGAAGGTCACGAAGACCCTTCGCGGCTGCTGCGGGACATCGGACCGGGACACCCGGGCTTGAATTCGCACAAATACCACTCGCTGACCGGGCCCCGCGGCGAGGAGGTCTGGGAGTCCTATGTGGAGAACAACACCCCCGGCGCCTGGCGGCTGTGGTGGGTCTACGGTCCCGGGGCCGACACTCTGACAATCGTGACTGTCGGTCCCCATCCGTAACGCATGCAGTTGCTCCTGTACGGGACTGGTCAGCGGTAGCAGTAGGAGTCTGAGGAGGCGTCACCGCCTTGTAGCCGCACCTGGTGCACCCGCAGACCTCGGAAGTCCTCGCCGCGCAGGAAGAAACCCTCGTTGACGGCCAGCCCTCCAGCGGCGGCTGCGTCGATCTTGGCCAGCCACGCCCCGACGCCGTCGGGGTAGAACTGGTCATCCCACGCGCCGTAGAGCGAGTTGGTGAGATACACCCGTCGGCCGTCCCGGCTGACCTCGACCATCTGCGGGCCACCGGCCAGCGGCAGGTCGGGTGCGGCCGCGTGGGCCGCCCGGTTGACAATGCCACCCAACCGCACCGAGCCGGTCTCGCGCGGGTTCGCGGGGTCGGACACGTCGTACTGCTTGAGCTCTCCGGTGCCGAAGCACGAGACGTACAGCTGCTGATCGTCCACCGACAGGTTGATGTCGGTGACCAGGGGCGGGACCGCACCGAAGGGTTTCAGCGCTGGTGGCAGCAGGGCGGGGTCGGCGGGTTCGGCGGCAATGGTGATAACCCTGTCCGCCGCCCAGGTGCCCCCCTCACGATGCCAGCGCCACACCGAGGCGGACAGGTCCTGGGTGGACACGACGACACCGACGAATCCCCAGCTGGCCTCGGGATCATGCGCCGGACGCAGCTCCAACACCATCTGGTGGTGCGCGCCCAGGTCGACCCGCTGGAGGTGCTTGCCGGCGGCCAAGTCCCAGAAGTGCAGTGCGTGGCCGTACTTGTTACCCAGTAACAGCTCCGGGTTGACCCCGTCCTCGATCATCGACGGGGTGCCCCACTCGCTGGTGACCAGGGTGTTCTGCTTCAGGTGCCACCAGGCGTCATACGCCAGATACTGCGGCCCGCGGTCGTGTTCCCAGGCGCCCAGCACGTCGAAAGTGGCGTGGTCGAGCAGCGCGATCCCACCCGGCCCGTCGGCACCGTCGGCCCCACCGAGGCAGGACAGGAAGATCCCCTCGGGCCCGCAGTGCAACGTGTGCGGCCGGGAGTAGCCGGCTTTGTCCGCCAGCTCCTTGGCGTCGATCGTCTTGACCAGGGTGGGGTTGGTGGGGTCGGGCTGAGTGTCATATACGTGTACGTTCGAGCTGCGCAGGCCGGGCAGCAGCAGGTAGCGGCGTTGTAGACCGTTCATGTCGTGACCCTCGTGGGCCAGCGCGCTGCTGCAGGCATTCCAGCCGAAGTGATGCAGCTCGTCGCCCAGAGTGGGGAGGTCCGCCCAGCCCACCACCTGCCCGTACCGTGGCGAGCCGGGATCGACGTCGACCACGGTCAGCGCGTCGGGCCGCTGCGCCGTGCGGTCGAACGCGACGACGTAGGCAAGCTTCTCCGCTGGTGCGGCGACAGCCTCGGCGGGGCTGCGGTAGAAGGTCGGGTCTGAAGCTGGGTGCGCTGGTGCGTCCATGGAGTTCTCCTTGCCTCGGGTCAGATGTGGCCGTACGAAAATGGTGTGTCGAGGCAGCTAGTGTAGATAGATGTGTTT
>QHBY01000599.1:0-4572 GCA_003244245.1 Pseudonocardiales bacterium
CTGCTCCTCCACCCGTCGAACTCCACGCCGGGTCCGGACGGAACGGACGCTGTGAAGAAGATCCTCGGCGGAGCCTCGACGATCGCATTGGGGGTCGCCGAGCTGCGTAATCGAGGTTACGGGACCGGACACGGCGCTGCCGGCCGGCGAGGGGGTCTGAGCCCTCGGCACGCGCATCTCGCCGTGAATCCGGCGGTGACCTGGTGTCAGCTCATGCTCGACACGCTGAATGACCAGCAGGCGCCGTGGCGGGCCAAGAGCCCGTGACGGTAACTGCCGCTACATGTCCTTGACGGTGGCCTGGATGCCGATCTGGTCCAGTAGCGCTTTCAGGGCGTTAGTGGTGGTGGCGTCACCGACCATCTGCAACGTGGCCTGCAGGTAGCTGATGTTTCGTTCGTCGAGTGCCGTGTAGAGCGTCTTGAAGGCGTTAGCCAGGTCGTCGGCTGACGACTGGTTCGCGAGCAGGTTCTGTGTGAAGGAGAAGGTGATCTGTCGTTCAGTAGCAGCGGGTGTCGGGGGAGTGGGTGCGCCCGCCGATCCTGGCGTGCCATTGACTCCGCCTTCGGACGGAGACTGCTCGCGTCCGCTGGTCGTCTCGGTCGCTCCGCCTCCCGTTCCCGGCGCAGGAACTGGCTCCTTGGGTTGCGGCTTCGCTAGACGCAGGCCAGTGCTGGAGAGGTTTACCTGGGCGGCGGCAGTGACGGCGACTGACACTCCAGCGCCGTCAACGATCGCGACGAGATCTGCGCTGACGGCATCAAAGATTGCCTGCTGTAGATCGCGGTCTCCGTTGTACAGCAGCGGCAGTCGCGGCGCCGAGTAGAAGGCAGCTCGAATGTCGGACAGGGTCTTGCCGTAGTCGGTCTCGCGCAGGTTGTGCACGAGTGCTCTGGCGGTGAACTGGCCGTTGTCGAAAACCTTGTCCCGCTCGGCCAGGCTCTTCCAAACGATGGTCCCGTCGAGTGCGGAACTGTGCTCGTCATCGAAAGTGACCTGGTCCAAAAAGCGGTCCCCATCGGGGTCTGGTTGAGCCAGATAGGCGACGTGCTGGTAAGCCCGCTTGAGATGTGTTTCGAACTTGGTTTTGGCGTCGGCGAGGTCCTTGGTGCCGGTCTGCTTCAACTCAGCGTCGTTCTGGACTTCAGGTGCTGCCAATGCCTTCTGTCGTGCCAGATATTCAACCGCCATGTTGCGGGTCAATGCCCGTCGTTGCGTGTTGACGATCGCGAACACAGCGCTCGACGCCCACTGGACTGGGACCTGCGTGACCCCAGTCCCTATCCCCATGGCAACTTGGAGCGCCTCGAGCGTCCCCTCCTCCATACCGTTCCGAAGGCTGAACTGTGACGGGTCCAGAACGACCAGGCGGGTGGTGTGGGCCGTGTCGAGTCCCGCAGTAGCCAGATTTTCAGCCCCAGTGCGAGTTGGGTCGGCGGAGACGAACTTGAGGTCACGGAATGGGCCCGAACTCGATAGTCGCTGCGCGGTGCTGGCGATGACATCGTCTCGCTCGGTGTCGGTAATCGTTCGCCGAATGTTGTTGACCAGCATGCGGTGGGTGAGACGAGTCGACAGGAAGTAGCGGGCCGGCTTGTTGTTGCCTTGCCCGGGGATGATTTCAATGGCGGACATGCCGCGGTCTGGGTTCACGAGTGCCTCGACGACCTCGTCAGCGTCGGTAATCGTGTACGCCGATGCGGGGACACTCGTCGCAGCCTTGACCTCGGGAGCGCTCGCCCCTCGACCGCGTCCTGGCCGCAGCGTGCCGACGATGCTGGCAAGGAACACGTAGGTTGCTGCCCGCTCAGCCGCCCGTGGGTTGTCAAGAGACCAGATCAGCGGGTCGCGTTGGAGGTCCTGTTGGCGGGCGGTTCCGCCGGTGGCGTCGTTGTTGACAACCTCGATCTCAGCGAGACTGCGGTAGTTGGCGATGGTGCGTTCGTCCTCAACCAACCCGGACCCGAGAAGCGCTTCACGAACAGCGGAGTCGCTTAGGGGCAGATCGCCGGGGCCGATCAGCGCCGGAACCCATTCGCCGGACTTGCCTCGCTGCTGTTGCGCGAACACGGTTGCGGCGAAGATCCGGATGGTGGAGCGGACGCGTTGGAAGCCGGTGACCTTGCTCCACTCCTCCTTCGCCATCGCCATCAGCATTGGATGGAACGGGTAGCAGGCGGCGACTTCGTCGTCCCAACGTTGCCGCCAGTCGGCCGAGATGGGGTCCCAAACGTTCTTGGACCAAGCCTTGTCGGTGAGTGTTGCCTTGAACTGAGCGGCGGTGGCGGCCAGCACCTCGGCCGCGGGGTCGGCGTCAAAGAGGCGACGACGCAGGATGCTGGCGAAGTCGGCGACCTCAGTCACGGTGGCTGGTAAGCCGTTGCGGTCGAGCAGAGAGTTCAGGTCGTCCCGACGATCGCGACCGGCGGGCGAGAGTGCGGTTCTGTCACTATCGGAGGCAATCATCACGACGACAAGTGAGACGTTGGGTACGTCGTTGGCCACATCGAGTAGGGCGCGCAGGAATGCCATGTCTTGGGCTGCAAGATCGGGCTTGTTTGCGCCGTCCAGTCCGTTGCCGATGTAGTCGAGGACCTCGTCGATGATGATGAGCACGGGGTGATTGACGGCCTTCAGCGCTTCGGCGATCTTGCTCTTGTCGCTCCAGTACGGCTGGTAACGCTCGAACAGTGCGTAGTCCTTGGAGAACAGGCGCCAGAGGAACCGCTCGTACAGATTGGTCGACGGGCCGTCGAGGTCTTTGACTGATGCTCCGGGGGTCATGTTGTCGCATGGCAACACGACGACGTGGGGGTGGTTGAGGTGAGCGGGCAGGTCTTTTCCCATCTTCGCCTTTGCTCGTTTGGCGACCTGCTGCCCGAGCTCGGTCCCACGTAGCGCCTCGGCGTTTACGGCGAGGTGGAACGCGCCGATGCATGCGTGGGATTTGCCGCCTCCCATGCCCTGATCCAGCCGTGTGACGGCTCGGGCTTTGAGGAAGTCGCTGCCGCCGCCGATCCGTACGGCGATCTCGGTGAGGAGGTCGATGAGTCGTTCGGTGGGATGGGTGATCTCGCCGTAGTAGTTCGCATCGGCATACGGCGGCCGGTCGCTTCCCGAGCCGTAGACGGCTTGGAACAACGACATCTGGACGTCGTCGATCTGGCCCGATGCGCTGAGGATCTCGGTCCGGATCTTGAGTGCTTTCCACCACGGCGTCACGTCGATAGCCATCTGTCCTCGTTCCAAGTCACGTTCGGTGGGTTCCATGCGACGAGCACGGTCATAGGAGTCTCAGTTGTGCGTCGTCGCGATCCTTTTGATGGCGTCGCGTGACTTCGTTCGTCACTACTGTGCTCGCAGCGTTGGAGATGCCGTCCCTGGTTCGGAGCACTCGGGTTAGCGCGACGGCGTCAGGATCTGAGTCCGGAAGCCGATCGGCGAGGAACTTGATTGCTGCCCATAGGTAAGCGTCGTGCGAGCTTCGTCCGGACCGCGCGAGCACCTCTCCCATTGCCGCGAGGCCGTCCTCTGACGCGGCGGCCAACGCGAGGGCGACGTCGATGGCTGCCGAGTCGCCCGTGATCTGCGTCTTGAATCGTCCGGTGCTGGTGAAGGCGACGCCCTTTCCCTCGTCTGGTACGAGGTCGCGTAGGTCCGTGAAGTCCATCGATGAGGCCAGTGCTTGCCAACGGAGCTCGGACTTGGCCTGGATCTGCCGTCCGTATAGCCGAACCCACCACAGCGCGAACCTGGTGCGGGCGTCGAATGTCTCTAGCGGGTGATGGTCGATTTCAACCGCCATGGCCTCTTGCACGGCCGCTCTTGCGAGAGGGAGGAACGTGTAGATGTCGACGGGCTCACCCTTCGCGTCGAGGACGAGCTGGTATCGACCAACGACCTCCATCGCTGGCCCTGCCGCGGCCATCAGCATGTCTGCTGGGGCGAGGCCCCAGCGTTCCCAGTCGGGGTAGCGGTGCTTGATCTCTGCCTTGATGAGATTGTCGACCGCGCCCTTCCGGCCTGTCGGCCGGTCTTCGGGCGCGGGCCGGCACGCCATCGTCAGGGTCGTCACGATGTTGGAGAAGCCGACCTTGCCGCCTTGCTCGGTCTTCGCCGGCCACGCGCCGGTGAGAACGAGTCCGGCCGCGTCGATTGCGGTGAGAAGACGCTGCCACACCTCCGGTTCCCCGTGTCCGAAGACGATGGTCACGACGCCGTCGGTCGATACGACCCGCTGCGCTTCGGTGAAGGCTTCTGTGATGAGGGTGTCGTAGTGCATGCGGTCGCGGTGATCGTTGTTGCTAGTGCCGCCCTTTTTGACGATGATTTCAAGCCGTTTGTCCTGGACGCCGTGCTCGTGTGGGGTGATGCCGAGTTCGGGCCATGACGTGGCCAGCGCGCGCTTGATCCACACGTAGAACAGGTCGCTTGCGTCGCTGTAGTCGATCATTGCGTCGTAGGGCGGGTCTGTCACGACTGCCGAGATTGACCGGTCGCGGAACGGCAGCGCGGTGGCGGAGCCCTGCTCGACGTCGCACGGCTTCGCCGATCCTTGCGGCGGGATAACGG
>QHBY01000599.1:4577-5844 GCA_003244245.1 Pseudonocardiales bacterium
GTGAGGGTTCCTCCTGCGACGGAGTCCCAGCTGCCGGGGCCGTCAGCGAGTCCGACTTCGAAGTAGTCGAACGAGAAATTGAGGCTGGACTCGGTGGCAAAGAGATCGTTGACCTTGTTGAGTTTTGAATCCAGCGTGCTGCCTCGCGTTGCGCGGCGGAGCTTGCGCGACATTGCAGCTGCCGCGTAGCCCGTAAGTGCCCGAACGTAGTCCTCGCTGCAGCCGCCGGTTTTGAGTTCGTTCGCAATGCTGTTGATGACCTGGGCGATTGTGATGAACGAGAGTGTCTGTCGATCGTTCATCATGTCGCCGTAGGTCCGTGCGCCGTAAACAGTGGCCTGCACGGTCCAGGTGTTGCCGGCGGGAATGGGGTCGTCTGGCCGGGCGGCGAGCAGCACCCCGAAGCGAGGCTGCGTCGCGAGGGTGGTTCCCGCCTCGGTGATCGCTTCCCGTTCCTGCGGCTTAAGAGGGCGATAGTGCTTGCCGACGTCTGGGTCGAGGTCAGCGGCGAGCAGAGGGGCGTCGCTGACCTCTCCGTTGCGGAGGATGCGCATTTGGAGTTCTCGGTCGTGTCCGTGGCCGCAGAACGGGCACACTGCGAGGCGTCCGTTGCTGTCGTATCGGCTCTTGCCGGGTGGGACCTGTCGTGTGGGTGAACGCTGCGGTGGTCCGTCGTGGATGACGACTGACCATGAATCGGTCGCCGCGTCGGCTTCGATGTAGTAGGACTGGCCTGGATCGGTGAACGAGCCCTTCTTGCCTTTGCCTTTTCGGGTGCTGGTTTGGCGTAGCGCAAGAGACCCGATGAGCGGGAAGTGTCGGCCGCATTCGTGGCAGGGGAGTGTGACCGCCCAGAGGTGGCCCCATGGTTGTCTTCCGTCGACCTCGGGGAAGTACGGGCCCATCGCTTGTTGGTGACGCTGACGTATTTCGCTCAGCACCAGGTCCACGTCCCGTACGAGCCGTGGCCGGTGATCGAGGAGTGCTGAGTCGACGTGCCGGTAAGTCAGGCGCGGTTCGTTGTCCCAGTTGCGGGCGGGATAGTCGGTCAGCAGCCGGGAGACCATAACCGCCACCGGGCTGTAGTCGATCGCGTGTGCTGGCAAACCCAGCCTGCTGGTCTCGAGCGGGATCATGCCTCTGCCGCTGAAAGGGTCGAGGGTGCTCGCTGATCCGTTGTCAGCGTGCGCTTTCTGGATTTCCGCGCGTATCGCGGCTCCGGCGGAGTAGCGCCCAGTCATCGCCTCCTGGACCAGCGCCTGAAGGC
>QHBY01000600.1 GCA_003244245.1 Pseudonocardiales bacterium
AACGCCGATCTTGGACACCCTTCGCGTATCAACCGGTCACGACACGCCCGACCACCTCATACCCCTTGGAATAGATCATCTAGACGAGTGGGCCGCGATGGGGTGTACGGGTTGGAGCGCCGACGACTGTTGGCCGCTGATCGCGCGGTTGGAAAACAACGACGGTCCCGGCGATCACCACGGCCGCGCCGGCCCGGTGAAGCTGCGCCAGATCCCGCCACATGACCCGTGCGGAGTCGCGGTGCTGGCCGCCGCAGCCGCGGTCGGGCTGCCCACCGTGTGCTTCAACGAGGGCGCCACGGTCACCGAGGGAGCCGGCTTCTTCCAGATCAACGCCGACGAGGACAACATCCGCATGTCGTCCTCACGCGGGTACCTGCACCCGATCATGGGTCGGCGCCGCAACCTGGTGGTGCTCACCGACGCCTGGGTCAAGCAGGTTCTCTTCGACGCCCCCAAGCGGGCGACCGGTGTGGAGTACCTCGTGTCCGGCCGGTACGCCACTGTGCACGCCCGGCGGGAGGTGATCCTATCCGCCGGGGCGATCGATACCCCCACGCTGCTCATGCTGTCCGGCATCGGCCCGGCCGAGCACCTGCGCGACGTCGGCATCGACGTGCTGGTCGACAGCCCCGGCGTCGGGTCCAACCTCGACGACCACGTCGAGGGCCTGGTGATGTGGGAGGCATCGCGACCGATGGTCACCCGCTCCACGCAGTGGTGGGAGATCGGCCTGTTCACCCGGACCGAACCGGGTCTGGACCGTCCGGACCTGATGATGCACTACGGCTCGGTTCCTTTCGATCTGAACACCGTGCGCTGGGGCTACCCGACCACGTCCAACGGCTTCTGCCTGACACCGAACGTCACCCGCGGCCGCTCCAGGGGCACGGTCCGGCTGCGGTCACGAGACTTCCGGGCCCGGGCGAAGGTCGACCCCCGCTACTTCACCGATCCGCAGGGCCACGACATCGCAGTGATGCTCGCCGGGATCACGCTCGCCCGCCGGATCGCCGCGCAGCCGGCGTTGCGGGGCTGGATCGAACGCGAACTGGCACCCGGACCGGACGCGGCCACCGCCGACGAGCTCATCGACTACATCCGCAAGACGCACAACACCGTTTACCACCCCGCGGGCACGGCCAGGATGGGTGCTGTGGACGATCCGGCGGCCGTGCTTGACCCGCGGTTGCGGGTCAAGGGGGTGACCGCGCTGCGCGTCGCTGACGCGTCGGTCATGCCCTTCCTGCCGGCCGTCAACCCGAACATCACGATCATGATGATCGGGGAGAAGGCCGCCGACTTGCTCGCCGAGGTTGCGGCTCAGCGGCGAGCCTGAAGCGCTGCGACGAGGCGGTCCACCGCGGTGCCCAGGCCCCATCTGTGCTGCAGCCCGGTGAGCGCGGTTGGATCGGCGGGCTCTGCGGGCAGCGTGTCGTCTCGATCCTTGCGCACGGGGGCGTCGGTAGCTACCCGCACGACGCTGGGCGCCAGCTCCAGATAGCTCCGAGCGGCGCGCAGCTTGGCCCGTATCCCCGCGGCGAGCGCCGATTGCGGATCATCCAGCGCCACGAGCAGTCCTTCCACCGAGCCGAACCGGCTGATCAGCGTGGCGGCGGTCTTCTCGCCGATTCCGGGCACCCCGGGCAGCCCGTCGGACGGGTCTCCGCGCAGCGCGGCCAGATCCGCATAGCCGGGCCCGGCGCCGCTTTCCGGCAGCCCGTAGCGGCTGGCGAGCTCAGCGGGGCCGATCACCTCCGCCTTGGCCAGTCCCCGCCCGACATAGATCACTCGCACCTTCGTCGGTTCGGCGCGCACGACCTGGAACAGGTCCCGGTCACCGCTGACGACCTCGACGGGATCACGGCGCTCGGCCGCGGCCAGCGCGCCGATCACGTCATCGGCTTCGTACCCGTCCGCGCCCGCGGTGGCCAGGCCCGCTGCGGCCAGAAGTTCGAGGATCAGAGGGACCTGCGGACTCAGGGTGTCCGGCACCTCCTCGACGTCGGGAGCGCCGGACCCGGTCTGCTCGGCGACCCGGTGCGCCTTGTAGGAGGGGATCGCGTCGACCCGGAAGGCTGGTCGCCAGTCCAGGTCGAGGCACGCGACCAGCCGGGACGGCCGGCGTTGGTCGATCAGCCGGGCGAGCATGTCGGTGAAGCCGCGCACCGCGTTCACCGGGGTGCCGTCCGGAGCCGTGATCGACTCCGGCACTCCGTAGTAGGCCCTGAAATACAGGCTCGCGGCATCGATCAGCAGCAGCGGCGCGTCCATGAGGGCAGAGCCTGCCAGCTCTCGCTCCCGGCCGGTCCTAGGCTTGAGGTGTGCCCGCCCCACTCGACACCCTCACCGCCCGGCTGGACCGCACTCGTGACGCCACCCGGGTGGCCGGCTTGGCCGCCCTGCTGATCACTCCCAGCCCGGACCTGCGCTACTTGCTGGGGGTCGGCGGCGAGTCCCATGAGCGGCTGACCTGTCTGGTCTTGCCCGCTGACGGTGACCCCGTGCTGGTGGTGCCGGCGCTGGAACGGCCGGGGCTGGACGGCACGCCGGTGCTCGAGCTCGGTCTTGAGATCGCCGAGTGGACCGACGGGGTGGACCCGTACGCCTTGACCTCCGCTGTGCTGCGCAGGTCCGGGTCGCCAGTGACCCGCACCGCGGTGGGGGACACGATGCCCGCCGCGCACGTGCTAGGGCTGCGCGACGCGCTGCCAGCCTGCCAGCAGGAACTGGCATCGACGGTGCTGGGGCAGCTACGGATGCGCAAGGACAGCGCCGAGATCGCTGCGCTGACCGCTGCGGGCCAGGCCATCGACCGGGTGCACGCCCGGATGGGGGAGTGGCTGCGGGTCGGACGCACCGAAGCGCAGGTCGGTACCGATGTGGCCGCCGCGATCGTCGCGGAGGGGCACACCGCGGCGGCGTTCGTGATCGTCGGTTCCGGTCCGAACGGGGCAAGCCCGCACCACGACGTCTCCGCCCGGGTGCTGCAGGCCGGCGACGTGGTAGTGGTCGACATCGGCGGCCCGACGCCAGAGGGCTACTTCTCCGACTCCACCCGCACCTACAGCCTGGGTGAGCCCGCCCAGGCCGACGTCGCCGCGGTCTACGCCGTGCTCCAGGCTGCGCAGGACGCCGCGGTGGCGGCTGTCGCACCGGGTGTGACCGCCGAACAAGTCGACGCCGCGGCTCGGGTTCCGATCACCGACGCGGGTTTCGGCGAGCGGTTCATCCACCGGACCGGGCACGGCATCGGTCTTGAGGTGCACGAGCAGCCTTACATCGTCGCCGGCAACGCTCTGATACTCGAAGCGGGGATGACGTTCAGCATCGAGCCCGGCATCTACCTCCCGGGCCGATGGGGTGCCCGTATCGAGGACATCGTGGTGGTCAATGCCAGCGGCGTGACGCGGCTCAACCACCGCCCGCGCGACCTCGCAGTATTGCCGGTATGACCACCGATCCGGCAAGTGGCGGACAGCACACCTTGGGCTCAGCCGGTCGTAGCATTTGATCTTGGTGGTTCGGTTGGACAGGATACCCGCCGTGCGCGTGACGTTGATGTTGTCGGATCGCGAGGAGATT
>QHBY01000601.1:0-18895 GCA_003244245.1 Pseudonocardiales bacterium
GGGGCTCGTGAATAACCCTCTCTGTGACCGACGATTACGGCACCGCTTTGACTCACGCCACCGTGACCATTACCAACCACACGGGCTCGACACAGTCCTACATGGCCACAATCAGCGTCAACGACACGAATGGCGCGCGCATCGGTGAGATCAACGCGGTGAGCAATTCGCTGGCCGCCGGACAGTCCGCGACCCTGACCGGAATGGGCGCGACCGGTTCGGCGGCCAGCAACACCAAGCCCGGACCGGCGACCTGCACCGTGGCCAGCGTCAATCGCTTCCCGAGCTGAACAAAGCACGTCACCGCAGATCGGCCCCGCGAGAGCGGGGCTTTTCTGCGTGCGCAAGTGCCGACCTCCCCCAGTGAGGGCTTGACCCGTGGATCTGTGCGTTTGCCGCTCGCGAGACCGGCAGTTCCGGTCCGCTCTCGCCATCGGGGGGACTCGCTCAGGCCGCCGCCGCTTCCTCGGCGAGCAGTCTGTAAACCGTCGCACGGCTCACGCCGAACGTAGCGACCAGCGCGGGCACAAGCTCGCCGGCGGCGTGCAGGGCACGGATCTGGCTCTCCTGGTCGGGAGTCAGCGCCTTAGGGCGTCCGACCGCCTTACCACGGGACCTGGCTGCTTCCCGGGCCGCGGCGGAACGTTCGCTGCACCGCACAACACCCACGGCACCAACCGGCCCGGCTCGGTCTCCGTCATGGAAGCACTGGAAGACCAGAGTAGGCGCGCCGCCGTAGACTCATCTATGGGATTGTGAATAACCCTCAAGGGTCAGCGTCAACGTTATCCCTATAGGGGTCAATGACTATAGGGGCAATGCGGCATAACCGCTGGCAGCAGCCCAGCAGTCAAGGGGCGCGCCACGATGCGCGTAATGGCCGTGACAATAAGCAAGATCAGCCGCTACTTCCAGTCGATGCGCACCGACTCCGGATCGAACATACCGCCCTTGGGCCGACCGACACCGCCGGGCATCACCCGGATCACGGCCAACGTATCGATCACGGCGCGTTTAGTCGACAGTGAGCAGGAATCCCACACCTCTGCGGGGTCGCGGATGGCATCGATGAACTGTGCCATCACGTCGGCGCGTCCGGCGTCGGCGAGCTGGGTGTCGATCTCGGCCAGTCTGGCGTGCGCCTTTTCCCGCAGAGTGTAGAACTCCTGCCGGGTCAAACGTCCCGATCCCGCGTCCTCCGCGTACGCCGTCAAGTTCGCGCGCAAAGAGCGCGCCTCCTCCTGGAGACCGCGCAGATCGATGCCCTCCCCGACCGATTGGGCCAGGTCGATAGCGTCAGGACGCCGTAACCGCTCCACGATCACGGCGACGACGAACTCCTCGATGCGCTCCGCGCGCCGGTTCACGTGGCGCCCCGGTCCCGCTGTGCACTTCAAGGTCCGACCGAACGTCTGGGTGCCAGACTTCAGCTTCCGGCCGCACACCCCGCACACCGCGAGCCCGGACAGCAGGTACTGCTGCGTCGAGCCGCTGTAGTGGACAGCCCGGGCTGGGTCGCGCAGGCGACGCTCGCAGGCCCGCCAGAGTTCCTCGGGGACTATGCCGGGCCACACCGCCGGTCCCGTGATGTCGTACCACTGATCGCGGCGGGGGTTGCCGTTCTCGGTTGCCATCCTCCGGCCGCGCTCATCGAGCCGGACCCGGCGCACCCCGCGCAGCCCCGCGTAGCGTGGGTTCATCAAGACTTGCTTGACCGAGCCAGTGATCCACTGGTGCCCCCGTGGCGTCTTGATCTCCCGGTAATTCAGGTCCCGCTTCAACTCCCCCAGGCTGTCACCGCTGGCGAAGCGCTTGAACATCTCCAGGACCACCGGCGCCTCGGTCGGCTCCAGGTGCAGCGCGTCGACCGTGTAGCCGAAGGCACGACGCCCACCGGTCGGCTTGCCTGCCTGGGCGGCTTGCTCGAACGCGGCGCGCTGCCGCGCGGACTTGCGCTCGATTTCCGCCCTGGCCACTGACGTCAGGATGCGGGCGTTGAGGCGACCGGCGTCAGTGGACAGGTCCAGATCACCCGACACGGTGGCGAGCTTGACGTTGTTGTGCTCGCACAGGTCGATAACGTGCTCCAGCTCGATGATGCGGCGCACGAGCCGATCTGTGTGCCAGACGACGACGGCGTCGATCTCGCCTGCCTCGATCATGGCGAGCAGTCGGGCGAACAGCAGCCTGGGCTTGCTCCCTGAGGCTGAGGTGTCGTTTTCCTCCAACACTTGGACAATCTCCCAGCCACGGGTGGTGCACAGCTGCTCGCATGCTTCACGCTGGCGGGCTACCCCCAGCCCGGCACCGGTGCGATCCTCGGATATCCGCAGGTACAGCGCCGCCCGTGTCGTCACAACGAATAGGGTACTACCTGCGTGTAAGGAGAACCGTGATGCGGAACCTTCAGCACATCGGCCCGCAGATCCGTCCTGGTGACCAACAGGTCCGCCTGAGCATCGAGCTCAACATCTCCGGTGAGTAGCACCCGACCGGCGGGAGTGTTCGCTCTGAGCACAACCGAAGTGTTGTTCACCGCGGTGCCATCGACCTCGGCCTGATGGTCCCCGACCGGCGGTGGATCCCGCAGCGGGGCCAGCACGTCGAGACCGAGTCCGGGCCAGGACAGCCGCTGTCCAGCGGTGAGCGCGACCACCGGCACGCGGGCCGCCGCGGCGGCCCGCACAACCGCCGCGAACGCCCACGGGGGGCTTCGTCCGGGGCCCAACGCGACGGCGCTGACCGCCCGGCCCCGTAGGGCGCCGGCCAGGCCGCCGATGTGGTCAGCATGCAGGTGGCTGAGGACGATCAGGGCGAGGCGCCGCACGCCGAGACGGTCGAGGCAGGCCGACACTGCTCCTGGGTCGGGCCCCGTGTCGACGAGGATCGCCCGACCAGGCTCGCCGGTGGCCAGCACGATGGCGTCGCCCTGGCCGACGTCGCAGGCCACCATCACCCAGCCGGGCGCCGGCCAGCCGGGCGACGCGAACCTCGTCGGCACCAGCACAAGCAGCGCACCCACCAACCCTGCCGCTGCGAAAACTCGCAGCCGGTGCGCGCGCATCGCCAGCATCACCACCGCGACGATCAACGCCAGCAGTAGCGCACCAAAGGTCCCGTCGGGCCATCGCAACACCCCATCGGGCACCGCGGCGCCCCAGTGGCCGACACCCACTAGCCAGCTCACCGCCGGTCCGGCCAGTTGCACCACGACAGCAGCGGCACCGGGGGGCAGCACAGCCATTACCGCAGCGAGCACGCCGAGCACAGTCGCTGGCGCCACCGCAGGGGCGGCCAGCAAGTTCGTCAGTATCGCCACCAGGCTCACCTGACCGGACAGGCCCGCCACCACCGGCGCGGTGATCACATGGGCGGCGGCAGGCACCGCCAGCGCCTCGGCGATTCCCGGTGGCACCCCGCGGCGGCGCAACGCCGCCGACCAGCCAGGAGCCAGCAACACCAACGCACCAGTCGCCAGCACGGATAGCGTGAACCCGGGATCGTTGCCGAGCGACGGATCGATCAGCAGCAGGACAAGGACAGCAGCGCACAGCGCTGGAACCGCCGAGCGGCGACGGCCGAGCACCAGTGCCAGCAACATCACGGCACCCATCACGGCGGCGCGCAGCACGCTCGGCGACGGGCGGCACAGCACCACAAACCCGACCAGGGTCAGCCCAGCCAGCAGCACCGCCGCCCGTGGTCCCAAACCCACCAGCCGGGCAAGCCCGAGAACGACCCCGCACAAAATCGCCACGTTGGTCCCGGACACCGCTATGAGATGGGTGAGCCCAGCGGCGCGAAACTCCGCCTCGACACTGGGCACCATCGCCGACGTGTCGCCCACGACCAGCGCGGGGAGAAGCCCGGCCGGCTCCGGATCCAGGGCCATGGCCGCGAGCCGCAGCCCGGACCGGAGCCGCTCGGCAACTCGTTGGACCGCGGTTGGCGCCGACAGTACGTCCGGCCCACCTCTCGCCCGCAGCACGGCCACCGTCAGGTCGGATCGGTTGGGAGCGGCGAGCAGGCCGCTGGTCCGCACCCGCTGACCGGGTAGCAGACCAGTCCAGCCCCGCGCCGGTGCCAGGAGAATTACCCGACCACCGGTGCGCCACTGCTGCCCAGCGACCGTCGCGGCCTCCAGTTCCGCATGCACGACCACCTGCTGGACCTGCGTTTGCCGGCCGCCATAGCCCGGGGCGGCGACCGCCCGCGGGTCGTCGCGTAAGTGCACTACCAGGGTCGCGGCCGAACCGCGTTGCGCAGCTGTCCGCAGCGGGTGGTGTTCCACCTGCCAGGTCTGTGTAGCGACAACGAGCGCCACAGCGGCGGCCACCCCGCCTACCGCGACGACCACTGCCGAACGGCCGCGCAGCGCGGCCGCTGTGGCAACGAGCAGGCCCGTTGCACCGAGCGCGGCAGTGATCGAAGATCCCAGGTATAGGCCGGAGAGCACCACGGCCCAGCCGACGAGGGCGGCCGGCACAAGGCGCAGGTCATGCCGAGCTGGCGCAGCGACAAGCGGGTCCGCGGTCACACCCGCACCAGCTTCTTAAGCTGGCCAAACCGCGCTTGTCCGATGCCGCTCACCTCGCGGAGCTGATCCACCGACGTGAAGCGACCGTGCGCGACACGCCAGTCCACGATCCGCTGGGCGGTGACAGTGCCAACGCCGGGTAGCCCGTCAAGCTGCTCAAGAGTCGCCGCGTTCAAATCGATCGGACCCGACCCGCCGGAGGTACCTGATGCACCGCTAGCAGCCGGCTGCCCCGGCGGTGGCGCCACACCGACCAGCAGCTGCTCTCCGTCGGACAGCCGCCGGGCGAGGTTGAGGCCCATCAGGTCGGTGCCCGGCAGCGAGCCGCCGACCGCGGCCAGCGCGTCAGCTACCCGCGTGCCATCGGGTAGCCGGATCAGCCCCGGGCGGGTTACCCGGCCAACCACACTGACCACCACCTCGTGGGTTTCCGCGGGCGGTGGCGCCGACGGAGCCCTCGTTGCGGCCGCGGTGACCAGCGGCAGGGCCGGGGCCGGTTCGGGCACCGGGCGCTCCCGCCATACCCCCACCGCGGCGACCACCGCGGCCAGTGCCGCGACCAACGAAAGGAGCAGGGCTCCCGGTCGGCTGGGCTCCCACCGGGCGTCCCTCAGTGGCGCGGGCACCCACCGCTGGACCAGCCGGCCCCCTCGCGAGGTGGTGAGTAAGGGATCGTCACCGTGGGGCGCGCTGGGATGGGACGCGTCTGAAACGGCGTCGACCGCGCCAGGGCCGGGGTCTGGATCACCGGGATCCACCGGCGGACCGGGAGTACCGCGCAGGCCCACCAGCCGCGCTCGGACACTCTGCGGTCCATCAGTGCCGACAGAGGGGAAGCTGGGGAGCAAGGCCACGGGGCGACGCTAGGACGATGTCGCCGTCGCCTCGACGGCCTCGCCCGTCAGCTGTGGATAACAGGGCTGGTGGGGATAAGGAACCGGGCGAAGCCGCCGGGTCGGCATGGAGGTCGAGGTCGGGCAGGTCGAGGGAGAGGTAACTCACCGCGAGAGTCCGACGTGGGATTGCAAGGAGCCACCCAATCTAATAGTGTTCTAGTAGTTCGTTACTAGGTCATGACCCCGAGGGAGCGCCCGATGGCTGCACAGACTGTGATCAGGCTGGTTAGCGGCCGGACCGTTGAGGCCGCGCAGGTGTACACGGTCACGCAGCTCAACCAGCACTGCGGCGAGGTGATGCGGGAGATCGCCCGCTTAGGACGCCCTGCCGCGGTGACGCGCCAGGGCAAGTTCGTGGCCCTCATTACGCCCCTTGCTGACGTTGACGTGGAGTCGGTGGTCCTGTCCGAAGGTCCCCTTGCGGACGAGTTTGACGATTACGAGCGTGACGCGACCCTCGCTAGTTCACTGTCCGCGGATGATGTGGACGAGCTGATTGAGTCACAGAGCCCAAGCAGCGGCCCTGTCAGCGGTCAAATCCGTAGATACCCCGAGTGGTCCTCCAGATCTTCCCTCAGGTGAGTTGAGACCGCTACGAGCGTGAGATGACCGCCTCGTCGGCTGCACCTGTCCGCCGCGGATGTGGACGAGTTGGTGTCACGGGGCAGAAATATCGCTACCTGGTGCTAGGCCAAGAGAGTGGTAGCCGACAGGTCTCGTGGGTAAACATCCCCAGCCTCGGCTACATATTTGTTATGACGTGTCACTGGTCACAGCGAGCCTTTGACGACCTCCGCACAAAGGTCAAAACCAAGGATGCGCAGAGGTACCTCTCGAAGGTGGCCCGATCATCGCTGCCTCAGCACTACCCGCGATGGGGCGGTGCTGTCATCGGGCCCCAAGGCGAGCGCTTTTGGCGGCGCGGCGTCACTGTCGAGGACGAGGCTCTGACCAGCGCCCAGCTGTCGCCTGTCCACATTGAGGCACGTAGCTACGCGCTAGTCTATTACCAGCTCAATCAGACTGCTGACTATATGATCACGGGCCTGCTCACCGAGGGTGAGCTGATCGCCGGGGGCCCCTGGTTTCGCTGACACGGCTCCGGACGCGTTACGGCTTGACCTACGCGGACGTGGGCTCGCCGCGATCAGCCCCACTGTCGGACTCGTCGCCCGGTAGGCCCAACACCCTGAGGATGTCCATGATGAACACGGTCTTGCGAGCCGGCCGTCCTGCCTTTTCCGTGTAGTAGCAGAGCAGAACGTCCGCACCGACCTGCTGGCTCAGTACAGGATGGTCCCCGACCTTGCGCCCGGTATCGAAAATCCCCGCCGAGATCCTGCTCCTGGTGGGGAACGCAGCCCGGCGCCGGCAGCTGCGCAGCAGCTCCTCAACCTCGGCGTCGCTGTAGTCAGTCAGCAATGATTCGATGACCTGGTCGGACCAGGTGATATCGATTTTGGCCAGTGCGACATGCCAGGTTGCGTCGTCGGCGTACCTCAACGCTCGGGGCAGCAGAAATTCCAGCAAGAACACGATGAAGGCGCCTCCACCTAGTTCAAGCAGTAGCGTGCCTACGAAGCTCCCGTTGTTCCATAGCAGCCCGGAACTGACAAAGAGAAGTAACCCGAGCCCGCCGGCGATGAGGTACGCCCGGGGGCCCTCCCTGCCGTGTTGCGGAAGTTGGCCAGCGATGTTGGTGGGGCCCACGACTCCTTGCATCGGCCCTGTTCACAAGGATGTTACTGCCGTCGCAGCGGCCGCTACACGGATGCACCGATTTGGGCCGACAACACCCCATCTGATCACCGCAGTCCACGCAGCATGACTCCCGGTCATGATCGAGGACGCCGGTGATCGTCGGGGTCCGGACGATCTTACGCGTCCAGTCCACGAACAGCGTACGGGGCATCATGCCGCAATCGGTGCGAAGAACGGCAGGCTCGTGTGCTCGTTACGCATCAGCGCCCGCTCGCTGCGGGACTGACGGCCTGGTTTTCGGCACCACGTTAGCCGTCCCACCCGATGCTGGCACTCGGATGCCACACTACCGTTGTGCGAGACTTGCGAACACTTCCTAAGGCGCATCTGCATCTGCACCTCACCGGCTCCGCGCGGCTTGCGACGGTACGAGAGCTTGCCGACAAGTATGGCATCAGTCTCCCATCCGCGCTGGTGAACGAAGAAGTCGACTGGGACAAGGGCGGCCGAGACTGGTCTCATTTTCAGTGCCGGTACGACGCGGCCCGGCAAACGATTCAGTCCGCAGAAGACGTGCGCCGAATCATCCGGGAAGCGGCCGAAGACGACGCTGCGGAATGCTCCGAGTGGTTGGAGCTGCAAGTGGACCCCCGCTCGTATGCGCGTCATCTCGGCGGCGTGGACCAAACGGTGGAGGCAATGGTGGATGCGTGCCAGGACGCGGCCCGAACCGCCGAGATCGGAATCGGCCTCCTGCTGGCGGTGAGCTGGGACGCGCCGCCTGAACAGGCTGAACAGATCGCGCAACTCGCAGCCCGGTACACCCACCGTGGTGTCGTGGGTTTTGGCATCTCCAACGACGAGCGGCTGGGCGAGCCCGACACTTTCGTTTCCGCTTCCCATATTGCGCGTGATGCGGGTTTACTCGTGGCGCCGCACACAGGTTTCTACACCGACCACTTTCACGTGCGCCGATGTGTCGAACTCCTCGGAGCACGCAGAATAGGTCACGGAATTACCGCTGCAGGGGATCTCCGCACCCTGGAAACCCTCGCCCGAAGCCAGGTCACCATGGAAATCTGTCCGACGTCCTACCTTCCGCTCGGGGTGCTTGCATCACTCACGCAGGTTCCAATCACCGTATTTCAGCAAGCCGGGGTTGCGGTGGCGTTGGGAGCCGACGAT
The DNA here is from genome assembly GCA_003244245.1 of Pseudonocardiales bacterium. Classification (GTDB taxonomy): domain Bacteria; phylum Actinomycetota; class Actinomycetes; order Mycobacteriales; family Pseudonocardiaceae. The sequence continues at coordinate 8,320 of QHBY01000601.1, forward strand.
CCGCTGATTTTCGGTACCCGGCTGATCGGGCAGTATGAAATCCTCCGTGACGTGCATGGTCTCACCGACCGAGCCCTCGCGGATCTCGCCAGCCAGTCGGTGCGCGCCTCCACCGCCCCCGCGGAGGTAACGAAACGGCTTCTCGCCGATATCGACACATGGATTCGGTGAGGTCGTTTGGCTTGGTCGAAGTCACCAGTGCGCAACTACGCCTTCAGGCCGCCGGGCAGGACGACCACACCGAGCATTCCGGGCCCGGAATGCGCGCCGATCGCCGCCCCGACCTCGGAGACCAGGCACTCAGACAGCAGCGGGAGGCGACCGTGCAGTTGCGTGACCAGGTCCGCGGCGCGCTCGGCGGCGCCGAGATGATGCACCGCGAGGTCAAACGGGGCGGATCCCGCCGCCTGCACCGCAAGATCGACCAGGCGTGCCCGCGCGCGGCTGGCAGTGCGGACCTTCTCCAATGGCACAACCCTTCCCGCGTCGACATGCAGCAGCGGCTTGACTGCCAGCGCGCTGCCCACCCGCGCCGCTGCCGAACCGATCCGGCCACCACGACGCAGGTACTCCAGGGTGTCCACGGAGAAGAAAACCCGGCAGCGGCCGCCCACCCGCTCAGCGGTGTCGTACACGGTGTCCAGATCACCGCCAGCTGCCGCGACGGCAGCCGCGGCGAGCACGCTGAAGCCCAAGCCCATGCCGGTGGAACGGGAATCGACCACCCGCACCCGCTTCGCGCCGACCTGCTCGGCCGCCAGTCGGGCCGATTCCCAGGTCCCTGACAGCGCGCGGGACAGATGCACCGACACGATGGTGTCGGCACCGGCCCGGATCGCCTCGGTGTACACCGCCTCGAACTCCCCCGGTGTCGGTCGGGAGGTGCTCACCGAAGCCCGTCGCGCCAGGGCTTCCACCAGCTCTGCCGGCCCGAGCTGCACCCCGTCGAGCCAGTGCCGGCCATCCACCAGGACGTGCAGGGGAACCTGCCGGATACCACGGCGCTCCGCGATCCCGGCCGGAAAGTAGGCGGTTGAGTCGGTGACAACGGCGACGGCCACGATCACACGGGAGCGGCGGTGTTATAGGAAAACAAACGCCATCCGGAGCCCCGGCGGACAAGCACCGTCCAGTGACAGTTGCTGATCCCGCCGAACACCGTCCAGCCCGACACCGGCAGGCCGAGCAGTAGCGGTGTCAGACCGGCAATCAGCCCGCCGTGAGTGCACAGCACCGCGCTGCTGTGACCGGCCGCATCGAGTTCGGCGACCACCTGCGCCGCACGTCCAGCCACTTCCACTCTGGTCTCGCCACCCGGCGGAGCCCATTTCGGGTTCTCCCGCCAGGTCTGGACGCCACCCGGACGGAGCACGTCCACCTCCGCGTGGGTCAGACCCTGCCACGCCCCGAGATGGGTTTCCCGAAGCCGCTTGTCGACCCTCAGCGGCATCCCGGTCTCGGCGGCGAGCACTGCGGCGGTGTCGCCGGCTCGGGACAGATCAGAGGTCACGAGCACGTCCGGCTTGAGCTCCGCGAGCCACGGGGCGGCCCGGCGTGCCTGACCGAGGCCGGTTGCGGTCAACTGCGAGTCAAGCTGACCCTGCATCCGCTGCGCCGCGTTGTAGTCAGTCTCGCCGTGGCGCCAGAGCACGAGCTGAGTCAAGGTCACACCGATTCGTCCACCTCGGGGGCATCAGCTTCGAACGGGATCGTCGGGCAGTCTTTCCACAACCGCTCGAGACCGTAGAAGGAACGCTCCTCGGCATGCTGCACATGCACCACAACATCGACGAAATCCAACAGCACCCAGCGGCCCTCACGGGCGCCCTCACGGCGTACCGGCTTGCTCCCCGCGGCCGCCATCTTCTGCTCAACGGCATCGACGATGGCCTGTACCTGTCGCTCGTTGGGTGCCGAGGCGATCACGAAACAGTCAGTGATCACCAACTGGTCGGACACGTCGAGCAAGGTGATATTGTGCGCCTTCTTGCCGGCCGCCGCGTTCGCCGCGGTCAGCGCAAGCTGTCGCGCATGATCAGTGGCTGCCACATCACTCCTTTTCCCCGGCTCACGCAGCCGGCGCTTGGATTGCGGGCAGCGCCGTCTGCATTCCGGTTGTCCGCATCGGACAACTGATGAGCGTACGTGTTCGGCGGCGTGGCGGTGTGGGGGTACTGTAGGGGTATGCCTAAGGTGAGTATCTACCTACCGGATGCCCTGTACCGCGAGGCACAGGCTCGCAAGCTGCCGCTGTCGACCTTGGCTCAGGAGGCTGTCGAAGGTGCGCTGCGGGAATCCGACCGGCAGAACTGGGTTGCCAAGGTCCGATCCAGGCCACAGCGATATCACACGGTGATCGACACAGCACTCTTGCTCAGCGAGGTCCGTGAGCAGTTCGGTCAGTGATCGTCCTTGATGCCTGCGCGCTTGTCGACGCGGTGCTCGACCAGCCGACGGCGGGTTGGGTCCTCGACGAGATCGCCGACGAGCAGGTCTGCGCCCCCTCGCATCAGCCCGCCGAGGTACTGTCCGCCCTCGCTCATCTGGTGCGCGCCACGCAGCTCGATCTGGATGCCGCGCGAGATGCACTCGATGAGGCGCTGGCGCTTCCACAGCGGCTCGTGACTGCGACGGCGCGCCAGGTGCGACTCGCATTCGCCCTCCGAGACCGGATCCGCGTGGTCGACGGCCTGTACGTCGCGCTGGCCAGTGAGCTCGACTGCCCATTCGTCACGACCGACCGCCGGCTTGCCATAGCGGACACCCCATGCGAGGTCCGTGTCCCTCCGGCCCAGCCCGGCTCCTCCCCCGGCGTTCCAGTCCCACCCCCCAGGACCCGATAGTTACTGGGTGGGAGCGACTGTCGAGGGCGTTGGTCGGCGACCCTGCGGGGTCTTGGCGCAGCCCCGTCAGTGTCCGAGCGCCTGCTTGCGCCGCTCGATCAACCGCCAGATCATCGGTGTGAAGATGAGCTGCATCGCGAGGTCCATCTTCCCGCCGGGGCAGACGATGGTGTTGGCGCGCGACATGAACGAGTCGTGCAGCATCGACAGGAGGTAGGGGAAGTCGATGCCGCGCGGATCGGCGAAGCGGATAATAAGCATCGACTCGTCCGCCGTCGGGACGGTCCGGGAGATGAACGGGTTGGATGTGTCAACTATGGGCACGCGTTGAAAGTTGACATGCGTGCGCGAGAACTGCGGGCAGACGTAGTTCACGTAGTCGGGCATACGGCCCAGAATGGTTTCGGTCACCGCCTCGGTGGAATAGCCCCGAGTCGCCTTGTCGCGATGCACCTTCTGGATCCACTCCAGGTTGATCACCGGAACGACCCCGATCAGCAGATCCACGTGCTGGGCGACGTCAACCTTGCCGGTCGCGACCGCTCCATGTAGTCCTTCGTAGTACAGCAGATCCGTGTCGGCGGTCAGGTCGTCCCAGGGCGTGAACGTACCGGGGGGCTGTCCGTAGGGCGCCGCTTCCTCCTCGTCGTGCAAGTATTTGCGCACGCGACCGCGACCGTTCTCCCCGTACTGCCGGAACAGCTCCTCGAGTTCCTCGAACAGGTTCGCCTGGGGGCCGAAGTGGCTGAGGCTGTGGTCACCGCGGTCAGACGCCTCAGCCACCTTGTCTTTCATCTCGGTGCGGTCGTAGCGGTGGAAGCTGTCGCCCTCGATGAGCGCCGCGTTCACCTGCTCGCGCCGGAAGATCTGCTCGAACGTGCGCATCACCGACGTCGTCCCGGCACCCGAAGAGCCGGTGATGACGATGATCGGATGCTTGGCTGACATGGCCCGCGCCCCTTCGCTCAATCGTTGGTGCGGAACAGGCCGCGCGAACTGAACAGCGGCGTGTCGTACTCGACCACGTTGTGGTCACGGTAGTACTGCTCGATGCGCTCGACCTCATCGCGCGCACCGAAGATGAACGCGATGCGCTGGTGCAACTCCTCTGGCGTGACGTCGAGGACTCGCGCACGCCCGGTGCTCGCGAAGCCGCCCGCCTGCTCGACGATGAAGGCAACCGGATTGGCCTCATAAAGCAAACGCAGCCGCCCCTGCTTCGCAGGGTCCTTCGTGTCCCACGGATAGAGGAACACACCGCCGCGAGTGAGGATGCGATGCGTCTCCGCGACGAGCGAGGCGACCCATCGCATGTTGAAATCCTTGCCCCGAGGGCCCGCGCTGCCGGCGAGGCACTCGTCTACGTAGCGCGTCACCGCCGGCTCCCAGAACCGGCTGTTCGAGGCGTTGATCGCGAACTCCCTCGCGGCGGCCGGGATCTGAATCGCCGGATGGGTCAGGATGAACTCGCCGAGCTGCGGCTCCAGCGTGAAGCCGTGCACCCCGCTGCCTACGGTCAAGATGAACATCGTCGACGGACCGTAGATCGCGTATCCGGCGCAGACCTGCTCCGACCCCGGCTGCAGGAAGTCTTCCGCAGCGGCGTTCGCGCCCGGATTCGCGGCCCGCAGGATCGAGAAGATGCTGCCGACCGAGAGGTTCACGTCGATGTTCGACGAACCATCGAGCGGGTCGAACGCCAGGAGGTACTTGCCCCGCGGGTAACGCTCCGGGATGGGAAACGGTGCCTCTAGCTCCTCGGACACCATCCCGGCGACCAGGCCGCCCCATTCGTTGGCGCGCAGGAAAAGGTCGTTCGCGACCAGGTCGAGCTTCTGCTGCTTCTCGCCCTGAACATTGGTCGTCGCTGCTGCCCCGAGCACACCGCCGAGCGCACCGTAGGCAACCCGCTTGGCGATCGCCCTGCACGCGAGCGCAACGTCGAGAATGAGCGAGTTCAGCTCCCCGGTCGCGCCCGGATGGCGGCGCCCCTCCTCGATCAGGAACTGGGTGAGCGTCGTACGGTCAGTGAGCATGGCATCCTTCAAGGTCGGTGTAAACAGACTAGACCCGGGCGTTCGCCACGCTTCGAGGGCAGGTGCCCGAGCACGTGTCGGTGTCCTGTCTCATCGGTGTCCTAGACCACAGTGGATACTTCTACGCAAGGTAGGCGTGCCGATGCCGGCCGGGATCGCGCTCACGGCTGACCGGCGCAACCTTTGGGGAAGGGACCCGTGGCTGACTTCACCCTCACCTACGACGCCTTCGACCCCGCGCAGGAAGGTCTGCGCGAGGCCCTGACTTCGACCGGCAACGGCTACTTCGCTTCCCGGGGAGCGGCCGAATGGGAAGACGCGAACGCGGTCCATTACCCGGGCACCTACGCCCACGGCTGCTTCAACCGGGAGACGACCATCCTCGGGGGTCGCCCGGTCCTCAACGAGGACCTGGTCAACCTCCCGAACTGGTTGCTGCTGAAGCTGAGAATCGAGGGCGAGGAAGCGGTCCGGCTCGACAACGTCGAGGTTCTTTCATACCGCCACTCCTATGACATCCGCAACGCTCTGGTGGCGCGGGACATCCAGTTCCGCGACCGCATTGGTCGCGTGACCACCCTGCGCAGCCGCCGCTTCGTGAGCATGGCCAACAGCCACCTGGCCGGGATCGAGTGGACGGTGACCCCGGACAACTGGTCAGGACACGTGGAGGTGATCTCCGGACTCGATGGGCGGATGACGAACCACATGGTGGCCCGCTATCGCGAGCTCGAGGGGCGTCACCTCAATCCGTGGTCGCCGCGCACATTCGGCCCGGAGATCATCGCGCTGAAGGTACAGACCCGGCAGTCGAACATCTACATCGCCGAAGCCGCGCGCACTCGAGTCTTCCGCGGCGAAGGTGAAGGCCCACTGGACCGCAGCCTGTACCAGATGGAGGACTACATCCAGCAGGTTCTCGCCTTCGATGTCGAGCAGAGCAGACCGGTGCGAGTGGAGAAGATGGTCTCGCTGTTCACCTCCCACGACAACGCGATCGCCGAAACGCTGGTCGCGGCGGGAAAGAGCGTCGCGCGCTATCCGGACTTCGCCGCGGCGCTGACCGAGCACGAGTCGGCGTGGACCGAACTGTGGGACATCGGTGACATCGAGCTGCCCCACGAGCCCCGCGCGCAGTTGCTGCTGCGCTTCCACGCCTCCCATGTGCTGCAAGTGTGCTCCCGGCACACTGCCCGGCACGACGCAGGCGTGCCGGCTCGGGGTCTCAATGGTGAGGCCTACCGCGGGCACGTATTCTGGGACGAGCTGTTCGTTTACCCGTACCTGAACTTCCGGCTGCCTGAGGTCACCCGTGGGCTGTTGATGTACCGCTACCGCCGTTTGGCTGAGGCGCGTGCCGCGGCGCGGGTGGCTGGCTACTCCGGGGCGATGTTCCCGTGGCAGAGCGGCAGCGACGGCACCGAGGAAACGCAGGTCGTGCACCTCAACCCGCTGTCCGGGCAGTGGGATCCCGATCACAGCCATAACCAGCGCCACGTCAACGCGGCGATCTTCTACAACGTCTGGCAGTACTATCAGGCCACCGACGACGTGGCGTTTCTCCGCGACTACGGCGCCGAGCTCATGCTTGAGATCGCCCGTTTCTGGGCCTCGATCGCGCACTACAACCCCGAGCGCGACCGGTATGAGATCCACGGGGTGATGGGTCCTGACGAGTTCCACGAGCGTTACCCCGGTGCCGACGAAGCCGGGCTGCGCAACAACGCCTATACCAACCTGATGGTGGCCTGGATCGCCGGCACCGCCCAACGGGTGCTCGATCTGCTGCCGCGGAGCCGTCGTGCCGCACTGCGGGTTCGTCTCGGGTTGACCGACGACGAGTTGCGCACGTGGGATGAGATGAGCCGCAAGATGTTCGTCCCATTCCATGCGGACGGAATCCTCAGCCAGTTCGAGGGCTACGCCGATCTCGAGGAGCTGGACTGGGAGCATTACCGCGCCGAGCACCCCAACATTCAGCGCCTGGACCGCATCCTCAAAGCCGCGGGCGACGACCCCAACCGTTACCAGCTGGCCAAGCAGGCCGACGCGGTGATGCTGTTCTTCCTGTTCTCTGGCGACGAGCTCCGCGAGCTGTTCGAAAGGCTCGGATACGGCTGCGACCCCGACCTCGCGCGACGAACCATCGACTATTACGACCGGCGCACCTCGCACGGCTCGACCCTGAGCCTGGTCACGCACGCCGCCGTGCTCGGCGGGCTGGATCCGGAGAGCTCGTGGCAGCGCTTCCTCGTCGCGCTGGAGAGCGACGTGAGTGACGTGCAGGGCGGCACCACCAAGGAGGGGATCCACATGGGCGTCATGTCCGGCACACTGGACCTCCTGCAGCGTGGCTACGTCGGAGCCAACGTGCGCGACGGGGTTCTGCACTTCGACCCGACGCTCACCGACCGCCTCGACGGGCTCAGCTTCCCGATGCAGTTCCGCAGTACCTCGATCAGGGTCAGTATCTCCGGCGATGAGCTGACTGTGCACATCCTGGCCGAGGGCTTCAGCCGACCGATCCGGATCGGCATCGGCAACGAAGTCCGAGAGCTGGCCGCAGGCGCGGAGTGGGTAGTGCCACTGCGCCGGTAACGTGATCTTCTAGAGGACTCACACCACCGGGGAAGGGAGAGACCGTGCCGACACGAGGCTTTGAGGCAGCGATCTTCGACGTGGACGGCGTGCTGGTCGACTCCCCGCACGAACGGGCATGGAAGGATTCGCTGCGCGAGCTGATGGAAAACGACTGGGCCGATATCGCCGACCAGACCTCGTGGGCCGACGACCGCTTCACACCGCAGGTCTACCAGCAGGTCCTCTCAGGCAAGCCACGAATGAACGGTGCGCTGGCGGCCCTGGAGTACTTCGAGGTTCCCAACGCCGCCGAGCGGGCGCAGTCCTACGCCGCTAACAAGCAAACCATGGTCATCAAGCTCATCGAGGCCGGGGAGTTCAGAGCGTACCCGGACGCGTTGGGTTTCGTGCTGGCTGTTCGCGACGCGAAAATCCCGGTGGCGGCGGCGTCATCGTCGAAGAACGCTGGACTGTTTCTCCGCCAGATCCGGCTCGACACTTTCGCATCCGAGCATGGCCTGCACTACGATTTCCTGCGGCCCGGCCTGAGCCTGCTGGAGTTCTTCGACGTCGACATATCTGGACGCGATTTCGCTCAGGGCAAACCACATCCGGAGATCTTCCTGACCGGAGCGGCCGAGCTCGGGGTCGCCCCGGAGCACTGCTTCGTCGTGGAGGACGCAACCAGCGGGGTGCAGGCGGCCAAGGCTGGTGGCATGGCGGCGTTGGGTGTGGCCCGAGCCGACGACGAGGAACTCTTGGCGGCCGCGAACGCCGATCTTGTCGTCACGTCGCTGGACGACGTCGACGTCACGGGCCTGGGCGTGCACCAGCTGCGGAGACGGACGTCATGAGCAGCACACCTCCGTGCCAACCTCGCCCGTCGTCCGCCGAGCCTGCTGACCTCGGGTTCGTGCGTAGGCCCATGGTGCGCTGGCTCGATCCGCACCAACTCGTCGATACCGCTGTGCGGGTTCTGCTCTCCGGGGTTTTCAGCGCTTACGCTGACTACCGGGAGTTGCAGGCGCTGGAACCGGCCGAGATACCGGACCGCTCTGGGCAAGCCGATCTATGGCTGGACTACGTCGCCGACCTCGGCGACGGGTGGAACTCGACTTACACCGTGGCGAGGCTGCTAGCCACCGAAGGGCTCAAGCTCGACTGGGACGGCGAGACCCACGCCACCGAGCGGGGACGGATCCTGGTCATGGGGGGCGACCAGGTATATCCGGTGCCCAAGGCCGCGGAGTACCAGAACCGCATGCTCGGTCCGTACCGGGCGGCGTTGCTGCTGGGCGGAGCAGAAACACCATGGGTCTGGCGGATAAGGCCAGCAACAAGGCTGAAGAGCTCAAGGGCAATGGCAAAGAGGCCACGGTCAGGCGACCGACGACCTGGGCTTGAGGCTGAGGGCAAAACGGATCAGGCCAAGGGCAACCTCAAGCAGGCCGGAGAAAAAATCACTTCCGCGCCGTTCGGCTGATGAAGGCTCGGCGAGGTGGCGTGGGAAGATTTCGGGGACGTGCGGGGGGACGGAGGATCTCTGCGAGCGTTCCAGTGAACGCGGATCGGCCGTGCGTCCGCGTGCCTGGAGGTGTTCGTCGCGCCGCTTCCGCTGACGAGTCGCTGATGAAGATCACCTGTGAACCCGTGGGAAGATTGTGCTCGACGAGACAGCAGCGCGCGGGCGGGGTTGGCGGATCGGTGGGCGCTGCGCTTGACGGGGACAGACCGATCTTTGATCATGTCCGCGACGGGGACAGGGGTGTCATTTGCCGGGCGCCAGGTGGTGAACGACCGGAAGGGACATGATGGACGAGTTCATTACTCACACTTCTTGGATGCGCTACATTCCTGATGATGTTTCAGTGATGTCTCTGAGTATTCCCGGAACACATAATTCTTGCTGCGTCCACGGGTTGCTCGGACTTGGAAGGACTCAGGAGCTGGATCTGCCCGACCAGCTGAATGCGGGAATACGCTTTCTTGACATCAGGTTCACGCATTACCAGGACAATCTCTGCGTACACCACGATGTTGTATGCACGGAAAAGAGCTACGTAGATATTCTGACCATTTGTTTCAACTTCCTTAAGCAGTACCCTTCTGAAACTATTTTGATGTCAGTGGATGACGAGAGCCACTTCGATGACGCGCTAGGCAAATTCGCTCCTTCTCGAATTATTTGCAAATTGCCCCTAGCGGACATGGCAAGCCGTGATAAAAACACCCGCTCATTCGAAGATACATTCAATGCGAAAACATGGGAGTGTATCGAAGATCTCCCGCTATTCTACAATTTCACCGCCACTCCTCCTGGTGGTAACTCTGTAGTCACCAGTCCTGCACTCACATCCGAAACAAGGTTGGGAGATGTTCGCGGTAGGATCGTCTTGTTACGCAGATTCGAAGGTGGCCAAGACGTTGGATTCGACCTTTCCTACTGGCCGGAAGGCCAGTGCTTTAGAAGCGCAACCCCTCCATTTTATGATATTGAAGATCGCTATCAGAACCCTGGGGATGATGACAAGTTCAACTTCGTCGTTGAACACATAGAGAAAGCCAAACGTGGCGATCCGAATGAGTTGTACATTACGTTTTCCAGCGCTGTTGGACTAACGGCACGCGGCTACTCAAATAAGATAAATCCCCGTCTCAACGACTATCTCGTCGGATCCCCACCAGGGCGCATTGGAATTATCGCGATGGACTACTTCGAAGAGCCTCGAGAATTGGTTTCCAACGTGATCAAGGCGAACGCCACGACCGGAGCGCCCAGTACTCCAGGACGGTGAGCACCGCGGCCGTGATCGACCACCGATCAGTAAGTATGTTTCTCTCGCTCAGAGTCACCGCTGTGACCGGGGAACTGGCTGATCGGCGGGCCGATCAGCCGTCGTGCGTCCGGGTCCGACGCCGATTCGGGCGGTGACCCTCGTCGGTCACCGCGACCGGCCTCGTCAGGCCGCGCTGCGCCGACGTGTCGCACCCAGAACTTCGGGCACAGCTGCTCGCCAACCGTCAAGTGCGGCGTTGAGGTAGCGTGTGTGCCCCTGACACCACGCATGCGCTGCATCCGTCGATTCTCCCTGACCAACCATCTTCGCCAACGAGGAG
>QHBY01000601.1:18986-19838 GCA_003244245.1 Pseudonocardiales bacterium
GCACAAGGGGTCAGCAAGCAGCCCTGCGCGGCAGCGTGTGTTACCTCGTCGCTGCCTTCGTCGCCAACCTCGTTATCAAGCCCCTCGTCCGCCGGCGACGGCCGCAAGGTGCCGACGAGGGCCGGATCAGTCCGGTCACATCGTCCTTCCCGTCGGGTCACACCGCGTCGGACAGTGCCTTTGTCTTCGGCGTGGCTCAGGAGTCGCCCCTGCTGGCGATTCCCCTTGCAGCCGCCGCGACCGCAGCTCACTGGTCTTTGATCCAGAGCGAGAAACATCATGTGAGCGACGTGCTCGCCGGTGGCGCGATCGGACTGGGCGTGGCATACATCATGCGGAAGTCGTGGCCACCACACACGTTCCCCCGTGGTGCGGTGACCACAGGCGGCGGCCGGTAAACCTTGTGCCGTGCCGGGCGCCTGGTCCACCTCTTGACACGTCGGCTTGTCGGCTTGAGCCCATCACGAGGCGTATCTTCAGCGTCTGTGCAACCCGAGCCGGCGCCTCGCTCACTGCCGGACCGTCCATTGCCGGCAGTGGTGGTCAACCCGATCCACGTCGAGACTCGACGCAGTTGCACACCCAGATCGCCAGAGTGTGCGCGGAACTGGGGTGGGCGCCACCGTTGTGGCTTGAGACCACCGTCGAGGACCCGGGTGGCGGTCAGGCTAGAAGCGCACTGGCCGCCGGCGCCGATCTGGTGCTCGTCTGCGGTGGAGATGGCACCGTCCGTCACGTGGCGCGAGTCCTCGCCGGATCGGGCACCCCGCTGGGACTGTTGCCGACCGGTACGGCCAACCTGCTGGCCCGCAACCTCGCCATTGTGCTGGATGACCCAGCCAAAGCCACCCG
>QHBY01000602.1 GCA_003244245.1 Pseudonocardiales bacterium
ACGCGGTCGCCCAGCGCCCGACGTGTCGGGGCGAGGTCCTGGTCATCCACCGCGCCGACGACGAGCGAGGACCGACGCCGCGTGGCGGTCTCATACGTCGCGCGGAAGGCGAAGCGGTCGGGCGCCGCCTCGACACAAGCGCCGCAGAGGATGCAGCGACCCCGGTCCAGGCGCACGCGTCCATCTCGAACCTGGATGGCCCCGGTCGGACAGACCGCCTCGACATCCCGATCCGCCGCGCCGTCATCGAGGACGTCCACGCGCCCCCGGAAGCCGACGAACGGCTCCTCGTTGGTGAACGGGTAGCGGGTCGTCACCCGTCCACGGTGCAGGCCACGGAGGATCCACTCGAGCATCAGCGGTCCGCCCCGGCGGGGGTGAGGCCGAACGAGTGCTCGATGAAGGCGAAATCGGTGAGCACGTCCGCAGGGAAAGCGTGATCGAAGATCGCCCAGTTGCGCAGGTCGGGCGCCGCAATGTGCACGTTCTCCAGGTGCCCGTCAGCGACCTCGACCCAGACGACCAGCTCTCCCTGGGGCGCCTCGCTCCATCCAAACGCCGAGCCCGCGCCGGCGGGCAGCGGTATGCGCAGCTCGCCATCGCGCCGGCGCAGCTGGTCGGTCGCCTGGCGCAGGATGCGCGTGGACTCGGCGATCTCATCGAAGCGCACGTCGATGCGTGCCATGGCGTCGCCCTCCTCGGCGGTCATGACCTCGAGTCCCAGGCGCCGGTAGTCGCCGTAAGGGCGCTCGTGGCGAGCGTCGGTGGCGAGCCCCGATCCGCGGGCGAGCGGACCCACTGCGCCGTAGGCCTCCAGCAGGGCGCGATCGAGATGGCCAGTGCCGATGAGGCGGTCGGTCATCGACGCAGTGCGCAGGAACAGCCGCCGGTCCCGGCGCAGGTCGCGCTCAAAGGCGTCGAGGACCGCCAGCAGCTCGTCGAGGTCCACGCGGCCGTTCTCCCGGACGCCTCCGGGCACGATTGCACCGCGCGCGAAACGCGATCCGGTGAAGGCAGCCTGCAGGCGCAGGACGTTCTCCTTGTGGATCTGAAAGCGGGCTTGACCAACGAACAACGCGGTGGTCTCGGCCTCCTTGGCGATCACATCGAGGTGATTCGCGATGCGCTCGAGCTCGGCGTACACGGCTCGCCAGCGCTGGGTTCGTTGCGGTGGCTCGACGCCGAGGGCGCGCTCGACCGCCTGGGCGTAGGCCGTTGCCCACGCCACGGACGCGATGCCGGCGACGCGCTCGGCGACGTACGTGCCCCGGTCCACGTCCATGCCACGCATGCGCTCCTCCAGCCCGCGGTGCTTGAAGCCGATGCGCGTGTGGAGCCGCGGGACATCCTCGCCGCCGGTCTCGATCAGGAACTGGATGGCCTCAAACACGCCAGAGCGGATCGGGCCATATGGCAACGCGAACACGTCAATCCCTTCGACGTCTCGCTCGACCCGGTCCGCGTCGGGCCCAGACAGCGCAGCTCGGGGAGGATCCGGTCGGAGGAGAGGCGAGATCGGGCTCCGCTCAACCAGCTCGCCTTCGGCCGAGCGCGCGGCCGGCCACCACGTGCCGATCGACGACCAGGGCGCGACGTCCTCGACCGGGGCCCGCAGCGCGATGAGCCGACCGCGCAGCGCGAAGACGCCGAGGACGGAACGCTCGGGCCGCTCAGCGGCGCACAGGGTGACGAAGCGCGCGCCGCCGTCGCGGAGCGATCGAGCCGCCCGTTCGAAGTCGCCGAGCGCGATCCGGAGGCGAAGCTCCCTCGCGGGCGCAGCTTCGCGGTCGGTCGCGATGCCCGCGGGGAGCAGGTCCTCCTGGGTGAGCGTCGGTTCGGCGCTCATGCGCTCGGAGAGCTCACGCTGTGGACGGCGTGCGACAGGAGGTCTCCGAGCACGCTCGGAAGGTGCACGCCGAGGACGACGACGACGAACAGGCACCCCAGCATCCCCGCGACCATCCACCAACTGGTCTCACCGCGTCCGGTGTCGCCGGTGGGAACCGAGAGGACCATGCGGCCTGCGTGCCACACGATGCCAAAGAACGCGACGTTGACGAGCACGATCAGGAGGGCGACGCCCACGTACTGTGACTGCGCGAAGCCGCCCGCGACGATCTGAAACTCGCTGCGAAACACGCCCGACAGCGGCAGCCCGGAGAGCGCCAGCGCGGCGGCCAGGAACATCGGCCCGGTCCAGGGCATGACCGTGGCCGCCCCGGTGACGCCGTCGACCTCCTTGGTGTCATACCGGCGCAGGATCGAGCCCGCGCCGAAGAAGGCGAGGCCCTTCGCCGAGGCGTGCGTGATCACGTGCAAGAGCGCGCCACCCACCGCAAGCGGCGCGCCGAAACCGACGCCCAGGGCGATGATGCCCATGTGCTCGATCGAGGAGTAGGCGAGCAGGCGCTTGAAGTTGCGCTGTCGCAGCACGAACAGGCTCGCGACGGCCAGGGAGACGACGCCGAAGACGACCAGCACGTGATTGGCGAACGCGCGATCACCCGCCGCCACTGTCACCTGATAGAAGCGCAGGATCGCGTAGAACGCTCCGGCGAGCAGCGAACCAGAGAGCAGCGCCGAGACGGGTGCGGGGGCCTCGCTATGGGCATCAGGCAGCCACGTGTGCGTGGGCACGAAGCCCACCTTGGTCCCGAATCCGACGACCGCGAGCAGGAAGGACATTCGAACGGCGTCGTGGGAAAGCTCTGGCGCGACGCCGAGCAGCGTGCCGAAGTGTGGAACGTACGCTGCGCCCAGGGCATCGGTGCCCGCGGCGTAGAGGATGATGATCGCCAGCAGCGCGATACCCAGTCCCGTCGAGGCGATGAGTATGTACTTCCAGGAGGCTTCCAGAGCCGCGTCCGTGCGGTCGATCGCGACGAGCAGTGCCGAGACGATCGTGGTGAGCTCCACCGCCACCCACAGCGTCCCGAAGTCGCTGGCCAAGGGCACGAGGAGCATCGTCCAGCCAAACAGGTTGAGCAGCGCGTGATAGCGACGGGAGAAACGTGCGAACGTGCGCGTCCGCTCCCCCGCGCCGAGGTAGCCGATCGAGAACGTGGCCGCGGCGGCGTAGAGCAGCCCGGTGGCCAGGAGGAACACCGCACCCAGCGAGTCCAGCCGCAGGGCCATGCCCAACGCATGGAGGGTCCGACCGTGCGCAACAGTGATCGCGAGGAAGATCGCGAGGCCAAGCGATACCAGTCCGGCGATCAACGTGGCCGCCCGGGCCAACCGCCATCCGTCGGCGAGGCTCACTGCGACCGCGACGAGCGGCACGGCGAGAATGAGGATCAGCGCCCAACTCATCCGGTCAAGCGGTCGAGGACGTCCGTTCGAACCGCCGTGCGCTCCACCGCGAGGTACTGGACGAGCACGACGAACACCAGTACCCCGAGCAGCACGTCGAACAGCAACAGCAACGCGAGAATGAGCGGAAGCCCGGGGGCAATGATGAGTGCGCTCACCGACACCGCGTTCTCGAGCACGAGGAAGCCCAGCAACTGCGACGGCGCGTAGGGCCGCAGCACCATCAGCAGGAACGCGACGAGGATGCCGGCGACCGCCACGGGCAGCGCGGAGAGCGGCAGCCCGGACTCCCCTCCGAGGTGCACCCCGCGCAGGGCGATGAACGCGACCGCCGAGAGGACGATCGCCAGCAGGATGGCGGTCGGGACCTTGATGATCGAGGGTATGCGGGGATCGGCCTCGAGGTTCCGGAGCACGGACCGGATGCCGAACGGGAACAGCAGCGCCTTCAGGGCGAGCGTGACGGCTCCGAGGACGTAGAGCTCAGAGGAGCCTCGCCCAGCGGCCGCCGTGGCGAACGCGAGGCCCGCGACCACCGCGGAGCCGAGCCCGTAGAGGCGCAGTTGCTCCCAGACGTCCTGCGAGCGCAGCATCCCGAACTCGAGCAGCAGCACCCCGACCGCCGTGATCGTGGCCGCGGCGCCGAACACGGTGAGCTTGGCGTCGCCGAAGCTGGGGCTGAACAGGAAGATGATCACCGCCAGCACGGCGAGCATGAAGCTCGCGACCGTGAACTCGGGGATCTTGTAAAGCCGGAGCTTGGCGAAGCTCGACTCGATCAGGATCACCGCCAGCCCGACGCCAAGCGCCTTGACGAGCAGGAGCCCGATCGCGAGCGCCACATGGTCCAGCCGGCCGCTGCCCGCCAGCCCCCAGGGCACGACGAGCACGTTGAGCAGGATGACGTAGAGCGTGAGCTGCTTGATCGATGAGCCCCACCGCAGGAACGCCAAGCCGGGCCCTGAGTGCTCGAGCAGGCGCCCCTCGTCGATCATCCCGAACTCGAG
>QHBY01000603.1 GCA_003244245.1 Pseudonocardiales bacterium
GATGTTCGCTCGCATGAAGGCGAGCATCGTGGGAGCGAGCCCGACGAGGTCAATCTGCGGGATGGCGGCCTGGGCTTGCTGGTACATACGCTGCGGCACGGGAACCTCCTCGGTCGACGCCTGAGCCGAGTCTGGAGCGCTTCGGCCAGCCTGTCGAGCGCGGTTCGCTTCCCAACAGCGATGACGAGCTGTCCGCCAGAGCCGTCAGCCCTTCGACTCCAAGGAGGTTCTTCCCACTCGGTCAGGACGCACGCCTGCGGTGGTGGCCCGCGTGCCACCTCCGGCACCGGCTCAGTCGCCCGCATCGCCGGAGGAGCGATCGTCGGCCACTTCGATCCCCCCGCAACGCGCGACGGACAAGACCTCCGGTGCCTTAGTCGCTGCCGCAACGGGAGGCCCCTGCCAGGGTGGTGATGGCTGCATCGATATCTGGCAGGTTCAGCCCGATTTCGCCCTGCTTCGCCTTCGCCTCCTTCAAGCAGCGCAACTGTACTGCGCGGGTGAAGAACGACATCCCTGTCAGCTCCTCGCAGAGGTTCTGGCTGGGATCGTCCTTCTTGTCGATGATGTGCTGGACGTTCTTGTCGATGACGGTCCTCGCGTCGTTCTGCGGCTGCGCGGAGAGCTGACCGAAGCACTGCATGATCGCAAGGCTCTGCAACGCGGGTCCGTCAGACTGGAATCTTGTCCCCCACGCGTGGCCCTCCGTGACGAGTCGGCCCGTGGAGAGCAGCGGGTCTACGCCGTCGGGCGCACTGCGGGGGTCGCTGCCGGAATGGGCGGTTCAACGGCACCAGATGTCGAGGTGCGGGCGATCAAGAGAACTCCCGCCCGTACCAGTACCGCTGCAAGCTCCTCGAACGATGGACCGACCTCGTACCTGCTGGGCTGATCTCGTAGCTCACCTCGGAGGCCTGCCGGAGGACCTGCTCACGCTGCCGCCGTGCACCGTTTCATCGCCCCTCTATTGACTTCATATGAGCCCTATGTAGACTTTAGTTATGTCGGTAGACGCGCTGCGCGCATCTCGTCCTGCTGGTGCTGACGGAGTGCTAGTTCTGAGTAGCCTGGCCGGGAGTGATCACGCCCTGCCTTACCGCCGGCACGACACCCCGTGTTAGGCGATTCCCGGCTGGAGGCGACGGTGTGAGGCGCATTATGATCTCGGTGGTCGCCGTTTTTGCGTGGGCGATCAGTTCGACCATGGTCACTGATCTGCCCGGCGTCAACCTGGCTGCGCTGGGCCACGATGGGCAGAGCGACGTTTATCGGGTGCCGACAGGAGTGGTTTCGCCCGGCGATCCGGTGACAGTCCGGTTCCGGACCGCCGCCGATGATGTCGACACGGTGACACTGCGGCTGACCGAGCAGGCCAAGGGCGTGCAGCGGTTGCTGCCGATGCGGCGGGTGGCCCGAGCGGTGTCGTGCTACCAGGACACGCTCGCGTGGACCCGCTGCGACTTCTGGCAGGTAACCGTACGCCCGAACGCGCTGGGCGTGCTGTCGTACCGCTTCATCGTGCGCCGGGGAGAAGACATCGCCTATTACTCTGACAGCCCGGCGCAGTTCGGCGCGGCAGGTGCAGGGTCGCGTTCCGATGCCCCAAACGATTACCGGATCCATCTCGTCACGCCGCGTTTCCCGGTTCTTCCTGCCATGAAGGACGGCGTGATGTACCAGATCATGCCGGACCGATTCGATAACGGCGATTCTTTCAACGACATCTCGGTGACCCGGCCACGCTACGACTATCCCGCGCGCGCCAACCCGCCACCGGAGCAGGTCGCCGCCGCGACGGCCGCTAAGGTGCAGCGACGCGTGTGGACCGAACTGCCCGAGGGCAGCTGCCGGGACCATGTGAACTCCTCGATCCCCTGCACCGAGCTCGCTCTGGGACGTGACTATTTCGGCGGTGACCTTCCCGGCATCACGCAGAAGCTGCCCTACCTGCAGAAGCTTGGCGTTACGATGATCTACCTGACGCCCGTCTTCGCCAGCAAATCCAACCACGCGTACGACGTGGAGGATTTCACCCACATCGATCCGGCCTTCGGTGGCGACGCGGGGTTGGCCACTCTCCTGAGCCAGGCGCACTGGCACGGCATCAGGGTCGTCCTCGACTTGCCGTTCGATCCGTCCTCTTCGGACAGCCCGTACTTCGACCGCTACCACCACTATCCAGTGACCGGTGCCTGCGAGGATCCGAAGTCGCCCTACCGTTTATGGTTTACCTTCCACGACCTGCCGGTCGGCGCCACCGGGCCGTGCGCGGGCGAGCAGCCCGGCAGGTACGCGACGTACGACGGCTGGGGCGGCTCAGTCGATACGCTGCCACTGTTCCGTAAGAAGGTTCGGAGCGATCCGGTCGAGGTTTTCTCCCCGATTGCCGACTATTTTTACCGTGGTGAGAATTCGATCGCGCATCGGTGGCTCGCGTTCGGGGTCGACGGCTTCCGACTGGACTCGATGCAGGACGAGTCGTTCCCGCCGGCCTACTGGCAGCAGTTCCGCACTGTGATCAAGGCGGCGAAACCGGACGCGTCGCTGGTGGGCGAAGGTTGGCAGTTCGCCGACAACCTGAAGCTCACCAGCGGCGATCAAGCCGACACCTCGATGGGATACCGGTTCCGCGCGGCGGTCCTGTCGCTGCTGGGCGCCGTGGGCGACGACAAAAAATTTCCCGGCGACGGTAATCCGAACGTGCCGGTGTCACAGTTCGTCGCGGCCATGCGGTCGATCCGGCAGGACTATCCGGACGCCACGTACCGCACGTTTATGAACCTGCTGGGTTCCCATGACACGGCACGATTGCGGTGGATACTGACACCCGGCCAGTACAACAGAGAGGACCGCGAGTTTAACGCCGCCAATGTGGTGGCCGGCACCGCGGCAGAGAAGGTGGCCGCCACCATCCAGTTCACCTTGCCTGGAATGCCGAGCATTTACTACGGCGACGAAGTCGGGGTGACCGGGTCCGACGACCCAGATAACCGGCGGACGTTCCCGTGGACCGGTACGACCGGGTGCGCGGCCAGCAACGATTACTGCGCCGGCGGAGATCACGATCTGCTGGGTTTCTACTCGGCCCTGGTCGCGCTGCGGAAGTCCCATCCGGTCTTCCGGGACGGTGACGCGCACTACCTGCAGGCCGACGACCTCGCGCAGACACTCGGGTACGCAATGCGCACACGCGGTGATATGGCGATCGTACTAGTCAACCGGAGTTCGGCGGCGCGGACAGTGAACGTACCCACAGCCACGGTGGTCCGAGACGGCGTCGACTTCGTTCCCCTCCTGGGGCGGGAAGCGGCCGCGGCAACGACCGAGGGCGGACGGCTGACCGCGAGGGTCCCGGCGATGACCGCGCAGGTCCTGGTGGCCAGGCCGGGCCAGCGGATCACCCCGCCGCCCGCCCCAATGCGCGTGCGGGTCGCGAGTCGGTCACCCGGCCGGTTCCGCATCGACTGGGACGCGGTCGGCGGCGCCACGTCGTACCAGGTCTCGCGCAGCCCACTGGCCGGCGGCGGCTACCAGTTGGTAGGCACCGTGACCCAAACATCCTTTGTGGATACTTTGAACCGTCCCAACACCGATTACTATTACGTTGTCAAGGCGGTCGATCGATCGGGCAACGTTGGCGATTCCTCCGCGGACGTAGCGGCCGTCGCATCGCCGTCGCTCTTGTCGTCTCGGATCTTCTGGGCGGCCGCTGCGGTCGTCCTGGTCGGGCTGGTGTTGCTGGTATGGCGGGTCAGGTCTGTAAAGCGCGCATGATGCCGGGCAACGCCCGGTGCAGTTCCCGCTGCCAGTACGGCCAGTTATGGATTCCGGGCCCGTACGCGTCGATCTCCGCCGGGATGCCAAGCTCGCCCAGTCTGCGAACAAAGGCAGCGTTTCCCGGTGCCAGTCGCCGCTCGATCTGGCCGCCGACAGCGGAGGTAGAGGTGCCCGTGGCGTCCAGCGGGCCTGGGTTCCCGTTGCCATAAGAGACGAACAACGAGATTCCCCGCAGGTCCGCTGCCCTGTCGGTGGGATTGTGCTGACGCCAGATCTTGGCTTGCTGGGTGCGATTGCCCCACAGCTCCGGCGGGAACTGCCAGTCCGAGGTGCGCAGTGTGTCGAGGACTCCGCTGAACGAAACGGCCGCGCGGAACAGATGCGGCGAGTGAGCGGCGTAAAGCATGGCGCCTAATCCTCCCATGGACAGACCAGCCACCGCCCGGTGGTCGCTAGCCCGCCAATCACGCTCGAGCACCTGGAGCAGCTCAAGCAGATGGAAGGTCTCCCAAGCCGGTGGCCCGCCGTGGCCTTCGTTGAACCAGTCCGAGTAGTAACCCTTCGTCCCGCCCTCGGGCATCACAACCAAGAGAGGAAGCCCGGCCGTCAAGGCAGCGACATCGGTGGACCGAGTCCAGCACTTGTAGGTGTCTGGATCGTCGGCCCCGTGGAGTAAGTAGAGAACCGGCCAGCGGCGGTGCGAGTCCGCCTCGAAACCGATCGGTAACAGCAACCGTACCCTGGCCTTACCGACCGAAGGCGAATCAATCACCACATCGCGGATCCGATCACTGACCTTGTCGACCGAAACCACGCGAGCAGCCTTGCTGGGTGCAGCCGCCGACGACTCGCTCGGTGCTGCGCACCCCCCTGCGACTACAGCACCGGCAAGCACCAGTGACATCACACGCAGCCACCGCATATGTCTCCCGACTCCCTGGCTTAGTCGCGCTTCCCCGGCAGCTCGCCGACCTCAGCGGACTGCGTCGAACAAGGTTGAACATACCCTCTATTGACTTCATATGAGCCCTGTATAGACTTCAGCTATGCTGGAGCGCCGGTGGATCGGAAGGCTGGGATGAGTGACTCCTGGTGGTGGCGGGTGGCGATGGCCGCGGTGGGGATGGTGTTGGGGGCGGCGACGCTAGTGGGTTGCAGCGCTGGCGATGCCGGGCCAGTCGTGCTGGCCTTCGACACCGGCGCCGAAGGTGCGGGTGAAGACCGGGCAGCCGCGGTGGAGTGCAGTAGGGCCTCCGGTGGGCGGTACACGATCCAGCAGCGGACCCAGCAGAGCAGGGATACCGACGATCAGCGGTTGCAGTTGGCGCGCCGGCTGGCGGCGCACGATTCCGGCCTGGACATCATGGAGCTGGATGTGATCTGGACCGGGGAGTTCGCTCAGGCCGGGTGGATTCTGCCGTATCCGGGCGAGCTGGCGCGGCAGATCGAGCAGGGGACCCTCCGGGGCCCGTTGGAGACCGGGATCTATCAGGGGAAGTTGTATGCCGCACCGCTGTCCACCAACACGCAGCTGCTGTGGTATCGCAAGGACTTGGTGCCACACCCGCCGACGACCTGGGATGAGATGATCCAGATGGTGGAGGGCCTGGCAGCGCGGGGGTTGCCGCACTACATCGAGGTACAGGGCGCGCGGTATGAGGGTTTGACGGTGTGGTTTAACACCCTGCTGACCAGCGGCGGCGGTTCGATCGTCTCGGACGAGGGTGATGTGCAGGTGGCTCGGGGTAATGCCGCCCGGCAGGCTTTAGGCGTTATGTCGCGGGTCGCCACCTCGCGGGCCGCGGACCCGTCGCTGTCGGTGAGTAATGAGCCCGACGGCCGGTTGGCGATGGAGGCAGGGAAGGCGGCCTTCGAGGTCAACTACCCGGACGTCTACGTCTCGATGTACCCCCCGGGATCTGACGGTGGGGGTGGCACGTTTATCGATCAGGCGGGGCGGCCGACCAGCCGGGACACCGGCCGCCGGGTCGGGGACGTGTTCGGTTGGGCCGCCTACCCCTCGGTCGCGGTGGACAAGCCCGCGAGGGTAACAATCGGTGGCATCAACCTGGGGGTGAGTACCACTTCGCGGCATCCGGCGGAGGCGTTCGAGGCGGTGCAGTGTCTGCGCAGTCGGGACAACCAGCTGCGTGGCGCGGTAGACCTGGCAAGGCCGCCGACACTCGTCGCGTTGTATGACGACCCGGCATTCCAGAAACGTTATCCGGCTTGGCAGGCGATCCGGGATTCGTTGAACAGCGCCAGTGTGCGGCCAGAAACACCGGCTTACAAGAGCATCTCGATCGTGATTTCTGACCTGCTCAACCCGCCAGCGAAGATCAACCCTGACACCGTGGTGGGCTTGCTGGGCGAGCAGATCGCCAAGGCAGTCAAGTCGCAGGGGTTGGTGCCATGACGACCATGTGGTCGGGTGTCCGCGCCGCCGCGTCGGCGAGAGGGCGCCGGCCGGCGCCGATCTCGGAGAAGGCTCGGGTGGAGCGTCGGCTGGCGGCGCTGCTTTGCGCGCCGGCGGCGCTGGTGATCCTGGCGGTCACTGGTTACCCGATCGGCTATGCGATCTATCTGTCGTTGGAGCGGTTTGACCTGCGGTTTCCTGAGAAACGTGGTTTCGTTGGGTTGGCCAACTATGGCGCGGTGCTCAGCTCTGGCTACTGGTGGCAGGCGTTCGCCGTCACCGTGGTTATCACGGTCGTCTCGGTGGCGATCGAGTTCGTGATCGGGCTGGCGCTGGCGTTGGCGATGTACCGCACCTTGGTCGGGCGGGGTCTGGTGCGCGCCGCGGTGCTGATCCCGTACGGCATTGTCACGGTCGTCGCCTCCTACAGCTGGAAGTACGCTTGGACGCCGGGCAAGGGCTATCTGGCTGCGCTGCTACCGGAGAGTTCGGCGCCGCTGACCGATCAGGTCACGTCCATCGCTGTGATCATCCTGGCCGAGGTGTGGAAGACGACGCCGTTCATGGCGTTGCTGCTGCTCGCCGGTCTGGCTCTGGTTCCCGAGGACCTGCTCAAGGCAGCTGCGATGGACGGAGCGGGGCCATGGCAGCGGCTGACCAGGGTGACCCTGCCGATGATCAAGCCGGCGATTCTGGTGGCGCTGTTGTTCCGCACCATGGATGCGTTCCGCGTCTTTGACTCCATTTACATTCTGACTCGAGGCTCCAACGGAACGGGGTCGGTGTCGATGCTCGGTTATGACAACCTGTTCGTCGCGTTCAACCTGGGAATCGGCTCGGCGATCAGCGTCCTGATCTTCATCGTGGTGGCGATGGTCGCGTTGGTGTTCGTCAAGCTGTTCGGTGCAGCAGCGCCGGGCTCCGAGGCGAATCAGAGCCAGTCATGACCACGGGGTGGGGCCGTAAGAGTTGGTGGGTCGTCGCCGACATGGTCATCGTGGTCTACGCGCTGGTCCCGGTGCTGTGGATCGTCAGCCTGTCGTTCAAACCCCTCAACTCGATCTATGACGGCCGGTTCATCCCGGCCGAGTTCACCTGGTGGAACTATCAGCAGATCTTCCGGCTGGCCCCGTTCGTCAGCGCGTTGCGTAACTCGATCGGCATCGCGCTTATCGCGACTGGACTGTCGGTGGTGATCGGCACGCTCGCGGCCTATGCGATCGCGCGGTTGTCCTTCCCGGGCAAAAAGCTGCTGGTTGGCGTCGCGCTGCTGATCTCGATGTTCCCGCAGATCTCGCTCGTCTCGCCGCTGTTTGACATTGAGCGCACGGTTGGGCTGTTCAACACCTGGCCAGGGCTGATCCTGCCTTACATCACGTTCTCGCTGCCATTGGCGATTTACACCCTGTCGGCGTTCTTCCGGGAGATCCCCTGGGAGTTGGAGAAGGCAGCTCAGATGGACGGCGCGACACCGTTCCAAGCGTTCCGCAGCGTGATCGTTCCGCTTGCCGCACCCGGGGTGTTCACCACCGCGATCCTGGTGTTCATCTTCTGCTGGAACGACTTCCTGTTCGCGGTGTCGCTGACCTCTACCGAGGCATCGCAGACCACCACGGTGGCGATTGCCCAATTCACCGGGGCCTCAGACTTCACCGAACCGACCGGCTCGATCTCGGCGGCCGCCGTGTTATTGACCATCCCGATCATCGTGTTCGTGCTGTGTTTCCAACGTCGGATCGTCGCCGGGCTGACCGCCGGCGCAGTCAAGGGGTAGCGGTGGCCACGATCGTCCTGGACAAGCTCACCAAGCGGTTCCCCGACGGCGTGGTCGCCGTGCAGGAGGTGGACCTCCAGATCGCCGACGGCGAGTTCGTCATCCTCGTCGGGCCGTCGGGGTGCGGGAAGTCGACGACCCTGAACATGATCGCCGGTTTGGAGGACATCACTTCCGGCGAGCTGCGCATCGGAGACGAGCGGGTCAACGAGCGGGCACCCAAGGACCGTGACCTGGCCATGGTGTTTCAGTCCTACGCGCTCTACCCGCACATGACGGTTCGGGACAACATCGCTTTCCCGCTCAAGCTCGCCCGAGCCGGCAGAGCCACCATCGAAGCCCGGGTGGCTGGCACCGCGGACATGCTCGGCCTTACTGACCTTCTCGATCGCAAGCCGGCCACGCTTTCTGGTGGGCAGCGGCAGCGGGTGGCGATGGGACGCGCGATCGTGCGCAATCCCCAGGCGTTCCTGATGGACGAGCCACTGTCCAACCTCGACGCCAAACTGCGAGTGCAGATGCAGGTCTCGGTGTCGCGACTGCAGAAAAAACTGGGTACCACCACTGTTTATGTGACCCACGACCAGACCGAAGCGATGCGACTAGGCGATCGGGTAGTCGTCATGCGCCGGGGGGTGGTGCAACAGGTCGGCGTGCCACAGTCGCTCTACGAGCAGCCGGCGAATCTGTTCGTGGCGGGGTTCATCGGCTCTCCGGCGATGAATTTCCTGCCGGCGCGGCTGGAGGACAGCGCGCTGCGGTGCGTATTGGGTGAGCTGCGGCTATCCGATCGGGTGCGTCGGACGCTGGACGCAGCCCACGCGCCCCGTGAAGTCATCATGGGCGTGCGGCCCGAGCACTTCGAAGACGCCGCGCTGGTGGAGCCCGGCGCCAAGACGTATGGGATGACTTTCACAGCGCACGTCGAGATGTTGGAATCGCTGGGCTCGGATAAGTATGCCCACTTCTCACTGGACGGCGAGCCGGTCAACGCGGCTGAGCTGAAGGAGTTGGCCGCCGAGGCAGGCACCGCCGATGTGATCGGCACCGCCCAGTTGGTCACCCGGCTGCCTGTCGCGTCAGCAGCGGCCGCCGGGCAAAGAGTCCAGGTCTGGTTCGACCCGGACCAAGTCCAACTCTTCGACCCCTCCGACGGACGCAACCTCACCCTTGGGCTCGGGGTGCCTCGGGATAGGCAGCTCCAAGGTCTAAGAGCCGGGACGCACGGTTGAAGGACCTACCGCGGTGCGCGGCCGCTCCGAAGGGGTCTCGGGAGCGGGGCCCACGCCGCCAAGATCGTCCTCGGGGCCGTTGTTACCAGGTTAGTTCTGATTGCCCGTACCTGGTAGGACGGCGCGGCGCTGACCTCGGCAAGCATGGCCTCCCGGTACTTCTCACCCGCGCGGGGCGGTTGCAAGGCGCCGACTGCACACACCAGCAGTTCAGTCCGCTCTCGACAATCACCCAGAGCAAGGCTAAGGGCTCGCGATGAAATA
>QHBY01000604.1:0-527 GCA_003244245.1 Pseudonocardiales bacterium
CCATCGTGGCGCTGCGCGGGGCCACCGGGTTGCGCACCGCCCGCATCGGCGGCCGCGTCGCCGTCGGCGACCTGGTTGCCTCCATCGGCAACGCCCACGGACTCGGCGACCCCAGCCTCGGCGCTGGACCGGTCGTGCGCCTACACCGAAGCATCGAATCCACCACCGGCTCGGCCCGACCCCTGACAGGGCTGATCGAAGCGCGCAACGGCGTCGAGCCAGGCGAGTCCGGCGGACCCATGGTCGACACGGCCGGCCGGGTCGTCGGCATCACCGTCGCGACCGGGCTCACCGCAGCCGGAGACCCGAACGGGCACGGCTACGCCATCCCCATCGCAGCCGCCCTCGCAGCGGCGCACCGCATCCTCGTCAAGCCCTGAACCGCCAGCCATCCCGGGGGCGGGGGTACGGAGGGCATGGCCACGAGCTGGCCCCGGAGCTTGCACCGGGTGCCTCTCCCCGCACAGCGAACCTGCCCGGTCCGTCCGGGTGAGACCAGCCCTCCGGGGTCGCTGCGCGATCACACC
>QHBY01000604.1:553-3955 GCA_003244245.1 Pseudonocardiales bacterium
GCGGCAGGCAGCAGCCCGCCGCCCCGCACACCGGGGCCAGCGGCTCCACCCGGGATCCGAGTGAGCCATGACGAGGAGAAAGGAAGTGATCGACATGGACTGGCGACATGGTGCTGCGTGCAGGCACGAGGAGCCCGAGCATGTTGACCGGACTACGGCGGGGTTTGCCTGCGTGTTCGGGGTGTTGGGGCTGGGTTGGCCGGTAGGTGTCATGCGACCTGGAAGGGGTTGCATGATCTTCGACGAGTTTGACCGTGACCTGCGTTCGCTGCGAGTTGCCCGCTGGGGTCGGGTGGTGGTTGTGGACGGGCCGGTTCCGTTCCCGGTGATTGATGTCGATGGCCGGCCGGTGGAGCCGATCGCGCGGTTCCTGCGGGACTTCGTAGCAAGGGGGCACGCCGCCGGGAGTGTGCGCAGTTACGCCTATGACCTGCTGCGATGGTGGCGATTCCTGCGTGCGGTCGAGGTCGAGTGGGACCGGGCGAGCTCGGCGGAGGTCCGCGATTTCGTGCTCTGGTTAGGGCAGGCGACCAAGTCGCGCGGGGCGGACCGGACTCGGTCGTTGGCCACCGTTGGGCAGGTCAACCTGGTGACCCGCAAGCAGTACTTGGGTGATCAGTTCGCCGCGCGCACGATCCGGCATAGCAACGCGGTGCTGCGCTGTTTCTACGAGTTCTGCATCGACGCCGGGGGCGGTCCGCTGGTCAACCCGGTCGTACTGGACCGGGGCCGGGGCCGGGGGCGGCGGGCGAACGCCCACCACAATCCGCTGGAGCCGTTCAAGGCTGAGGGCCGGCTGCGCTACAACCCGAAGGCATCCAAGGCACGGCCGCGAGCGATGCCCGACGAGCGTTGGGTCGAGCTGTTCTCGGCGATGCGCTCGGACCGGGATCGCGCGGTGCTGGCGTTGGCGATCAGCACCGGGGCCCGGGCCGGGGAGTTGCTGGGGCTACGCGTCGCCGACGTGGACTGGGGAGATCAACTCGTCCGGGTTTATCGCAAGGGCAGCGGCGTGCCGCAGTGGCTGCCGGGCAGCTCTGAGGCGTTCGTGTGGCTGCGACTGTGGCTGGCCGAGCTGGGAGAACCCGGACCGGGTGACCCGGTCTGGCAGACCCTGCGTCGTCGCGACGGTGAGGGGCCCGACAAACGGCGCCGGCCGCTGAACTACGACGCGCTGCGGGCGGTGATGCGGCGCGCGAACGACGCGCTGGGCACCAACTGGACCATGTTGAGTCGGCCCGAGGCGCGGTTCTGGTGTTGCCACCAGCCCGTTTCCCCGGGCCGCTCGCCGAACCCGCCGTACCGATCTCTCGGTAACGGGCTCTCCACGGTGTCTGCCGTCAGGCGGGGTTCGTGGTTATCGGCCAGGGGGCGGGGATCTTGTTGCCCCGGTAGGTGTAACGGGTGACCGTCACCTTGTCTATCCGGAAGAACGCGACCCCGTCCGCTGTGATCTGCCACCGCCCAGTGGCGGCGGTCAGATGGCGGCGGAGTTGCCCCCAATTCCAGCTGTGGCGTGCCCTCAGCATGTGGGCGAGTCTCCAAAACGTGAAGTCGTCCAGTTTGCTGAAGGTGTGTTTGGCCACGGCGTATTTGAAATAGTTGGCCCAGCCTCGCATGATCTGACCGAGTCTGGTCAGCACCGATGCGAGGCCCCACTGCGATGTCTTGTGGGTCAGGGCACGGATCTTTGCCTTCAGCGTCCGGACGGGCCGGTCGTCGATGAAGGTGTAGACGTACCACTTGTTCGTCCCCCTCTTGCGTTTCCACCGGATGCGGAAGCCGAGGAAGCTGAACCCGTCGCTCATGTGAACCACCTGGGTTTTGGCTGCTGACAGCCGCAACCCCATCGGTTCCAACGTGCGGGCGACGTCTTCGCGTAGCGCTTGGGTGTCCTCACGCGAACCATGCACCAAGATCACGAAGTCGTCGGCGTAGCGAATGATCCGCCACGTCGGCCGTCCCTTGGAGCGTCGGTAGCCGCGTTTGCCCGAGGTGGACATTGTTCCGCCGGGCTTCCATGGCTCCATCACGTGCTCGTCGAGCGCGGACAGTGCAATGTTGAAGATCAGCGGGGACAGAATGCCGCCCTGAGGTGTGCCGGTGAGGGTTTCCCGGTGCTCACCGAGCTCGGTGAGCACCCCGGCTTTGAGGAACGCCTTCACCAGAGCCAACACACGCTTATCCTTGACGCGCGCCCGCACTCTTTCCATGACGAAGGAATGCGACACGTTGTCAAAGGCCGCCTCGACATCAGCGTCGAGCACCCAACGGTAGCCTCGGGTGCCGAAGTGATGGATCTCAGCGATCGCGTCGTGTGCTCTGCGTTTGGGCCGAAACCCGTAGGAGACCGGCTCAAAGTCGGCCTCGAAGATGGGTTCCAGCACCAATTTCAGCGCCGCCTGGACAACTCGGTCCGCGACCGTGGGAATGCCCAGCTTGCGGACCTTCCCCGACCCGCCCGGTTTGGGGATCTTGCGTTCCCGCACCGGTAAAGGCCGGAACGAGCCATCCTTCAAGGTGGCTCGCAGATTGTCCAGGAATCCCGGGATCCCGAGCTGTTCCTCGACGCCGGCGACCGTCAGGCCATCGACGCCAGGGGTGTTGGCTCCCCGGTTACCCGCGACCCGGTTCAACGCCACGATCAGCGTGGCCGGGTCGTACACGAAGTTGACCAAGTCATCGAACCGGCGGCCTGGATCGGCCACCGCCCAACGGTGAAGCTTGGCCTGCATCTCCGATACCCTCGTCCACGACCCGGTAGGTCCTGTCCGTGGAGCATCACCATTCGGCGACGCGTCTTCCGGCATTGCAGCCTCCTTCCCCTCTCGAAACCGCTGCCGCCCTTCCCCATGTGCGCGGGCTTTCCCCGGCTCGGAGTACTACGGCGGCTCCGCCCCATCCCAGACCGATCGGCGGTCGATACGCCCAACCCCACCATTCCCGCGGGACGCGGGCGGCAGGGCGAGACCCGGGACGGTTCCCGTGTTCACTGTGATTCGCTCGTCGAAGTAGGAGCCCGACTATGCCCCTGCGGCCTCGCCGCGAGTACGCCGCAGACCTTCCTCGCGGCCTCCCTAGCAGCTCATGCCTACCGCCTCGGGAGTTCCCCGCCCACACACTCGACGGGTGCGCGCCGCTCCCGGCCCAAATCCACCAGATTTCGAGCCGGTGCCGCATAAAGGGGCTGTCACACATCGGTTCCTCGCGTACTCCTCTCCGTCCCGCTCGCCGGACCCGCCCCATCTGGCAGTACTGACACGTCCCGGCTTTGTCAGGGCTGCTCCCACCCTCCCCGGCATCACCCGGACCAGGCTGCCCTCAGCTCCACCGTCCTGCTGCGACAGGATCAGCGGCGAAGGTCTCTCACCTCCACTCGAACCTCAGCGCCTCACGGCGCAC
>QHBY01000605.1 GCA_003244245.1 Pseudonocardiales bacterium
CTCGTTCCGACACCCCCAAAACCAGGCCAGTAGTCGTAGCAGGCGTCGGGCGGCCACCCGCAACGGCAATTCTCCACAGCGCGCCAGCGACCACGTCGCTGGGCCAGCGCGCCCTAGCACGCAGCCGGGAATAAGCCACTGCCACCAGTACCAGATCGCGGTGGCGGCCCAGTTCGGGATCTCGCGCCAAACCCTGACTGTGTCCCTAGCTAGGGCCAGTCGCGTTGTGGCGGTGGGGAGAGTAGGTCGAGTGCGGCGCGCAGGCTGGGGGGGTGGATCACTTGCTCAGGCAGTGGGCTGTGGTCCCAGCCGGGTCCGGCCGCGATCATGGTGATCCCGGTATCGGCGAGGGAGCGCAGCGCATCGGGGTCTGCGGTGTCGGTGGTGTGTGCCCAGAGCACGAGCGCGACGGGTGGTTGTGGGGCGCGGTGCAGAGCGTAGTGCAGCGCGGTGGTGGGGGCGGCGGCGCCGAGGGTGCGGGTGGGTACGGCGTGCTGGGCGAGAGCGGCGCGCAGTGCTTCGAGGGGCAGGGTGTGGTGTTCGCGGTCGGCGCAGGCCAGCAGTACGGGTGGCCCGGGTAGTACAGGTGGCACAGGAGCACGATGCAACGTCGTGGTGATGGCCCAGGACAGCAGGTGCTCCACATCGATGCACTGATCCGTGCCGTCTGGGGCGGATCGGCGGGTTAGCTCGGTCAAGGCGGGGCGGCAGAGCTCGTCCCAGGTGGCGATGACCCCGTCGGTGATGAGGTGGGTGCCCAAGCTGGACAGCACTGTGTCGATGTCGAGCCGGAATGCGGCGGTGAGCAGCTCGGCTGGCCTGGCAGGCGAGTTCGGTCTGGTTTCGAGTGCGCCAGGGTGGAGGTGGGTGAGGTGAGCGGCGGATTCGGTGCTCATACCGCCGGTGATGAGGTGCTGCATGCGCGCCAGGGCTGCGATGTCGGTGTAGCGGCGGTGGCGGCCGGCGTGATGGCCGGTTGGCCCGATGCCGTAACGGCGGTGCCAGCTGCGCAACGTTGAGGCCGGGACACCAAGCAGCCGAGCGACGGCACCCGCGGTCCACGACGGCCGACTCGAGCCGTGGCTCGGGTCGGGGCCGAGGGCCGGGCCTGCGCTCATGGCTTCATCGTCGCCGATCCGAGCGCGAAGATGAACCCGGGGCGCGTGCGTCGAGCGCGTGGTCGACGCCCGAGATTGCGGAGCCGCGATGATCAGCCGTCCGGGCGGTGCACCTTGCCACGCCAAGCCCCGGTCTCGTCCCCGCCACGGGACTCGATGAACTCCTTGAACCGGCGCATATCCCCTTTGACACGCCGATCGAGGATACCCAGCTTGTCTGCAGCATTCTCGGCGAATCCCTCAGGATCGATGTCCATCTGTGCGGTGACCCGTGTGGTGGTGTCATCGAGACGATGGAAAGTGATCGCCCCAGCGTGATCCGGGCCATCGTCGGAGCGCCACGCGACCCGCTCGTCGGGGTTCTGCTCGGTGATGGTGGCGTAGAACTCCCGGGTCACTCCGGCGATGCTGGTCACCCAGTGGGTGTGGGTGTCATCGATCTGGCGTATCTCGTCCACGCCCTCCATGAACTGCGGGAAGGACTCGAACTGTGTCCACTGGTTGTACGCGGTGGACACCTCCACCGCGACGTCGACGGATTCGGTGATGGTGCTCATGTGACTCTCCTCGAGGTGAGGAGGGTCTTCTTCGTGCGCGCGGAGCGCTGGCGACTCGGACGCCGAGGTGCGCATCGTCATCTCCGCATCGGGTGGTCATTGCTGGGCGCCGTGGTGCTGAGGTACCCGCTGAATCGATGAAAAAACGATGCACATGAACTTTCTGGTGGCTACAGTACGAACTAGACCGATGCGGTTAGGCAGCCAGCCGCCGTGGTGGTGAGCCTGTTGGGGCGGTGGGAGGGCGAAAAATGAGGAGCGAGCCGTTGCGCGTGTACTGCGAACAGATCGACGACCAGATCGTCGTGCACGCCGTCGGGGAAGTCGACCTCACCACCGCCCCGCTGCTGGATCAGGCACTGAGCCAGGCAACAGCCGCGCCCGCGGCACGATGGGTTGTGGTGAACCTGACGAAGGTCGACTTCTTCGGCGCCGTCGGACTGACAGTGCTGCTCACCGCAACCAGCCACGGCCACGCCACCGGCGTCCCGGTCGTCGTGGTGACCCACCCCGGCCAGCCAGCACATCGGACGATCACCATCACCGAGCTGCACCACAAACTAGCGCTGATCAATTCCCGCGACCACGCCCTCAGCGACAGCCGATAGCTGCACGCTCCCGGCCTTGCATCCGGGCGCTTCAGTGTCACCGCGGTCACCCCAACGGTGTGCCGGTGTTGGATCTGCTCGTTCAGCGGAGACCGTCGCGCTATCCCGTCGACAGTGAGATGGGATGTGGGCGGCGCCGCTCGCTAGGGGTGTGACCTCCGTCGACTGACGCGATGTTGCTGTCCTGGCCAGGATCGGTGACCTCGGCGCGAGCGGTGTCGTCTGCGCGTGCGGCTTTCGGGTCGGGCCCGGTGTTGCTCGTCGACTAGGGCTCGTACCTGCTGCCGTCGAGCACATCCCCCGAGCGGAGTCGGCCGCGGCAAGGGTGAGTGTCTGTTCCTGCACTGAGGTTGGGTTTAGCCGTTGTAAGTAGGTGCTCGAGCGCACTTACCCAGGTTTCTACGATGGAGTGGTCGTCAACCTTGCTGTGCGCGGTGCCCAGCAGGTTGGGAAGTAGTCGTGCGGAGATCAGGGCGCCGAGCCCGATCGTCGCGATGGCATCGGCCTGTTGGGTGGATACAACGGACCCAGATCGGTCGATGATCCACTCAGCGAACTCGCGGTAGGTCAGGTCGACGACCTGGACGACGGCGTCGGTGAGGATCCTTGGTCCGTGCCGAGCCTCGCTGGCGAGCAGCCGCAGCAGTTGGGCTTCCTGGTCGAGCTCGGCAAGGACATATCGAGCGGCGAGGGTGAGTTCGGTGTGTAGATCACCGAGGTCGGCGAACAGTCGGCGAATGTCGCGTAGGGCGGCCAGGCGGCTCAGCTGCCGTTGCACTCCGGCGGTCAGGAGTGCTTCCTTGGACGGAAAGTGGTGGTAGATGCCGCCGGCGCCGGGGCTCAGGCCGGCGGCTTCTTCGATCCGGGTGATGCTGGTACCACGGTAGCCATGCTCGCTGAACAGCTCCATCGCCGCGTCGATGATGCGATCCCGGGTCGCCGCGGTTGACAGATCGCCCATGACACCAAAGTATTTACTTAGACACGTCAAGCGTCAACTGAGGAGCGGCGATGACCGCGCATGGTCGAAATCGGCTGAGCCGCACGGTTCCCCTGGCCGGGCTGGCTGGCCGAACCGCCGGTGAGGCGGTGGTCGCCGCCCTGCGCAAGCGGTTGACCGGCGAGGACAGCGCCGAATTCCACGAACGGACCAGTGAGCGTTACGCCGCGATGCTGGGCCACTCGAAGGGTGTGCTGATGAAGGCGGGGCAGGTGCTGTCCTTCGTCGCGCTCGGGTCGCTGGTCCCCCCGGAGCGGCAGCGCGTTTACCAGGCGGCGATGGCCCGGCTACAGGCCGACGCCCCGCCGATGGCCCCCGAACTGGCCGCGGCGGTGGTGGAGGCTGAGCTGGGCGCGTCCCCGGAGGACGTCTTCGCGGAGTTCGACCCGCATGCGTTCGCGGCGGCGTCGATCGGGCAGGTCCACGCGGCACGGCTGGCCGACGGTCGGCGGGTGGCGGTCAAGGTGCAGTATCCCGGGGTAGATCAGGCCATCCGAGCGGATCTGGACAACACCGAGCTGTTGGCCACCTTCCTGCAGCTGGTCGGGGCGATAATGCCCGGCGCCAACCGGCTCGATGTGCGCGCGGTGGCCCGTGAAGTGGCGGCCCGGATCGGTGAGGAGATCGACTATCGCATCGAGGCCGTCCACCAGACCGCCTTCGCTGACGCGTACCGAGATCATCCGTTTATCCGCATCCCCGAGGTGGTGCCGCAGCTGTCGACGCGCCGGGTGCTCACCATGGATCTTGTGGACGGCATGCGCTGGTCGCAGGCGCTGCAGGCGGATCAACAGTTGCGGAACCGGTGGGGCGAGGTGATCTACCGGTTCGCTCTGGGCAGCCTGCGAATGGTGCGCATGTTCCATGCCGACCCCCATCCGGGCAACTACCTGTTCCACGATGACGGTTCGGTGACGTTCCTGGATTTCGGTTGCGTCAACCGATTCTCCACACAACAGGTCACGTTGATGCAACGGGTCGTCGCCGCCGCGGTCGCCGACGACGCCGCGGCTTTGTGGGACGCGTTCGTCGAGATCGGCTTCCTGACCGCCTCCGATGCACCCACGCCGGCGGAACTGCTCGAGTGGTACCGCGACAAGCTGCAACCACTCCTAGCCGAGCAGCCCTTCACCTACACGTCGGCCTACGCCGCGTCCATGGTGCAGGGCATCTTCGCCCGCCAGGGCGCGGCCGGGTCGGTGATGAGCCGCTTCGAGCTCCCCCGCGAATACGTGTTCCTCAGCCGCATCGATCTCGGGCTCACCGCCTTGCTGGCCGAGCTGGAAGCCACCGGTCCGTGGGCGGCGATCCGCAGCGAATGGGACGAGGACGGGCCTCCCGCCACCGAGATCGGCGAGCTCGACGTCGAACATTGGGCGCGTCGGGGGCTGGAGACCGTGGAGCCGTGATGATCCCCACCGTTGATCCGTACCCGGCCTATCGCGCGCTGCGTGAACAGCACCCGGTGTACTGGGACAGCGACCTAAACGCGTTCCTGATCAGCTCCTACGCCGAGGCGAGCGCCGTGCTGCGCGGTCCGGGGTGGAGCAGCGACCCGAACCGCAACCCCGCACTGGCCGCACGGTTCGATCGCGCCGAACTCGGAACCCAAGCGCTGCGCACGACCCTGTTGACGATGGACCCGCCTGACCACACCCGACTCCGGCGGCTCCTCGCCCCGGCATTCACCCCCCGGGCCATCGACGCGCTGCACCCACGGATCACCGCGGTGGTCAAGGCCGCCCTCGCCGACCTCGGCACGGCAGGTGAGGTCGACGTCATCGCCGAGATCGGCTATCCGATCCCGCTTGCCGTGATGTGCGAGCTGCTCGACGTCGACATCGAGGGCGCGCAGCTGTTGCGTACCGAGACCCCCAAGCTGGTGGGAATGCTCGAGTTCGACCCCGACGAGGAGGCGGTCCTGGCGGCCGAGGAGGCCACCGCCAGCCTCGCGCTTCATCTGCTGCCGATCCTCGGCGACCGCCGTCACCGGCCCGGCGAGGATCTGGCCAGTCAGCTGCTGTGCCTCGGAGACGACGGGGAGGCACTGCGACTCGGCGAATTGGGACTCGGCGAATTGGGACTCGGCGAATTGGGACTCGGCGAATTGGGACTCGACGAAGTGCTCGCCACCTGCATCCTGCTGCTCACCGCCGGGCACGAGACCACCGCCAACCTGATCGGCAACGGCGTCCTCACCCTGATGCAACACCCCGACCAACTCGACCTGCTCCAGCGTGATCCCGCGCTGATCAAGCCAGCGATCGAGGAGATACTTCGGTTCGAGTGCCCCGCCAAGATCGTCGGCCGTACCAACCTCGTCGACCGGCAACTAGGCGGGCACGCCATCCGCGCCGGCCAGCGCGTGCTCATTCTGCTCGGCGCAGCGAACCGGGATCCGGAGCAGTTCCGCGATCCCGAGTGCTTCGACATCACCCGAACTCCCGCTCCGCACCTCGCCTTCGGCGCGGGACCGCACTTCTGCCTCGGAGCTGCCCTGTCTCGCGCGGAGGTCCAGGAGACCCTGCGGCAGCTGCTGCCGCTACTGACCGAGTGGCGACTCGCACCCGGAGCGCCCGCATGGCGAGTCTCCGACACTTTCCGCGCACTCGAAAAACTCCACCTCGTCAGCGCCTAGGCCGGGGCGATCCTTGGCGAGAGCGGGGCGACCAGGCCAGTGTGGCTCAGCGACTTGCCGGTGGTCTCCGGGGCGAGCAGCTGGGACACACCGGCGCCGATCACGCACATCGCCGCCCCGGTCACCATGCACCACGGCAGGCCGATGGTCTCGATCCCGATCGGGAGTAGGAACGTGCCCGCCGCGGCCCCGATCCGGCTGAACGCGCTGGCGATGCCCACTCCGGTCGCCCGCACATCGGTGGGGAACACCTCGATCGGATACACGGCAGTGAGGTTGCCGGCCAGGGCGTTGAAGAACGCGAAGACCGCGAAGGCACCGACCAGCGCCATCGGCGGCGCACCGGCCCACAGCCCGATTACCAGCAACGCCACCGCCATGATCCAGAACGGGCCGATCAGCTGCTTGCGGCGTCCGATCAGCTCGATCGTCAGCATGCCGACGATCGCCCCGATGAACGCGATGCTGTTGGCGAAGATCGTGCCGGCCATCGCGTTGAGCTTCAGCGACTCGAACACCTTCGGGGCGAACGTGAAAATCGCGAAGTACGGCGTCACCACACAGATGTAGAAGGTGCAGACGAAGAAGGTGCGCGAGCGCATCCCCGGGGCGAACAGCTGCCGCCACCCGGCCTCGTTCCTGGTGTCCGAGCCATAGTCGGCCTCGGCCATGTGCTCCTCGCCACCGAGATAGCGGTCGATGATCGCACGGGCATCGGCAGTGCGCCCGTGCAGCATCAGCCAGCGCGGCGACTCGGGCAGCCCGATACGCAGCCCCAGCACGACCAGCGCCGGGATCGCGCTGGTGGCCAGTGTCCAGCGCCAGCTCCAGCCGAGGCCGTCCAGCAGGACATAGGCGGCCACCACCGAAACCAGATAGCCGCCGTACCAGAAGACGAGCATGTAGGACACCCGGCGGCCACGTCCGTGCGCCGGCACGAACTCCGAGAGCATCGACGAACCGATGGAATACTCGGCCCCGATGGCGACACCCAGCAGCAGCCGTACGACAAACAACTGCCACCCCTCGGTGACGAATGCCTGCAGCACACCGAGGACGACGAACAGGCAGATATCGATCAGGAACAGCTGCTTGCGGCCGAACCGGTCGGTGAGGAAACCGCCGATCGGCGCGCCGAAGAAGATGCCGATCAGCGACGACGCCCCGATCAGGCCAGCCCACACCGGCGAGATCCCGAGCTGCTTCGACAACGGCACCAGCACCACGCTGAGCACTCCAAGATCGAATCCGTCGAGGCCCTCTCCCCACGCCGTGGCCAGCGTCAACCGCCGCAGAAAGCTCTTATCGCCGAACTCCTTCGTGGCCTGCGCCATCTCGCACCCACCCTCGCCCCGGCCGTCACGGTTCTCAGCAAAGTTAATCACCACGCCGGGCCGCCGCGGCAGGAAGCGCGCCGGTCGGGCCGGCGACCCCTCGGCCCGTGAGGAACGAACCCGCGCCGCGAGGACATCATCACCGGCACCCGGTACGGGACGGGCAAGGGCGCACCCGACAGGAGCTCATCGAGCACCTGTAAATACGCCGTCGCCCGATCGTTGGTCGCCTCCGTCGGTCGCGGAGCCTGCTCAAACGCGTGGCGCCGGACAAGGCCGCCGCCGAAGCCCAAATAACTAGAACATAGTCGTGCGCCGACCCGCCCCACCGATGGTCGGCAAACTCGACACCGTCAGGGGCGCGTTGTTACCGAGATCCCGCTTCGGCATGCGCACCCAACCCGGAGCCCACCAGGCCTTGCTGGGTGCGCATCGGATCTGCTGGTGCGGCGGATCCGCGACCGCCCAGCTCTCGAAGCTGTGCGTCCAGGTAGATCTTCAAACGGGTCCGGTACCCGCGCTCGAAGGTGCGCAGTTCGTCGATCTTGTTCTCCAGGATGTCCTTCTCCTGGCACAGTCCAGCAATGATCTCGGTGTGCTGGCGCGCCGTGTCACGCTCCCACGACGCAACCTTGTCCCGGGACTGTCGCTCCAGAGTCTCCGCTTTGGTCCGGGCATCATTGAGCATGGTCTCAGACCGGGTCCTGGCCTCGTTGACCATGCCCTCGGCCTTCGCTCTCGCCTCGGAGAGCAACTGCTCGGACTTGGTTCGGGCATCGCCCAACATCCTATCCGCTTCGGCCTTGGCCTCACCGGTCAACCGGTCCGCCATCTCCTGGGCCAAGCCCAACACCCTCGCAGCGTGGACGTTGTAATCACCACCCGCCGAGGTCTGCCCCCTCAACGGCGGCGGCAATGGCGGGCCAAGCGACTTCGCAGGACTAAGGTCACCTCCGGTGTCGACCGGCGCAAGGAGCTGCTGATGCTCGAGCGACTCAACCCGATCGAGGAGATCAACGTTCTCCTCGATCAACCGAGCCAGCTCGGCCTCAACCAGATCGAGAAAGGCGTCGACCTCGTCCTCGTCGTAGCCCCGCTTGCCCAGCGGCGGCTTACTGAACGCGACGTTGGCAACGTCAGCGGGCATCAACGGCATCGGATCACCTCACGCACTCCTCACCTGGCGGCTGGCCCGGATTATCGGCCTAGCCTCTCAACCCCTTGAACCCGACGGCCGCTACGGTCTCGGATCCACCGCGAGCCCAGCGGTAGGAACACCACGAGCAACGGAACCCTGTGGACAACCCAGCTCCGTCTCCGACGCCGCAGAAGCCTGTCCACTGGGGTGAACGTGCGCTGCCTCATCCTCATGTGGAGGACGAGTCACCGGTGTCATGATCGACATCGAACCACCGGAACTGAGCATCTGCCAGCGTCACAGTGCGAAGTTCAGTGTGCTGTACCGGTCGTGGTCCACCCCCCTCTCCCCAGTGCGCAACGTGATCACCGGCTGCTGCGCCCTGGGCTGCGGGGTTATGGCTGGCGCCGGGCAGCGCCCGGGAGCTGCTGGCGGCGTGTGCTGGTGCTTGCCGCACGTGAGCTGCCAGCGAAAGGGCTGCTCGCGGTCCCCACACCGCGACCGCGCGTCCCCCGTCACCTGCGGGCTGAACCGCCGAGTACGTCTCCAGGAGATGGTGCCTGTTCCCCTCTAGGCCAGTGCTCGGACCTGGTGGTCCGAACACCGCGGTCGGACCCGGCGCGACGACCAGCACGTGGTGTCTGCCGCGGCGACCGACCACCTGCGGGTCAGCCTCAACGGCCGGGACATCGGCGTTGATTCGCTCACCACGCAACTGGTCATAAATCGGTGTTCGGTCCATAGGGCGCACACCGTAGGGGCGGGTCTGCGGGGGCGGCATCACCGTGGTGTGTACAGGCTGTGAGTGGATGCGATATTGTGTGTACAGACTGTGAGTGGATGCGATATTGTGTGTACAGGCTGTGGATGGGTGCCGGCGACGGGGATTCCGCCGGATCCGCCCGACCAACATCAGCAGCGCGAGCCCCTCGAGCGGGGGACCTAACAACCGATTTCTGTATCTCGTTGTGACCAGACAGGCGAGAGGCACACTCGTCGAGCGTGGTATTTCCACGAATGGGGTGTTCTAGTCGATCTTATTAACACAGGGTGAAGTCCGCAGGTGGCCCAGTGGGTACACCCCACTGACGCACTGACGCAGAGGAAAGTTTTTCAGCGGAGACGGCTGACCAATCTGTCGGCCCTGTGAGATCGGCTTCTCTGCCAACCGGCGCCTGCTGGGCGTCCCACGACGAGCGACCTTCGGCGCTGAGGTCGCCGCGTGGGCCGCTACTGCGCAAGAGACACCTCTTGTCGCCCTTTTCGTCCCAAACGTCGAGGAGCACGGCTGGCTGGCGGGGTGTCACGGCGGTGTTGCTGATTTTCTGCTGACTCCGCAGGAATACGACCTGTCCATGATCGTCGGCGCCCACGGTCCGGTCATGATCGATGGCTCAGCGACCGTCTGTGGTCCGCAGCCCGCAGGGATCAAGAACGACACAGTCACACTTGAGAAGACAGCCCCCGGGCAGTCGCGTCAGGGGGTGTCCGCGAACGTCACGTCAAGTGCCCTGGCGTTTCCGCTCCTCGTGCTCGAAGAGCTCGGCCTCGCGCTCGTGTTTCTCGGCTGTCGCGCGTGCCTCGGCTGCCTTCTCCTCGTGGTGTCCCTTGTGCTGCTGCGCCTGGCCCTCTATGCGGAGGTGATCGCTACCGGCGACGCTCCCGAGCGCCTCTTTTCAGGTCCTGGTCAGGTGGCGAGTTGCTCGAAGTGGTGGTTGATCGACGATGCCCGGTCACGGCAGATGTTCTTGATCACCTGGATGGTCTTGTCGGGCCCGCGGGCCGGGAGCAAGGCGGCTGCCTCAGAGGCGAAGGCCGCTGCGGCACTTTCCGACTTGGTCCAGAAGTCCGAGACGCTTGTGGCGGTAGCAGCAACGAGCGCCGCCTGGGTCAATGAGTTGGCTTGCGCACCGATTTCGGAACACTCGTGGCGGAAGGTGTCGATCGCTGTTGCGGCGGCGGCAGCTGAGGTCCGCCGACACCTGGCCATGATCGCCTGGATTTCCGGGAGGCTCTTGCCGTGTGATGCGCTGGCCACGGCGGTGGTCATGCAGGTCTGCTCGGAACCGTTGATCTCCGCAAGTTTCGCGCGGAGTTGCTCGACGGTCCCTGCTAGTTCGGGCGGGAGAGACAACATCGAACGGGGCTCCTTCCGTCATAACATCACGGGACCGATGGCATTACCAGAGCGCAACCGCGGGCTGCGTCCGCTGGAGGCCCCAGGCGAATGTGATCCTGATCAAGACCAAACGCCGGATACGGATCGGCCGGGATCCGGGGAGCTGAGCTCCCACTCGGGCAACGACACTTGACCCTCCCTCTCGCAGCCGGCCGGCGGGGTCTGGACAGAGCTACCCAGGAGGTACCAACCAGCAGCCACCGTCAACCTGCGACGTTCGGGTGAGACCAGCCCAGCGCGGTATGCGACATGATCACCCAACCGGACGTCGGACTTGGCCCCCACTCGCGCCAGCAGGGCCTCGCACCGTCGACGCCATACCGTTCCTGGCGCACCGAACGGCCACCCCAGCGCACCGAATAGACCTTGATTATCCTCGTGGTGCGGCTCTGAACAGCGCGAACGGCAGCTCAAGCCGGACACCGGTGTTAACGACGCTCGAGTGGTGGCCCGTACCACCCACCGGTGGAGTTGGTTTCAACTGCGAGGTCGGTGTTCCGAACGGCGAGCTCAGCCCGGTGCCCGTTGGTAGAGCAGGTAGGCGATGTCATCGTCGTGGTCCTCGTCCAGTAGGTGTTCGGCGAGGAGCTCGGCGATCGCGGTGGGAGTCCGGTGGTGGTTTTGGGCGAGGAGGTCTTGAGCAAGGTTGATGCCGTCATCGAGGGAGCGGTGGCGGCGTTCGACTAATCCGTCGGTGTAGAGCAGCAGGGTGTCGCCCGGGGCGAGGATGGTGGTGGCTTCGGGTCGAGCAACTTCCACGGTGGCCAGGGGGACGCTGCGGGCGTTGTTGAGGAGTTCGGTGCGGCCATTGGCGCGGGCCAGGATGGCCGGGGGGTGGGCTGCGCTGCTGTAGCGGACGGTGCCGGTGACCTGGTCGATGGTGGCGCAGAACAGGGTGGTGAAGCCCGCATCC
The DNA here is from genome assembly GCA_003244245.1 of Pseudonocardiales bacterium. GTDB lineage: Bacteria > Actinomycetota > Actinomycetes > Mycobacteriales > Pseudonocardiaceae. The sequence goes on from QHBY01000605.1 coordinate 11,486, forward strand.
GGGGTCAGCCGTGCGATCTGGTCCATCGCGGTGAGCACCTGCGGGGGTGTGTGGGCTTGGAGCAGCAGAGTGCGGCAGGCGGTGCGCAGCTGACCCATCACGGCGGCGGCTGGGAGCCCGTGGCCGACGCAGTCGCCGACGGCCACACCCACCAGATCCGCGCTCAGCTCGACGATGTCGTACCAGTCTCCGCCGACGGTGAGGTGGCTGACCGCGGGTTCGTAGCGCACGGCGAAACCGGCGGGCACCACAGTGGACCCGAGGATCGCGCGTTGCAGGGTGAGCGAGGCGGTGCGTTGCTCGTGATAGAGCCGGGCGTTGTCCAACGCGATCGCCGCGTATCCCGCGATGCCCTCGGCGAGATGCTGGTGCCGCTCGGTGAATGACCCCGGCTCGCCATGGCCGAAGAAGAAACTACCGAGCACCTCACGGGAGGACGGCGAGATCACCGGAACGGCGAGGTAGCTGCGAACCGGTTGATAGCCGGCCGGCATCTCACGATGCGGCGGGTGGCCGGCGTAGCGCGGGTCGCAGGTGACGTCGTCGCTGCGCACCGTGCCGTGGTCGGTGAACGTCGTGGAAAACGGCGCAGTGTTGGGCAGTATGGGAAATCCGGCGAACGCCTCTTTCGGCGCACCCGACAGGGTGCGAAGCAGAGATGACGCCCCAGACTTGTTGATCACGTTGTGGAAAAAAGCCCCGAGCTCCGCGCCGGTGGCCTTGGTGGCCGCGTCTGTGGCGTCCTGAACGAGCATATCCAGGTCTAGTTGGGCGGTCAGCCGCTGGCCGACCACCTGCAGTGTGTCGACAAGATCCACCTCGGTTCGCAGTCGAGCGACGGCGCTCTCCAGCTCCGCCGCCTGGCTACGCGATGTCTCCTCCAGCACCACCAGATGCTCGCGCAGCGCATCATGTTGCGCGGACAGATCTGCACCGCGGCCCTCGGCCCGGGGATGGGCCAGCAGCCCGACCCGCACACTGACCGCCACCGCCCGGAACTGCTCAGCAGTGTCTGCCAGGATCGGTACCCGGGAGAACATCACGACACAGAATACGTCACCATCGGGCAGCGCTCCACCGAAGCCAAGCGCCGAGGAAATACCGTATGTCGCGACGAATTTCTGATCGGGAATGCGCTGACTATCCAACGCCACGGGCACATAGAACACACCGAATCGCCCATGTGTGGCGCTGACGCCGCCCGCCACCACGTCCTGAGCCGGTAATCCGAGTTCGGTGACCAGTGCGGAAATCATCGGCGCAGCGGCAACCGCGTCCGCCGACGGTAAGGGAATCACCCGGTGGCTCCGGGACTGGGTCTCCTCGTTCCACGCCGGCTCCACCCCGGCGGTCGCCTCCAGGGTCAGACACCGCATGCCCGGATCGGCTGATCCACCCGGCAGCTGACCGAGCGCAATGCGCTGCAGATCGTCGGGCAGTTCCTCGAAACGGCGGGTGGAAAAGCATCGGACCAGGGACAGGACCGGCGTGCCGTGGGCGTCAACGAAACCCGCACGGAGCTGCCCGACGACGGTCTTGGCCGCCGCGACGAAATCGGGCGCCCGCTCTGCACCAGCGCGTAGGGCCGCGGCGGCGCGCACCATCTCCGACAGCCCGAACCCGGCGAAGTCATAGCCCTGCGCGCCGGTCTCACCGCCTCGCAATCCGGTCACGGGCAACGCCCCTCTGCGATGACCGTGGGTACTTCATCGCAGAGGACGGGCAAGCGATCCTGGCACGCCACGGCAATTATTGACGCCCGCAGACGCAACCGAGCGACGGCTACTACCACCGCCGCATCGGCACCGCGATCCTCGACAGCGATCGTCACTAGAAACGGAACGCCACCTTCAGTTCATAGCTCTCCCACGTCCCAGCCGGAAGCCTAACCCGGCACGGAGCTCTAGGCGGCCAGCCTGGGACGGCGGGTCTTGGATCCGTGTCGGTGAGTGTCTTACCGCGGATGCGGCCGTGGTGTGATGAGAGCAGGCCGGGTCGCATCTGGGACAGATGATCACACCCGGTGAGTAGGCGGCGACAGACGCGCACCAGCGGCCTGCCGCGATCCTGACGGGTTGTTCTGGTGCCCGGCGACGTAGACGCGCGCGTCGGCGATCAGCTGACGCAGCGGCGGTGGTGTGTGCTGGCATGGGAAGCTGTTTTGCACCGGTGGACCTGGAATCAGTCCGGCCAGGGTACCCGATCGCGGTCGACGTCGGTGATTACCCGATCGGGGCCGCGGGTATTCTTCGGAGCCGGGCTTGGCCCTATCGGGCCACGCGAGGGCTTATAGTCTGACGTTCCGCACATCTGCC
>QHBY01000606.1 GCA_003244245.1 Pseudonocardiales bacterium
GCGGGCGGACCTCACCGAAGCACTCCTCGCCCAGGCTGCGGAGGCTTCCAACGGCGACCAAGGCGGGGGCGTGTTGAATGCGCTCCGGATGGTGCGAGACCTGCTCTCGTTCTGCCGCCCGCTCTCCGTCGAATCGCTGGCGGTGCCGTTGTCAGCGGCCAGGGCGTGGCTGCAAAGGTCGCCGCCTGGCGAAGCCGACATCGCCGATGTCGAGGGGGCGGCCCCCGCGAGTGAGTCGGCCGCTGACGGGAACCTCCGTGCGTTCGTGGTCTGGTCCGGCGAAGACTCGACCGTGACAACCGCGGTGCGAGACCTGCGGCCGGGCTGCACCGTCGTGGTGCCGTCCGCCTACGGCGGCCTCCACGCCGCAGACTTCGATGGCCGGACCTACGGTTGGTGGGACCCAGACTCGACGAGTAACGAGTCGACCACCGACCTCGGCGACGCGGCGCATCGTGCCTATGGACGCCAGCTCGTAGCGCGCCTCTTCCCGGCAGGCACGCCCGGAGCATCGGGCCACCTGGTCGGCGTACCGCTGCCTTTGGATCGCGGGGAAGATCAGAGCATCCGCGAGCATCTGTCGAGCTGGTTCGCTTCGGACCAGGCAATGGCCGCGCTCGACGGTTTCCCGACCCAAGGTCGTCGCATCAGGGAATTTCGTCTGGACATCGGTGAGGACGAGAGTCGTTCGTGGTACGCCGTCGGTGCTCTTGCCGCCTCGAAAACATCGATCGCAGCGCCAGGAGGTGTGAACGACGCCGCCCGCGATGTCGATACCGACCCCGAAACGAGCTCTTTCACGGGCGAGGAGGGTGCCGGGCTCGATGAGCACCTTCGTCGAGTCGGCGCGATCGCCGGCGCCTTCGCCGAGCGGTGCGGACTGCCCGGACACCGCGTGGCCGACTTGGAGCTGGCGGGCACCCTGCACGATGCAGGCAAGTCCGACGAGCGCTTTCAGGCTTGGCTCCGCGATGGCTTCCCTCGCTCCGAGAGCTCCGCATATCTCGCCAAGTCGGTGACGCCCGGCTTCGACCGTCGGGCACGGGAGACTGCGCGACGCCGGTCTGGCTACCCGCAAGGCATGCGCCACGAGGTACTCAGCGTCGCGCTGATTTCGCCGTCCGCTGAGCTTGCTGAGCGAGCTCATGATTGGGACCTTGTCCGACACTTGGTGGTCTCCCATCACGGCTGGGGTCGTCCCTTCACGCCGGCCGTGCTCGACCCCCAGCCACAGCCCGTGTCGATTGACCTGGCCGGCACGCATTTGGAAGGGAGTACCGAACATCAGCTCGACCGTGCCGACTCAGGCGTGGCCGACCGGTTCTGGGCGCTTACCGAGCGCTACGGCTGGTTCCGCCTGGCGTGGCTTGAGGCACTGCTTCGCCTCGCCGACCACCGCCAGAGCGAGGAAACGCAGACGCGACGAGAAGGCACTGGATGAGCCGCCTGGAGTTAGGAGCGCTCTCGGGCCAGAACCCTCTCGGGCTGCTGGCCGCCCTCGGTGCCGTCGATGGCATCGACCGGTTGCGCCCGGAACTGCGGGTCCGTCTCTCCTGGACCGACACACTGGTCCCACGCGCGGTGCTCACCGGAATCGACAGTCTTGATGAGGTCGTCTCGATCCTCGACTGCGACCGCGAGGAATGGTGCGCTTCCGTGATCCTCAACTGGGGTCCCGACGGGGCCCCGCTGGACGTTGTGAAGCCATCGGCCGAAGACGCCCGGCGGTGGGTGAAGGCCGTGATGGACGGAGACGGCCCGCGGACCGCTGCCGAGGTGACTCTCCTCGCCGCGCTGTTCGCCGAGGGCGCGGTCGACGAAAAGGGCACAAAGACGAAGCCGACGCACCTCGACTTCACCGCAGGACAGCTGCGTTTTCTAGCGAGTGTGCGCAGGTTGGCCGGATCCGTCGATCCAGGGCGATTGCATGAGGCGCTTGCCGGCCCGTGGCGCTATGACTCGAAGGACTTGCCGGTGCTACGTTGGGATATCCGGGGAGAGCGCGTGTACGCGCTGCGAGCAACCGATCCTTCAGAGTCGAAAAACAAGGAACACGGTGTCCCGGGCGCCGATTGGCTTGCATTTGTGGGTCTGTCTTTCTTCCCGGTCTGGCCCCGCAGGGGAAAGCTGGTGACGACCGGCTGCTCCGAGAGATGGAAGTCGAGCTCGCTGACGTGGCCGCTGTGGTCCGCCGAGCTTCGGCCCATGGTCATTCGGTCGCTGCTGCGC
>QHBY01000607.1 GCA_003244245.1 Pseudonocardiales bacterium
GGATTAATGCGGTGCAGCACTAGGATGGCCGCCGGTGGGCTCGGCGGTGGGTGATTCGCCGTCGCGGGCTGCCCGGCGACGAGCACCGGCGCCGGAGTGGAGCCGTGGGCCACGGTGGCCGCCATCAGAGCTTCGGACAGCGGGCTGACGAGGTCGGTGCCCTGGCCGAAGGCATTCGCCGCCTGCCCCGCCCCGTCCTTCGCGGGAGTATAGGAGCCGCTGAAGGAGCTGACCGGCAGTTGCCAGCCGGCCTCGAAGCCGTACTCGGCGGCGACCTGGTCGAGCGCACCGGGCGGCAACTTCTGCGAGAGCAGCGCGAAGCTGGTGTTGCAGGAGTGCGCGAAGGCGTCGGTCAAGCTGACCGTGCCCAGGTTGAAGGCGTTCTCATTGGGAATGGTGCGGCCGTCGATAGTGACCGTGCCCGGGCAGGGAACCGGGCCGTCCGGCTGCGCCACCCCGCTGCTCAGCACGGCGGTGGCGGTGACGATCTTGAAGGTTGAGCCAGGCGGGTACTGGCCGGCCAGGGCGATGTCGAAGGGCGCGCTGTCGCTATTGGCGACGGCGACGATCTCCCCGGTGGAGGGGCGGACGGCCACGATCGCGGCATGCAGTCCCACCCCGGACAGCGCGGCGTCAGCGGCTTGTTGCACCCGGGTGTCGAGCGTGGTTCGCACCGGGGAGCCGGGATGCCCGGCGAACTGCCCGACCTGGGCCACCGCGTTGCCCTGGGCATCGTGGATTTCGATGGTGGCGCTGGGAGCGCCGGCGAGCTGGCTGTTGAACACCTGTTGCAGCCCGGACAGACCGATCTGGTCGGTGGGCAGGTAACCGGGGCCTGCCTGGTGCAGCGCCTCGGCGGTGGGCTTGCCGACCTGCCCGAGCAGCGGTTGAGCGAAATGCCGGCTCGGCCCGACGAGCTGGGTGCCGGTCCGGAACACGGTGCCGGGCAGGTCGTGGATTTTCGCCTGGACGGCGCGGTAGTCGGACTCACGCAGGGTGACCACCGGCACGAAGTCAGTCGGCTTGGCCTGCCCGACGGCGTTGATCACGTCCCTTGCGTTGATGTGCAGGGCAGAGGCGAGCGCGGCGGCGAGGTTGTCAAGGTTGGTCACCAGCTTGGGCTCCACCCCGACGGTGACGGTGTCACGTTCGGTGATCAGCGGTTGGCCCGCGCCGTCCAGGATCGGCGCCCGCTGCGGCAGCGTCCGGTTCACCACCAGGGCGTCGACGGGGCCGAGCTGGGGGTGCACGTCCTGGGGCTGCCAGTGCACCCGCCACTGGTCGTCGCTGCCCTTGACGAGGGCGAGCTTTCCCTGGTATCGCCACGGCGCGGGCAGGCCTTCCAACGTCCATGACGCCGCGAATGCCATCGTCGTCGCGTCTTTCATGGTGGTGATCGCGCCGGGGGTCAGTTCGGCCGCGGTCGAGTTCAGCGCCTGCCCGGTGGCTTGCAACACGCGCTGCGCGTTGACTGGGTCGTCGGTGGCCTTGGCTGCGGCAGTCATGTCACCTTTAGCCCAGGCGGCCAGGAACACCTGCCCAGCCTGCCGTTGGGCACTTTCGGTGCTCGAACAACCGCCCGCGACGAGCAGCGCGCCCACCAGCACGAGCGGCACCGTCAACCGCCGCCGAGCGGCTAACCTGATCCCCGAATGCCGTTGCACTCGACCGAGTCTCGCAGCGGCACTGCGGGGTCGGCCAGGCGGTGGCGGTCGACGGGCACCGCGTCGCGGATGAGGTCCTGCACGGGAGCGATGCCCTCGTCCCATTGGTTGACGTGCATACCGGCCACGATCCGGTCACCGGTGAGCCAGAAGGCACAAAACGCCCGCGCTTCCAGATCGCCTCGGGTGACCAGCGCGTCGTACCCGCCGCGAGGAAACCACCCGGCGAACTCCATGCCGACGTGATATTGATCGGTGAAGAAGTACGGCGCCCGGTCGTAGCTGACCTGCTGTCCGAGCACGGAGCGGCCCGCGGCCGGGCCGGGTTCCCACGCCGCGCCCAGCGGGCATACCAGGCCAGCTGGATCGCCTCCTCGGCCAGGTCCCGGCGCAGCAGATCCACCGCGCGGCGCCGCGCGACGGTCAGCAGCCAGGCGGCCGGCCGGGTCGGCACCCCGTCGACCGGCCAGTGTTGCAACGCCGAGGAGACCGCGTCGGAGGCGACTTCCTCGGCCAGGTCTAGATCGCCCAGTTGCCGGACGAGCGTGGCGAGCAGCCGGCCCCGTTCCTCCCGGAACACGGCCTCGGCGACGTTCCTGGAGTCGGCTGCTCGCCGCGCGTTCATCGGCCGGGTCAGGGGTTGTCGAAGACCATGATCGGGCGCACCTCGATGGAGCCGTACTTGGCGCCTGGGCAGCGGGCCGCCCAGTCCAGCGCGGCGTCCAGGTCGGGCACGTCGAGCAGGTAGAAGCCCCCGATCACCTCACGGGTCTCGGCGAACGGACCGTCGGTGACGACCCGCTCGTCATCGCGGACCCGGACCGTGGTGGCGGTCTCCACGTCCTGCACCGCTCGCCGCCCACCTTCACCCCGGCGTCGGCGACGGCTTTGTCGAAGCCCAGTACTCCCCAATGATCTGGTCAATCTCGGCCTGCGAAGGGGGCTCGCTGGGCTGCTCGCCGGTGATCAGCAACAGGTACTGCACGGTGTACCTCCTGGTTTTCGATCGGTGGAGGCGTTGAGTGCCTCCATCATGACGACGAAGAAGACTCCCCAGAATCGACACCGGCGCGGAAGGCGTCCAGGGTCTTGTTGCTGAACAGCACGAAGCGGGCCTCGCGGATGCGGGTGGGTGTGTTCTGCACGGTCGTCAGCGCGATGCGGGCCGCGTCATCCGGCGGCCAGCCGTAGACGCCGGCAGACACCGCAGGGAAGGCGACGGTCTGGGCGCCGAGCTCATCGGCCACCCGCAGCGACTCCCGGTAGCAGGAGGCGAGCAGCTCGGAACGGTCCTCGGACTCGGTGTACACGGGGCCGACGGTGTGGATCACCCAGCGAGCCGGCAGCTCACCCGCAGTGGTGGCGACCGCCTGGCCGGTGGGCAGACCGTCCGGATACCGGCTGGCCCGCAGTTCCCGGCACTGCGCCAGAATTGTCGGACCTCCCCGGCGGTGGATCGCGCCATCCACCCCACCGCCGCCCAGCAATGAGTTGTTGGCGGCGTTGACCACCGCGTCGACGTGCTGCTCGGTGATATCGCCCCGCACCAGGGTGATCTGCACAGCCATTACTTCAAGGTAGCGAGCCCCTGGTGTGGCAGACTCCTCGCACCTGCGTGCACACCGTGGCTCAAGAGGAACACGATGAGTGACGAATCCAGTCGTCCGGCCCCGCCATCGACACCGGCAACCTGCTGGACGGCACCGCGCTGGGCGCCCTGCTCACCGGCAACGGCGCAGCGGCCGGCTTCTCGATCAACTATGAGGCTCTCCCGCAGGCCATCGCCGACCTCGAAGAGGCATCCAGATTCATCACGAATCAGGCGAGGAGGGCGCAAAACCTGGCAAACATCCCGCCTCCTGGCACTGATGGGGTCAGCGTGAACGCGGCTGCCCAGATCGGCCGGTGGGCGATGGACAGCGGTGAGAACAATCTCCACGCGACCCTTGTCGCCGGCGCGAAGCAGTTCCAGGACCTCGCCCAGAAGTTGCGTGAGGACCTCAAGACCTACCTCCAAGTCGAGGAGTTGAACATCCCGAAGGCCAGTCCCGGGCTGCCGCTGTGAGGGCCAGTCCAGTAGCGAGTGTCATTGCGCTTTCCTCGGTGATCGTCCTGGCGAGTTGCGGCGGCGGCACGGGCGCAGCACCGGAGCCCATCGGACCGAGCGCCACGCAGGCTGCGAGTCCGATCCCACCGGTGAAAAACCCGCGCGATGTGGCGGCCCTGGCCCGTCGGCCATGCGAGCTGCTGACCTCACAACAGGCGGCCGGGTTCGGGCTCGATTTTCCACCGAAGCAAATGGACGGGGTTCTCGGCAACCTGGACTGCGAGTGGCTCAGCAGAACGCGCGAGCAGGAGATACTGAGGCAGGTCGGCATCAGCACATTCACGAATAACCCAACCCTGGAAGTTGTCTACGCGCGGGAACATGGTCGCCCGTTCTTCGAGCTGACCGAGATCGCCGGTTATCCCGCCATCGTGACGAGATCGAATCCGGATCTGCCCCATTGCGACATTGACGTTAAACCAGCGGAGCGCCAGAGCATCTCCTTGAGTTACGACTCGAAGCTGTTCAGGAACGACCCGCAGCAGGCTTGTGTGGTGGGCAAGCAGGTGGCCGCAGCAGTGGTGATGAATCTGCCGTCGAAGGGTTGAGGGGACGCAGCGATGGGGACGAGCTTCAACTACGACGACACCAGCCATCAGGTCATCTTCGACAGCATCAACGGTGGGGCCGGCTCAGACTCGCTGCAGCAGTCCAGCCAGGCGTGGCAGACATTGGGCGACGATATCGGGGTGACCAGCAAGTCCTACGCGCAAAGAGCGATTAGCACCATTCTCGCGACCCGACAGGGCGTGGCGGCGGACGCCGCGGTCGCAGCGATTGCCGCGATGGTGCCGTGGATGGATGACGTGACGCAGATCGCGAGTACCGCGGCGCAGCGGGCGCAGGGGCAAGCCGAGCATTGGGTGACCGCCAAGAACAGCGTGCCGCCGGTGCCCCCGAGGCCGAAATCGGCTGGTTTCGCCAGCGATCCCGCGGAGTGGGCAGCCGAGAAGATGGACTGGTTTCCGGGGGTGACCTCCGATGAGGAGAAAGCGCAGCAGCGCCAGCAGGACGCCGCCGAGCAGGCCCGCCAAGCGATGCGGGTTTATCAGTCCAACTCCAATGGCAACGTCGATCCCGCCCCGGCTTTCACCGCACCGCAGGCATTGGATGGCAGCGTCGGAACGCTCCCGCTGAGCGACCCCCCAGTAGACAACGCCGGCACACCCGGAATGTCCGGTGGCGGCGCACCGGCGCGTCTCCTAGCAGCTCAGCAACCGGCAGCTCACCAACCGGCAGCTCAGCAACCGGCAGCTCACCAACCGGCAGTGTCTGCACCGGCGGCGCATCGGCCAGCCGCGTACCAGCCGGCGGCCACCGTGTCACAGCTCGCCGGCGGCGGGCCCGGCACAGGCAGCGTGACGCCCCCACCGGGCCAGTGGGCCGCTGAGCCGGCACTCGGCCAGGGCACGGCTCCCGGCGCGCTACCCCTGGGCGCCGGAATCGCCGAGGGCGCCGCTGGACGAGGAAGGGCGGTATCCGCACGCGGGTATGCAACTCAAGCGGGGGGCGCCGGGGGCACTGCGGCAGGCCACGCTGGGTTCGGTCCCCGGCCCAGCACCAGCTTCGGCCCCCGGCCTACCCCCAGCGCCCACCCGATGGAGGAGATCAGCGGTGCCCGCGGCAGCACCGGCTCAGCCGGCGCCACGCGCGCAGGTGGGTATGGGGAATCCTTCGCTGGTGGCCCTGGGGGTGCCAGCCAGCGCGGTGAGCAGGACCGCGAGCACCGCAGCAAGTATCTCATCCACACCGACTCCAACGCGATCGTCGGCGACCTGCCACCCACCGCGCCACCAGTGATCGGCGCCGACTGCTGAGGGGATCGACGTGCGCGGCATCACCGTTGAGCTGAGCCACGAGGAGTACCGCACGGCCTGGCAGGCCCTCGATCTGGGCACCCGGCACTGGAACCTCGACCTGCCCGGCATCCCGGAGCTGACCGATCACGAACGCCGGGCGCAGACCGCAACCACGTTGGAGGATCTGCGGGCCCGCGGACTGACCGATCGGCGCGGGATCGACCCGGAGCTCGAAGACTCACTGCGCCTGGTGGCCAGCCCGGTCTGCGAAATCAACGGCTGGGTCCGCACCGGCGGGACTTCGGTGCGGTTGCTGGCCGGCTCGCGGGGTGAATGGGCAGTGCTGGCGATGCTCGATGAGCATCGGCTGCTGGTGCGCACCGGCCCAGCCACCGAGCTGTGCACGGCGGTCGCCCGGCAACTACCGGATCGCCCCGCCGGCCCGGGATCATCGGTGTCGGTGCCCTCGAAGCTGCTGGAGCAACCTGCCCACGGCGGGCAACCCGGACTCACCGGGGAGCAGTTGGAGAACCGGTTGACCCGCGGCGGGGTCAAACCAGCCGACGCCCGGTCCTTCGCGGCGATGCTGCGCGGCCCCAAACCCGGCGCCGGGAAATTCGGCGCCGCCCGCCGCGATCGCAACGGTAAGCGCCACCCCGCTGGCGCCGCGCTGGTCTACCTCGCCACCGAACGCGGCGGGCACACCCTGCAACCGCTGCGCGGCCCCGACGGCACAGCCTGGACCACCCTCGCGCCAGCGACCCTCACCCAACTCGCACAACGCGTCGACCAGCTCCTGACCAGCATCCGCACCGGATGACCAGCGTCATCACCGCAAGCCTGCCGCAGTTCCAGACATCCACGGACGTGCTGCTCCCGGGACGTCAGCGGCGCCGCTCTCCGGATCGCGGCGGATCAGCTTCACCAGAGCCGCAGTGTCGAGGTAGATCATCAGTAGCGTTCGGCCCGCAGCTCGCGCATCAGCTCGCCAGCCTCATGGTCGGTCCTGATCGGGCCGGTGGGGCGTGGCATGGGGCCCCAGGCAGTAGCTGGCCGCAATTTGCCGGACGCGATGAGCCGGCCAGTGGGTGCGGCTGGGCCGGCACGAGCCGGGCGATGATCGCTCCTCGCTCCGTAATGTCGATCTCCTCACCGCGCTTGACCCGGGCCAACACCCCGGCGGTGTTCTGGTTGAGCTCCCGAACGGGGACTATATGCGCTGACCCTCAGCAGCCCGGCCTTCGCCGATCTGCCGCAAGCGCTGTCCAGCAAGGTGCTGGCCCAGGCCCAACTCACCGGCAAGTACGCCCGCGGGCGTTAACAGCGAACACCGGACGTCAGCGTTCGTGCACCTGGCCGTCGATGACGGCCCAGCAGCGGGTGGTGCGGACAGCCTCGAGCATCCGACGGTCATGGGTCACGAACAGCAACGTGCCCGCATAGGACTCCAGCGAGGACTCCAGCTGCTCGATGGCGGGCAGGTCGAGGTGGTTGGTCGGCTCGTCGAGCACCAGCAGGTTCACCCCACGGGCCTGCAGCAGGGCCAGCGCCGCGCGGGTTCGTTCCCCTGGTGACAGGGATGCGGCCGGCCGTGGCACGTGCGCGGAGTGCAGGCCGAACTTCGCCAGCAGTGTGCGCACCTCGGACTCCGGCCATTCCGGTACAGCAGCGCCGAACGCGCGGATCAGCGGCTCGTCACCGAGGAACAACCCGCGGATCTGGTCGATTTCCCCGACCCGCACTCCGGGACCCAGCGTCGCGGTGCCCGACGACAGCGGTAACCGGCCCAGCAGCGCGCCCAGCAAGGTGGACTTTCCGGAGCCGTTGGCGCCGGTGATGACGACCCGGTCGGCCCAGCCGAGCGCCACGTCCACCGGGCCCAGACGGAACCCACCACGATCGACGACTGCGCCCCGCAAGGTCGCCACCACCGAGCCCGAGCGGGGCGCGGCGGCGATGGACATCCGCAGCTCCCACTCCTTTCGGGGCTCCTCGACCACCTCGAGCCGCTCGATCTGGCGCTGCGTCTGCCTGGCCTTGGCGGCCTGCTTCTCGCTGGCCTCGGCGCGGAACTTGCGGCCGATCTTGTCGTTGTCGCTGGCCTTGCGCCGCGCGTTGCGCACGCCCTTGTCCATCCAGGACCGCTGCATCCGGGCGCGAGCCTCCAGGCCGGTCCGGGTGTCGTCGAAGGCGTCGTAATTTTCCCGAGCGTGCCGGCGGGCGCGCGCCCGCTCGGTGAGGTAAGCGTCGTACCCGCCGTCGTACACGCCGACTTGCTGTTGGACGAGGTCGAGCTCCACCACCCGGGTGACCGTGCGGGCGAGGAATTCGCGGTCGTGGCTGACGATCACGGTTGGCGAACGCAACGAGGTCACGAAGCGCTCGAGGCGTTCCAGCCCGTCGAGGTCGAGGTCGTTGGTGGGCTCATCGAGCAGCAGCGCGTCATACCGGGACAGCAGCAGCGCGGCGAGCCCGACCCGGGCGGCCTGGCCGCCGGACAGCGCGGTCATCGGGGTGTCGAGGTCCACGCCGAGCCCGAGGTCCGCGGCCACCGTCGCGGCCCGCTCGTCGAGGTCTGCGCCACCGAGAGCCAGCCAGCGATCCAGCGCCGGTGAATAGTGGTCGGGTCCGCCATCGGCCAGTGCCTGTGCGGCGGCGTCCATCGTGGACTGGGCCTGGGCTACCCCGGTGCGGCGGCTCAAGAACGACCGCACCGTCTCGTCGGGACGGCGGTCGGGTTCCTGCGGTAGGTGCCCGACGGCCGCATCGGGCGGGCTGCGCACCACCGCACCGTCCTGCGGGGTCTGCAGCCCGGCGAGCAGTCGCAGCAGGGTCGACTTGCCTGCGCCGTTGGCCCCCACCAGCCCGACGACGTCGCCCGGGGCCACGACGAGGTCCAGCCCGGAGAACAACAGCCGATCACCGTGTCCGGCAGCCAGGCCGGTGGCGTGCACCGTCGCACTCATGTCACTGTGACGTCATATCTGGCGCGCTCATGTCGGCGCCGACGTTATCCTGTGAGCGTGGCGAGTGCGGCGTCGAGGCCCTCCAGGGTGGGCCGTTGGTCGGGCTTGCGTTGCAGGCACGCGTCGATGGCCTCCGCTACGTCGGCGGGTAGCCGACGTCGGGCCCGGACCTTGGGTGCGGGACGGGCCAGCTGGGTTCGGCACAGCGACAACGTCGAGGTGTTCACGCTGCCCGAGGCGGAACTGCCGGGGATGTCGAACGGCTGTAGCCCGGTGGCGGCTTGGTAAAGCACCAGACCGATGCCCCAGACGTCCGCGGGCGCCCCGACGTCACCGCCGGCGACCTGCTCGGGTGACATGTAGCCGGGGGTGCCGAGACCAGCGGAGCAGCGGCCGGGAGGGCGGGCCAGGCTCAGGTCGATCAGGCGGGCGACGCCGTCGCAAGCGATGATGTTGCTGGGTTTGACGTCGAGATGGAGATGGCCCTGGCTGTGCAGGTAACGCAGGGCCGAGCACAGGTGCCGGCCGAGGTGGCCCAGATCTTGCGCGCCGAGCCGTTGCCGGCCGCGGTCGAGCAGGTAGCTCAAGGTGGCGCCGGTGAGGTTCTCCAGGACCAGCACCGGCGGCTGCGCTGAATCGGGTTTGATGTATTCGTAGGCCCGGACCAGGTGCGGGTGAGTCAGGGACAGCAGCAAGCGCGCCTCGCGCTGCAAGTGACGCCGCGCGGACGCGTCGCTGGTGTAGTCGGGCCGGAGTGTCTTGATGAAGCACCGGCAGTAGCGCTGCGAGCTCCATGCCTCGTAGCTGTCCAGATCCTCCCCGCGGCGCACGTGCTCGATCACCTGGTAACCGGGTGCGAGCAGGTGGCCCGGGGGATGCGCCGGAGGGCCGTCGTCGGGCACCCGGTCGGTGCTGGCGCGAACCGCGAGATCGGGCGGTGTGGTCATATCAGCTCCGGTTGCAGCTGGAGGTCCGCCGCGGCCGGTGTATCGCGCTGCTGGTGCAGCCGATACAGCTGCGCATAACCGGGGCTGGTGGCCAGGAGTTCGTGATGAGTTCCGATTCCGGAGATCTGCCCGTCAGCTAGGAACACGATCTGATCGGCGTC
>QHBY01000608.1 GCA_003244245.1 Pseudonocardiales bacterium
CATCCACGAGTAGGTCAGACAGATCACACCAGGGCGGTCAGGGCCGTTGTCGAACAGATAGGTCCCTCGGGTCAGGCGGTCGGTGAGCGTCATGCTCATGACATCGCGTCCGGTGCGTGGGTCCTTGTCCTTCCAGAAGGGCCGATCGACCATGACGAAGGTCTTCGACGACTGCATGTATCGGGTTCGATCCAGCGCGGTCCACATCTTGTTCGAGAACAGAGACTCGTCACAATCGATCTGCGTAGTGAGTAGCCAGTTCTGGCATGTCACCAGAACAGCGGGGTACTGCCGCTCGGCGCCCCAGACGTCGGTAACCGCGAGGTTTCCATTCGTCGCTCGAGATATCCGGGTGACGCCGGACCTCGGGGCACCTCCATGCAGTGACGCGAGAGAAGTCCCGTCGGACCAATGCGTCAGGCCCGATTCGGCGCGCCGCCACAGTCCACGGGGTACCTGCTCGGAGCCGCCGGTGATCAATCGCTGGTCTGTGTCGCAATTGGTGAGCACGACTCGAAGGATCTCAAGCATCGAATTTGGAAAGTCCGAATCCCATCCGCCGGTACCGAAGCCGACAATGCCGAACACTTCTCGATGAAAGAAGGAGAGGGCCGAGAACGCCTTCGACGTCGCCACGAAGTCATAGAAAGTCCGATCGTCCCACTGCTCGACAAGAGCATTCCAGAGCGATTTCAAGACGGCGGTATCGCGGTTTCGAATTGCGATTTGTATGGCCGAGAAGCCGGCGTGCGCCTCCAGTGCGGTCAGCCACGCGACAGCGACCTCCGTGAACAGTGGCGGAAGGTCGGACAGAGTCCGGGCGTAGTACGACTGTCCCTCGAGATCAATCACGGTGCTCGGCGCTGCTGACGTAAGCGGGTTCGGGAACGGCTCAGTGGCTAGCTCAAGGCTGTGCACGTAGTGAAAGAACGTGGAGGAGGAGATAGGAAAGCGCATTCCGCCAAGCTCGGCGAGTGCCCCATCGGCCCCGGGGAATTCATGTGAGCGCAGACGTCCGCCGAAATGGGCGGCCTCATAGACGACGGGCTTAAGGCCCAGTTTCATCAACTCGTACGCCGCTACAACTCCTGCGATGCCCGCACCAACGATCGCGACCTCCTCCCCATGGGCGACCTCGGGGACGGTCCCGATCCCAGCAGGGTGGCTGAGCCATTCGTCGAACGGGAACGGGAAGTCGGGACCAAATATCGTGACCGGCCTCAGTTGTGGCTCCCCGACATCCGGGGAGACCTTGAGGCTCACGCGATCACGTTGTTGAGTTCGCGATCTACACGACGGCGGCGCGAGAACAGGGCAAGATCGATTGTTTCATCGAGATGTGCGGCCGCGATGCTTATGGGCGGGGAGTCCGCGGCCAGACCGTTCTCGCTCGCGGCGATGATGGCGGCCATCGCTCGACCGACCATGGGCGCCAACTTGAATGAGTTCCCGCTGGTGCCGCAGGCCAGGTAAAAGCCGTCGAGCATGCTGCGGTCGAAGATCGGCGTCCAGTCCGGCGTGACGTCATACAGCGCGCCGATACCGCTCGCCTTGTGCGGCACTTTCAGCGCGGGCATCCGGCGAGCCACCCGCAGCGTGTGCCGGACGTAGGGCTGTTGGGTAGCAGCGTTGTTGAACTGCCACGGATCGTCGATCCACTCCAGCGCGTCGCATTGCGGTTCGATGCTGCTGATGTGCAGCCTGTCTCGGCCATGGGGTCGGAACGCAACGCCCATGTCCAGATCGGTGACGAAGGGTGCGCCCTCGTCGGTCGTGAACCCCGGCGGCGCAGAGATCTCGTGGGTTTCTGTCCGCAAGGGCCGGCCGCGCACCGACATGTCGTCGGTGACACCAGCGAGTTTGTTGAGTGCGTCGCTGGCCGGACCTGCGGCGTTCAAGATCACTGGGGACGAGATGGTTTCGCCGGAGAGGAGCCTCACGCCTGTTGCCCGGCCCGAGTGCTGCAGGACAGCTGCCACGGTGTCGCGGAACCGGAATCGCGCGCCGCGGTAGGTCGCCGATGCGCAGATGTTACGGGCCGCGAGTTGGGGATCGTCGATGTACCCGGCTGCGTCGTAGTAGAAGCCTCCGAGCGGCGCGCCGGCCGCGCGCCAGAAATCGTCGGATCCAGGTGTGGCGGGCGGGCCAAATGTGCGCGCATCGAGGGAAGGGAAGAGTTCTTCGATGTGCGTGGCGTCAAGTTCGCGGTAGTTGATACCGACAGCGGCCAGATGATCGGTGAACGCTCGGCGGGGCGTGTCCGCGCCGTCGAGTACGAGCGCCCCGGTGTGGATGAATCGAATCGTTGCGCCGGTGCCTTCGAATTCGAGGTAGTCCGACCATGAGAGCCAGTCGTGGTAGCAGTCCAACGCCGCGACCACGCTGTCTCGCCTGCTGTAGTGCATCCGGACGATCGCCGATGAGGCGCCGGTCGAGCCAGCACCGGGCCCGGGACCGGCATCGACGACAACGACCTTGCGACCCGCTCGGCCGAGCTCGAGGGCAATCGCGGCTCCGAGGATCCCGGCACCGACAACCACGGCATCGGCGGTTTCGTGCGCTGGCTGCGCCAGTGGGCTCATCAGCTCACCAGATCCACGCGGAGAAGGTCCTCGACTGTCTCCCGGCGCAAGATCGGGCGTGCGGCACCGTCGCGGACCAGCACGACGGCTGGACGGCCGAGCCCGTTGTAGTGCGACGCCATCGCGTAGGTGTAGGCGCCAGTGACTGGGAGGCACAGGACGTCGCCGAGCTGTGGATTACCCGGAATGTCGACGTCGCGGGCAAAGGTGTCGCTGGACTCGCAGTTCTTCCCCACCACGGTGTAGTCCCCGATATCGGCCGTAGCGTACGGATGCCGCACGAGGAGCGGATGGTAGACGGATTGATAGAGCGCTGGGCGTGGGTTATCGCTGATGCCGCCGTCAACCGCGAGCAGTGTGGTGGTCGCTCGGCGTTTGATGGTCCCGATCGTGTACAGCGTGACAGCTGCCGTCGCCGTCAGAACCCGACCGGGCTCGGCGAGAACAGGTCCGCGAAATCCACCGTCCTCAGCACTCTGACGAGCGAGTGCTCCCCAAGTTGCGATATCGGGCGCATTGTCGTTCAACCCATGGCTGACGCCGAGTCCTCCGCCGACGATCAGTTCCTCGGCGTCGACACTGGACGCGAAGGATGCAGCTGACCCGATGGCTTGGCGAAGCGGCGCCAGGTCGGTCATCTGCGATCCGATGTGGATGTGAACTCCGCCGAATCGCATCCGTCTCGACTGGCGGACCCGACATACGAGGGCCTCAGCCCGTCCGTCTTCCAGAGCCACACCGAACTTGGACGCTTCATGTCCTGTGCGGATCGAGCGATGTGTATCGACGGCAGCGACGGACGGGTTGACCCGGACCAACACCCGAGGACCGGTCGTCATTTCGTGAGCGAGTGTCTCGAGTCGATTCAGTTCGTCGTCGCTGTCCACGACGATGCGGCCTACCCCGACAGTCAGTGCGGCGTGCAACTCGGAGAGCGATTTGTTGTTGCCGTGCAGGGTCAGTCGTTCCGGTGGAACACCGGCGGCGAGCGCGATCGCGAGTTCGCCCCCGCTCGCGACGTCGAGGCCCAAACCTTCTTCGTGTACCAACTGCGCGATACCCCGGCAACGGAAGGCTTTGCTCGCATAAGACGCACCGTCGGGGAACGCTGATCGGATCTCCCCGCAGCGCGCACGCAGGTGCTTCTCGTCGTAGACGATTAGCGGTGAGCCGAACGACGTGACGAGATCCGCCACGGGTAGGCCGCCGATCTCGAGTCCGTCCCGCGCGGCCCGGGCGGTCGCGGGCAGCAAGTGCGCGGGAAACGTAGACGTCACAACGCCCTAGTGTTCTGTTGCGACGGCAGCGAGGTGGACGGCTTTCGTCCGGAGGAACTCCTCGATGCCGTAGGCGCCGAGCTCTCGGCCGTAGCCAGATAGCCCGACACCGCCGAACGGCGCTCGCACGTTGAACGGTGCTCCGTTGACCTGCACCTCACCTGCACGCAGATCGCGCGCGAGCTCGACTCCCTCGGCCTGCGACCCGCTCCAGATGCCGGCCGACAACCCATAGGCCGTCCCGTTGGCGATCCGCGTAGCGTCCTCGATCTGGTCGTAGGACATGACACTGAGAACCGGTCCGAAGATCTCCTCCTGCGCGAGCCCCGACCCTGGGTCAACGTCAGCGAAGACTGTTGGTCGCACGTAGTAGCCGCGATCGAATCCTTCCGGTGCCGCTGCTC